>JBBQGZ010000100.1:0-8557 GCA_038323535.1 Caulobacterales bacterium
AACATGCCCGGCATCGCCAGCGCCGCGACGGCGGTGGCCCTGGCGCATATCGGGGCGGGAACCTCGAGCATCCGGATCGGCGCCGGCGGGGTCATGCTGCCCAACCATGCGCCGCTGATGGTGGCCGAGCAGTTCGGCACCCTGGCGGCGCTGTATCCCGGACGGATCGACCTGGGCCTGGGCCGTGCGCCCGGAACCGACCCGGCGACCGCGCGCGCCCTGCGCCGCCACCTCGCCGGCGGCGCCGACTCCTTCCCCGACGACGTGGTCGAGCTGCTCCACTATTTCGAGCCGGCCGCGCCTGGGCAGGCCGTCCGGGCGGTTCCGGGGGCGGGTCTCGACGTCGCGGTGTGGATCCTCGGCTCCAGCACCTTCGGCGCGCAGCTCGCCGCCATGCTCGGGCTTCCCTACGCCTTCGCCTCCCATTTCGCCCCTGCCCAACTGGAACAGGCGGTGGCGATCTATCGGGAGCGGTTCCAGCCCTCCGAGCGCCTCGCCCACCCCTATGTGATGCTGGGGCTGACGGTCATCGCCGCCGACAGCGACGCCGAGGCGCGCCGCCTGTTCAGCTCCCTGCAGCAGGCGTTCGTCGCGCTGCGAAGCGGCGCGCCCGGCCCCCTTGCCCCGCCGGTGGACGACATGGACAGCCGCCTCGACCCGGCGGCCAAGGCCATGCTGGCCCAGGCGCTCTCCCGCGCCGTGATCGGCTCGCCGGCGACCGTCGAGGCGGGGTTGGCGGACTTCATCGCGCGCGTCGGGGCGGACGAGCTGATGATCACCTCCTCGATCTTCAACCACGCGGCGCGCATTCGTTCGTTCGAGATCACAGCGCGCGCCCACGCGGTGTCGTCGCTCGCGGCTTGACCGCGGCGGCGATCTGGCCAAGCGTGACCGGCCGTTCGCGGTTTTGAAGGACACGTTGATGCCGACGTCCCTGGTCGCACGTCGGAACGAAGGGCCGGTCGCCGGCCTGACCCTGAACGATCCGGATCGGGCGAACGTCCTGTCGGAAGCGATGATCGAGGCCCTCGCCGGCGAGATCGCGGCCGCCCAGGCGGACGAAACCGTGCGCGTGATCGTCCTTGGCGCCGCCGGCCGGGTGTTCTGCGCCGGCCATGACCTCAAGGAACTGCGCGCCAGCGATGACGCCGCGGCTCACGAAGCGCTCTTCGCGCGCTGCGGCGCCCTGATGATGGCGATCGTGGCGTCGCCCAAGCCGGTGATCGCCAAGGTGCAAGGCGCGGCCGTGGCCGCCGGCTGCCAGCTCGTCGCCAGTTGCGACCTGGCCTATGCGGCCGACAGCGCCCGTTTCGCCGTCTCCGGCATCGATCTGGGCCTCTTCTGCTCGACGCCATCGGTCGCCCTCTCACGCGCGGTGAAGCGAAAGGCGGCGTTGGAGATGCTGCTCACCGGCCGCTTCGTGGGCGCCGCCGAGGCGCAGGCCAGCGGCCTGATCAACCGCGCGGTGCCCCCGGAGGACCTCGACCGCGTCGTGAACGAGATCGCCGCCGCCATCGCCGGCAAGGCGCCCGACGCGGTGGCCCTGGGCAAGGCGCTCTTCGGGCGCCAGATCGAGATGAGCCTGGAGGGCGCCTACGGCCTGGCGGCGCGCCGGATGGCCGAGAACCTCGCTTTTCCATCGGCGAGATCCGGCATCGACCGGTTCCTGAAACGATGAGCGGGGGCCATCCCTGCGCCGGCGCCGCTTGCGCCGATCCCAGTCATGCGGCGTCGCGCTGGACCTATCGGCATGGTCTTCACGACCTGGGCGGGGGCGCCCTGGCCTGGCTGCAGCCCAACGGGGACTGGGGATGGTCCAACGCCGGCTTCGTGCGCGACGGCGAGGCTTCCTTGCTGGTCGACACCCTGTTCGACGCGCGCCTGACCGGCGAGATGCTGGCCGCGATCGAAGACGCCGTCGGCATCGGGCCCAGGGACATCGAGGTGCTGGTCAACACCCACGCCAACGGCGACCACACCTTCGGCAACGGCCTGGTTGCCAACGCCAGCATCGTCGCCTCGGCCGCCAGCGCCGCGGAGATGGAGGAGCAGACCGCCGCCTCCCTGGCCGCGATGATGCGCCGGGCGCCGGAGTGGGGCGAGACGGGCGCCTATCTGCGCCGCATCTTCGGCCCGTTCGATTTCGAAGGCGCCCGGCCCAAGGCCCCGACGCGGACCTTCAGCGGTTTCCTGTCGATCCAGGTCGGCGACAAGACCGTCGATCTGCACGAGGTGGGGCCGGCGCACACGGCGGGAGACGTCATCGTCCACGCGGTGGAGGACGGCGTGGTCTTTTCGGGCGACATCCTGTTCATCGATTGCACGCCGATCCTGTGGGCCGGGCCGGTGGCCAATTGGCTCAAGGCCTGCGACCTGATCGCGGGCCTGAACCCCCGGCTGATCGTTCCCGGCCACGGCCCGATCACCGACTTGGCCGGGGTTCGCCGCGTCCAGGAGTATCTGCGCCATATCGATCGCGAGGCGCGCATCCGCTACGACGCCGGCCTGACCGTCATGGAGGCGGCCCTGGACATTAGCCTGGGCGGCTTCGCCGACTGGGGCGACGCCGAGCGCATCGCGGTCAATGTCTCGACCCTCTACCGGGAGTATCGCGGCGGGCCGGATCCGGCGGGCGAGCCTTCGCCCTTCCAGATGATGGCCACGCTCGCGGCGCGCGGGCCCAGGCGGTAGGCGCGCGGGGCCGCGCCGTATACCGTGCGAAAAACCATATTTCGGCCATCAGAGCTTCGGAAAGGCGCCCCATGAAAGAGATCGCCCATCGATGACCGCGCCTTCGAGACCCATCGCCGCCCTGCTGGGGGCGGCCCTGACGGGCATGGCCCTCGGCGCCCACGCCCAGGAGTGCGTCGGGACCCCGGGGACGGCGCGGCTGCTGATCATCGTCGAGAGGGTCGACTCCGCCAGGGGACTGATGACCGCGTCCCTCTACCCGAACGATAAGAGCCAGTTCCTGGTCAAGGGGGGCGCGCTGAAGGTGTGGAGCGAGCCGGCGGCGGCCCCGACCACCCGGATGTGCATCTGGCTCAAGGGGCCGGGAACCTATGCCTTGGCGGTCTATCATGACGCCAACGCCAATCACCGGTTCGACGTCGGCCTGTTCGGGCCGACCGAAGCCTACGGTTTTTCCAACAATCCCCGGATCGCCTTTTCCAAGCCGTCTCTACAGTCGGTGGCGTTCGAGGCTAAAGAGGGCGACACCACGGTGCGTGTGCGCCTGAACAGGCCCGGATGACTGCGGCCGGGGGAGGGGCGAGGCGCACGGCGGGCGTGGGCGTGCTGCGCGGCCTGCAGGTGGCCGCGCGGGTGATGTCCTCGACCCAGCGGCCGATGCTCGCCCATGTGGTGGTGACGCGCTACTGCAATCTCGAGTGCGCCTATTGCAGCGAATACGACAAGGTTTCAAAGCCGGTTCCCCTGGCCGACATCCTGGCGCGCATCGACGCCCTGGCGCGGCTGGGGACCCAGATCGTCACCCTCACCGGCGGCGAGCCCCTGACCCATCCGGCGCACGACGCCATCATCCGGCGCATCCGCTCCCATGGCATGGTGGCGACCATCATCACCAACGGCTTCCTGCTGACCGTGGGGCGCATCGAGGCCATGAACGCCGCCGGCTTGCAGGAACTGCAGATCTCCATCGACGGGATCAAGCCCGACGCCATCTCCAAGAAGACCCTCAAATCCCTGGCCGGGAAACTCCGGCTGCTGTCCCGCCACGCCAAGTTCCACGTCAACATCAACTCGGTGCTCGGAATTTCCGAGGAGCGCACCCGGGACGCGCTGGAGGTGGCGGGGGCCGCCAAGGCTTTGGGCTTCAGCCACACCGTCGGGGTGCTGCACGACGACGAAGGCGCGCTCGCCCCTCTCTCGGCCAGCCAGCGGCGCGTCTATCACGCCCTGATGGCCAAGGGCTCCTGGGCCCACCGGATCAACTACTGGATGTTCCAGAAGAATCTCCTGGCCGGAAAGCCCAATGCCTGGCGCTGCCGGGCCGGCGCGCGCTACCTTTACATCTGCGAGGACGGGCTGGTGCACTATTGCTCCCAGCAGCGGGGGGCGCCGGGGACGCCGCTGCTGGACTACGGCGCGGCGGACATCACCCGCGAATACCGCGCCGCAAAGCCCTGCGCGCCCTTCTGCACGGTGAGCTGCGTGCATCAGGCAAGCTTCCTGGACGCTTGGCGTTCGCCGCAGGTGGCGGCATAGGAAAAGCAAGGCGAAGGCGAGCGTTGTCGGTGGTTGAAGCCGAGACGCCCGATCAGCCGGCCTCCCGGCTTTCCGATTGCTTCGCTAACCCGCGGCCGGGATGACGGTCAGGAGGCGGAACGAAACCGCCACCGCCCCGGCGGTTCATCCGCCGCTCCCACCCGCCAATCCCGCGCCGACCTCGGCGCCAGGCGGGCGCGGCGAATGGCGAGGTCGGCGATGCGCAGGGCGGCGTGGGCGGCCACGCCGGCGAGGTGAGAAAGGCGACGGACGCCGGGGGGCAGGGCGCCCTTCAGAGCCGGCGCGACGATCCGCCGGCGGAAATCCGCGATCACGGCGGGAGCGGTGATGACCGCCATCAGCTCCTCTTCCGCCGCGACGCTCACGAAGTCGAAGTTGGAGGAGCCTACGACAAGGTAACGGTCGTCGATGAGCAAGCCCTTCAGATGGCTCATCCCCGGCGTCAGGCGCACGTCGAATCCGGCCCGCGCGGCGGCGGCCAGCAAATAGGTTCGCAGCAGGGGTTTGTTGTTGGCCAGCGGCGTGATCAGCGTCACCGTCACCCCGCGCCCCGCGGCGCTGGCCAGGGAGTCGGTGAAGGGGAAGGTCAGATAGGGGCTGACGACGGTGATCTCGCGGGCCGCCGCCTCGATTAGGGCGATGATCTCGGCGAAACCTTGCACATTGCTCCGGCCATCGAGGCTGTGGAGCACGAGGTCGCCGAGATCCTCACGCCAGGGGCCGGGCGCGCCGTCGAAGGTGGCTTCAAAATCCCGCGCCAGAACCTGGGCCGCCGCGTCACCCTCGAGCCTCAGCATGAGGTCGCGCCAGGCGAAATTATGGTCGCTGAAATTGATCCCGCCGATATAGGCGACCTCGTCGGCGACGATCAGCTTCTTGTGATTGCGGGCCGGATAGTGGAGATAAAGGGGGCCGACCGGGTTGGTCACGCGCACCCGCGCCCCTGCCCGGACAAGGTCGTCGAACATCGCGCGGGTGGCCTTGGCTTCCGCGCGCAGGGCGCGGTCGAACAGGCCCGCCGGTGAAAGGACGAAACGATCGCTGATCACCACCGTCGAATAGGCGTCGACGAGCACCCGCCTGTCGCGCGCCGGGCTCGCCATGATGGCGCCGGCGACCGCCTTGCCGGCATCGTCGCCCTCGAAGCTCATGGCCTGGACGTAGAGCCGACGTCGCGCCGAAGCGATGTCCCAAGCCGCCCGCGCCCAGAACGCGTCCGACCCCACGAGCAGTTCAATCTTCGTCAAGCCGCCCTCGCGCCCGGCGCTCCCAAACGAAAACGCCGTTGCCCCTTGTCGCCTGGCCCGTCTAGAAACCTCGTTTGGCGCGACTCGCCGGGCGGGGAGATAGCATGAACGAGCCGTTGCGCGTCATGCTGCTGCTGTCCTCCCTGCATGGGGGAGGGGCCGAGCGGGTGGCTGTCCATCTGCTCAACCGCTGCGATCCCGATCTCATTGATGTTCGGATGGGATTGCTGCGCAAGGCCGGCCCCTTCCTGCGCGACGCCGACGCCGGGCGAATCGACACCTCTCCCATCGGCCAGGACTGGTTGGCTTTCGAGGGTCACAACTCGGGTTTCTACCGGCCCCGCAAGCTGATCGCCGGGGCCGTGTTCGCCCCGGCCAACGTGTCGGGCATGATCCGCGCCCATCGGCCCCATGTGGTGATGAGTTTCCTCAAAGGGATGAGCGTCCTCACCTATTTCGTGCTCAAGGGCCTGGGCCAGGATCGTCCGCGCTGGATCGCGCGCGAGGGCAACAATACCGACGCGGTGATCGACGACGAGCTGTCCAATCCCGCCGGGCGCGCCCTGATTAAGAGCCTGACTCGGCGGTGCTACCGCGCCGCCGACTGTTTCTTGGCCAATTCCCACGAGATGGCGCGCGGGCTGCACGATTCCCTGGATCTGGATCGGACCCGCATCCGGGTGATCCACAATCCCATCGATGTGGCGCACATTCAGCGGCTCGCCAAAGAGCCCCTGCCTCGGCCGCAGGCGCGGCCGTTCATCGTCACCGCCGGGCGGCTGGAATACCAGAAGGGCCATGATCTGCTGCTGAGGGCCTTCGCCGCCAGCGAGGCCGCCAAGGATCATGACTTGGTGATCCTGGGCCGCGGAAGCCGCGAGGGCGATCTCAAGCGGCAAGCCGCCTCCCTGGGCCTGGGGTCGCGGGTGAAGTTTCCAGGTTTCTGCGCCAATCCCTGGGCGTGGTTCTCCAAGGCAAGGCTGTTCGTCCTTCCCTCGCGCTGGGAGGGATGCCCCAGCGTGGTCGCCGAAGCCCTGGCCTGCGGCGTCCCCACCCTGGTCACGGCCTGCGATTTCGGTCCCCGGGAGCTGATCGAGCATGGCGAAAGCGGCTGGGTCGTGCCACCGGAGGATCCAGCCGCTTTCGGCGCCGCCATGGACATGCTGCTAGCCTGCCCCGAACTTACCGAGCGATTCCGGGTCAACGGGGCGGCCCGCGCACCCACCTTCGATATCGGCCGGATGGTCGAGGCCTACACCAACCTGTTCGTCGAACAGGCCGCCGCGCCCCGCGCCCTGGCCCTGGGGGCCTAGAGCCCGATGACCGCGGACCGGAGAGATCCGAGGTCTGAATCGGGCTCTACACTCTAAGAATCTAGAGCAGGATTCAAATCCGAGGCGATTCCGCCTCAGATCACCCTGCTCTAGGCGGTCACCCTTTCGGCTTCGCCGTGCGCGACGGCGTCGTCGATGTCGAGCCAGAAGCGGTCGCCGATCTCGAAGGCCGAGGCGTGGCCGTCCCGGGCCAGGCGCTGCATCCCCGAGGAAATGCTCCCCTCGCCGCCGGCCGCGAGATCCGCGCGGATGGCGCCGATCAGGGCCTTGGAGGCCAGGAAGATGCCGGTGTCCAGGGCGTTGTGGCCGGCGATCCCCTTGCCGATCGCCTGGATATTCCCCCGCGCGTCGGTGGTCACCCGGGTCACGTCCTCCGGATCGACAATCGGGCTCTTGAGGCGCCGATCGACGGCCAGGACCACGCCGTCCGCGTCCCCCCCGGCGGCCAAGAGGTCGGTGACGATGGTCGGATCGAACAGATGGTCGGCCATCAGGAGCACGAACTGGTCGCCCAGATGCCCCTCGGCGGCGGCGACCGAAACGCCGTTGGGGGCGGTCCAGTCGGGGTTGCGCACACAGGTGATGGTGAGGCCCCGGCGGCTGGCCAGGCCGCGCAGGAAGGCCTCGACCCGCGCGCCCTCGTAGCCGGTCACCACCACGAACTCGTTCAGGCCCGCCGCGTGGGCGGTGTCGATCACCCGCTCGATGAGGGGCACGCCCTTGATTCCCGCCAAGGGCTTGGACGGGGCCACGTCGCGCAGGCGCGTTCCTTGGCCGGCGGCCACGATCAGGCATTTGACGCGCCCGGCGAGGCTCGGGCGGGGCTCGATGAAGCTTTCGGTCATCCGCTGAGCCTCGTCATCGGTGAACTGGATCGGCGGGTGCTTGCAGAAAAAGGCCGATGGGCCGATGAGCGCGCCACCCTCCTGGCGGTCGAGCGCCAGCTTGCAGCAGCGGATGGCGTCGATCACCACCCCGGCGGAATTGGGCGAATCCTCCACCGACAGGCGCACCTCGATGTTCATCGGCACGGCGCCGAAGAGGGCGCCCTCGAGCCGAAGGAAACAGAGTTTGTTGTCGTTCAGCCACGGCACATAGTCGCTGGGGCCGACGTGGATGTTCTCGTCCGCCAGGCGCTCGGCGAGCACGGCCTGCACCGCCTCGGTCTTAGAGATCTTCTTCGACGCCAGGCGGGTGCGGTCCATCATGTTGAGGAAGTCGGTGTTGCCGCCGGTGTTCAGCTGATAGGTCCGGTCCAGCCGCACCCCGCGCTGGCGCATGAGGTTGGTCAGGGCGCGGTGGACGATGGTGGCCCCGAACTGGGCCTTCACGTCGTCGCCGACGATCGGCAGGCCGGCGGACCGGAAGCGTTGCTCCCACTCCGGATCGCTGGCGATGAACACCGGCATGCAGTTGACCACCCCGACCCCCGCCTCGAGGGCGCATTCCATGTAGAATTTCACCGCGTCCTCGGAGCCCACCGGCAGGAAATTCACCAGCACGTCAATCTCCGCTCCCTTCAGGGCGGCGACGACGTCACCCTTGGCGGGCTGGGCCGCATCGGCGAGGCGAAAGCTGCGATCCGCGGGCATCGCCGCCATGTGATCGGCCATGCCGTCCAGCACCGCGCCCATGCGCACCGTGACGCCGGCGCTGGGCACCTCGGCGAAGACGGCGGTGCAATTGGGTTTGGCGAAGA
The DNA here is from genome assembly GCA_038323535.1 of Caulobacterales bacterium. Classification (GTDB taxonomy): domain Bacteria; phylum Pseudomonadota; class Alphaproteobacteria; order Caulobacterales; family Caulobacteraceae; genus Acaudatibacter. The sequence goes on from JBBQGZ010000100.1 coordinate 8,529, forward strand.
TCGCCTGGGCGAGATCCTTGCCGACCTTG
>JBBQGZ010000101.1:0-8424 GCA_038323535.1 Caulobacterales bacterium
CTCCTTTCGCGTGGCCGGATTGTGGGATTCGAAGGCCATGCGGAAACGCACGTCGCGCTTGAGGATCCCGATCCAGATGGAATCTGTCCCCGTGCTCCGCTTGGAGGCGGCGCCCCAATTGACGATCAGATAGGCGTTGAACAGGCGGGCCACGGGGGCTCCTTGCGGGCGCGAGCGGCTTCTGTAGCCCCTGGCGCGCGCTTAGGCCAACCGGAGGCGTCGAGACGGTCTACCCCGCGACCTGCAGCCGCTTGAGCAGGGCCAGGCGCTTGCCGGCGAGTTCCTTGGCCTGAGCGCGAAGTTCCTCCAGATTCGCCTCGGCGCCCTGGAGGACCTCGCCGTTCTTGATGATCGACTGGTTTTGCCTGGCCAGGGTGTCCCAGGCGTCCTTGGCCCAGTCCTCGGGGGTCTTGAGGCCGCGCGCGTGGGCGCCCAGGAACATCTGTTCGAAGCGGCCCGCCGCCACCCCCGCGCCGATCACCGGAGACGCCAGGCAGCTCACATCGCCGCTGATCCTGGCGCGATCCAGAAGATAGGCGTTGAGGCGCCGGCACCGCGGCGCCGCCACCTCGGCGTCGGTGTCGCTCTGCGCCGGGTGAGCGCGACCGGACCCGACGAGCACCGCCAGGCCCTCGATCAGGGCGCCGGGCGGCAGGGCGGCGATCGCCGGCTTGGTCGCCAGATCGCCGATCCGCTTGGGCGAAGCGTCCCCATCGGCCAGGGCCGCGACGATCGGCTCATAGATTTCCGGCTTTAATCCGACCTTGCCAAGGCCGGCCTCGACCTCCCAAGTGATATCTCCCGCCGGGACGGTCAGGGCGATGCGCAGGTCATTCAGCCGTTCGAGCCGCTCCAGTGGGGAGAGGCGCCGCGCGCCCCGGGTGTGGACGTCGCGCCGGAACTGCTGGTTCAGCAGATAGTCGCGCACCGTCTCGCGCAGCACGGTGTAGGGAATGGCGTTCAGCACCTCCTGCTGGGCGGCCGAGAGGTTGAAACCGTCCATCTGGTCCAACAAGGCGGCGGCGCAGGCGTAGCTCAGCTTGGCGTCGGAGAGCCAGGCGTGGACGTCGGAGAAATACATCGGCGCCCAGTCGCGGTTGAAATACTCGTGGGCCAGATAGTTGCGGTTTTGGCCGGCGATCGCGTCCAGCCGGGTCTTGGCCATGGGATTGGCCGCGAAATAGCGCGCGCCCACTTCGGCCAGCTTGGCGCCAAAAGCGATCGAGGCGTCGATCCGGCCGACCACGCCCTGGGCGTCGCTGCCCACCGTCTCGGCGTGCAAGGTCATCATATGGCGCAGCGGCATGGCCACGGCCCACCCCGGCAGGGTGTTGTAGCTCATATAGACCGCGCCCCCGACCCTCAGCCGGCGGCGGATGATCTCGACGATCGCCCTGCGGTTTTCGTCCGAGACCCAGCTCCACACCCCGTGCAGGACGATGTAGTCGAAAGCCGGCAGATCGTCCCGCGCGGTTAGGTCGGCGAAGCTGTCGTCGAAGAAGCGGGCCTGCGACTGGGCGTGCTGGGCCAGGGACTGGGCGTTGGCCGCGTGGGCGGGATTAAAGTCCGCGCCCCACACCTCGCCGGCCACCGCGGCCGCGTGGATGTTGGCCGACAGCCCCTGACCATAGCCGAGCTCGAGGTAGCGCATGTTCGAGCGGTCCGGCGGCTCGTGCCCGCTCAACAGCAGGGCGAAATCGATCAGGCCCGGCGCGATCTCGCGATAATAGCCGTGCGTGTAGTCGATCTCGGCGACATAGCCGCTGGTCCAGTCCATGAGCGCGTTTCCTCCCCCGTTCGCGGGCGGGCGAACTCCGATCCCACCGGGCCGTGGAAGTCAACGGCACGAAACTTCGACCGCTAAGTTAAGCCCGCCCACCGCGCTTGGGTTTGGCGCGGCTATCCGTTTCTCCAAGGGCCCAGTTCCTGCCGACCGTTGCACCGAACGCCTATCTTACGTAAGTTAGGCATGTCGCGGAGATCGATCCATGTCCATTACCGCCCCATCGTCGGCCGTACAGAAGAATTTCGGCGCCTTTCATGATCGTGCCCTGAGCGAACCGGTGCGGGTGACGAAATACGGCCGCGAGACCGTCTATATCGTCTCGGCCGACACCTTCCATGCGCTGAAGCAAGGCCGGCGAGATGTCGTGGCGTCCGCCGATTTGACCGACGCGGAAGCCGCCCTGATCGCGGCGGCGGAGATACCGCCCGAACATCGCTACGCCCTGGGCGACGACCCCTGAGCCGATGCCTCTGGCCGCGCCGGTTCCCGGCCTGGTCATCTCGTATGCCTATCTTTGGCGGGCTCAACACCGGGCCGGCGGCGTGGAAGGGCGGAAAGATCGGCCCTGCGCTATCGTCGTCGCCATCAAGGACGAGGACGGCGACACGCTCGTCTATGTCGCGCCGATCACGCACACGTCTCCGTCGAGTGAGGTCGGCGTCGAGATCCCCACGGCGGTGAAGCGGCGACTGGGATTGGATGCAGCGCGGTCGTGGATAATCACCGACGAACTCAATCGTTTCATCTGGCCGGGTCTCGACCTTCGGCCGATCGCCCGCGACCGGCCGGACACCTTCCAGTTCGGATTTCTGCCCGTCGAGCTCTTCGAAGCCTTGAAAGCCGCTGTCCTGAAACACCAACGCGCCGGCAGCCTGGGCGTCGTGGGCAGGGAATGACGTCTCGGCGGATACCGCCTAACTCAGCTTCACCAGCATCTTGCCCAGGTTCTCGCCCTTGAACAGCTTGAGGAAGGCGGCGGGGGCGTTTTCGATCCCCTCCTCCACCGTCTCGCGCGCCTTAATCTTGCCCTCCGCGATCCAGCCGGCCATCTCCTTGACGAAAGCCGGCATCATGTCGAAGTGGCTGGAGACGATGAAGCCTTCCAGGCGAAGCTGCTTGCCGACCACCATGATCAGGCCGCGAGTCCCGGCGCCCAGGTCGGTGTCGTTGTATTGCGAGATCATGCCGCAGAGGGCGAAACGGCCGAAGGGCCTCGCCGCCATCAGGGCCGCCTCCATGTGCGCCCCGCCGACGTTCTCGAAATAGACGTCAATGCCATCGGGCGCGGCGCGCATCAGGGCCGCCGTGAGATCGGCCTCGGCCTTGTAGTCGATGACATGGTCGACCCCCAGTTCCCTCAGGTAAGCGACCTTCTCCGCGCCGCCGGCCGAACCGATCACGGCGTGGCCCTTGAGCTTGGCGATCTGGCAGACCACTTGGCCCACCGCCCCGGCGGCGGCGGAGACGAAGACGACGTCGCCGTCCTTTAGCGCGGCGATCTTCAAGAGGCCGACATAGGCGGTCAGGCCCGGCATGCCGGCCACGCCCAAAAAGGCCTGGGGCGGCAGGCCGTGAGTGTCCAGCTTCTGCACCGCGGCGGCCGGGGCGTTGAAGGCCTCGCGCCAGCCGAGGAAACTCTGCACCGCGTCGCCGGCCTTGAAAGCGGGATCGTTGGAGGCGACCACCTCGCCCACCGCCCCGCCCTGCATGGCCTCGCCGAGCTCGAAAGGCGGCGCGTAGCTGCGCACGTCGTTCATCCGCCCGCGCATGTAGGGATCGACCGTCATCCAGGTGTTGCGCACCTGGACCTCGCCGGGCGCGGGGGCGGCGAGGGTCACGGTGGCCAGTTCGAAATTCTCAGGTGTCGGCACGCCCGAGGGCCGGCTCTTGAGGCGGATTTCGCGCGAGGTGGTCATGGGGTGTCGGTCTTTCTGCGTGGCGCGCCCAGGTACGGGTTCAAACAGGTGTTTAGCGCGGACCCGCGCCGGGCTCCAGTGGGCAAGCCGCCGCTGGGCATGATAGGCGAGCGCGATGACCTCGCCCCTGCGAGCCGGCGTGATCGGCGCCGGCGTGTTCGGCGGCTTCCACGCGGCCAAATACGCCGAGCTTTCCAACGTAGCGCTGACCGCGGTGCTGGATCCCCACCCTGAGCGAGCCCGGGCGCTGGCGGAACGATTCGGTTGCCGGGCCTGCGCGAGCCTGGACGCGTTCCTGAAAGAGGTGGACGTGGTCTCGGTGGCCGCGCCGGCCAGCGCCCACGGGGCCCTGGCCCTGGCCGCCTTGCGCGGGGGCAAACACGTCTATGTGGAAAAGCCCATCGCCACCTCACTGGAAGACGCCGACGCCATCGCCGCCGAAGCCTTCGCCCGCGGCCTCGTCGCCGCCTGTGGCTTTCTCGAGCGCGCCGCCTTCGCCGCCATGGGCCTTTTCGATGTGCCGCGCGCGCCGTTGCGCATCGAAGCGGTGCGGCTGGGCCCGCCCTCGCCGCGAAGCCTCGACGTCTCGGTGGTGATCGATCTGATGATCCATGACCTGGACCTGACCCTGGCCCTGGCCTGCGCGGCGCCCCTGGCGGTGGAGGCGACGGGCGGCTGTGTCGGGGGCCGCCTGCTCGACGAGGCCCGGGCCGAGGTGACCTTCGAAGACGGTTTCATCGCCACCTTGAGCGCATCGCGCGTGGCCCCGGCGCGCGAGCGCGCCATGCGGCTCACCTATCCCATCGGCGAGGTGACGATCGATTTTCTCAAGCACACCTTCGAGAACACGACTCCCTTCCCCCTCGACCCCGGCTTCGACCAGACCCCCGCCGGCGCCGACCGCCTGGGCGCCAGCCTTCAGGCCTTTCTCGCCGCCGTGCGCGGCGACGCCCCGGCGCCCCTCGCCGACGCCGCCGACGGGATCCGGGCGCTCGATCTGGCGTTGGCGGTGGAACGGGCGGTTGGGGGATGACGGCGCGGGAGGGAGGTCAAGGTATGGCCGACACCCCAAAAGCGTGCGGATGAGCCCCGATCATGATCGCCCACAACACCACCGCCAGCGTCAGCCGCCGCCATCCGATCTCCCCGAAATTGACCGACTGGCGCCCGCCGGCCACGGCGGCGAAGGGGATGTTCGAGGTCCGCTCGGCGAAGCCGTTCCAGGCGTCGCCCAGGGCGCGTTCGCGCTTGGCGTCGATGCTGATCGTGCCCAAAAGGGCCAGGCCGAACAGCGAGCCGAACAGGATCAGGCCGGCCAGGTCGCCGTTCACCAGCAGGTGCCCGGCCGCCCAGATCGCGACGCCCCACAAGAACGGGTGACGGGTGATGCGCAGCATGCCCCGGACCACGTCCGGCCGGTCCAGCGCCCCCTCCTGGCGAACGCTGGTGGGATTGGCGGTGGTCAGGCCAGGGACCACGAACAGAAAGGCGATCAGCTGGAGAAGGAGTTGGACGGTCTTGGTCGCCGGCGTGGCGCTCCAATAGACGGTGTCGCCGGGCGCGCCCCTCGCCCAGGCATAGCCGTAAGCCAGCCAGATCAGCAGGCCGACCGAGGCAAGCGAGAACCCGGCCATATAGAAACCCTCTCCGATCCGGCCGGTGAGCGCGTCGCGCAGGCGGGTTCCCGAAACCAGGAGATGCAGGAGCACGAAGGCCGCGGCGGCGGCGATCAGCATGGACATGGCGGCCCCTCGCGGTTAGCGGCGGGATGATGGGAGTCCGCGCGCGCGGTGTCAAACTAGGCGCGAAGCGCCGGGACCCACGAGACCGGGCGCCGCGCCAACCGCGTGCAACTTCGGTGAAACCCAATCGTCTGGCCCAGCCCCCTGGGTCCCGGTTCTTCGCGCTGGCGCGCTTCGGCCGGGATGACGGTGAAGTGGGTCGGCGGCGCCGTGAAAGGCCGGCCACTCCACAGGGCCCTACGGTCGTACGGCGCCTCCGGCGCGGGCGTATTCGGTCCAGAAGGTGGCGTGCATCTCGTCACGCCGCAGGCCGCCGATCGCGGCGGCGACGCAGCCGGTGAAGGCGCCGAGCAGGAGGCCGATGCCCATGAACAGGGAGAATTGCGCGGCTATGTTCGCGTCGCGGTCGGCGCGCCGTTGCAACGCCGCCGGGTCGGGGCGGGCGCCGGCGTTCGGGACAGCCCCCGCCGCCGATGCTGCTACATCGCTCTGAACGGCAGCCGCCACCGCCGTCCGCTCGGTCAAGGGAGTCAGCACCGACGCCGCGAGGACGACGCCCATCAGGGTGCTCACGGCCCAGGCGAGAAGGCCGTGGGCGGTGTCGCGGAAATGAACCTCGTGACCATGCACATTCGTCCACTTGGTTCGCAGGCGCCCGGCCAGATAGCCGCCCGGGGCGCTCGACAAGACCTGGACCGCGATCATCGACGATCCCAGGATCGGGGAGAAATCCGCGAGATCGCTTCGCCCGCCGGGCCAGGGGGAGCCGAGCTTCAAGCCGAACCCGGCCGCCACCGCCATCAGCGCGAACGAGGCCGCCAGGGCCGCCACCGCGCCCGCGATGACAGCCCCCCACGATACGGCCGAATGCGCCTCGCCGGCGGGCGGCGCCCCGTCATCGGGGGCCGAGGTTGTAAGATCGCGTTCCACTCTGGACTCCCTCCGTTCAAGGATCAGAAATGATGGGTGCAGAAAGCCAGGAGCAGAATGATGGGGATCGGCACGCCGATCAGCCCCAGGAGGATGGATCGCATGGAAAGGCCTCGCGTCAGGTGTTCAGACCGGCTGGAGCGGCCGACGGCTCATCAGCCTGGACGAACGTCACATTTGGGCCTTTGTTCCGCGACTCGAGGGCTAAGCCGTCGCGCGTCCGGCGGATGGGGATCCCTCTTGGCGCGCGGAACTTCCTTCGCCGTATTGGCCGCGCTGACGTTCGCCGCGCCGACCGCCTCCATGGCGGCCACGAGCTACGTCCACGCCGGCAGCCTGGTCGATCCGGAGCATGGGCGGGTGCTCGGCGACCAGCTGATCCGCATCGACGGCGGCCGGGTGACGGCGGTGACGCCCTGGCGCGGCCCGCCCTCCGATGGGCCGGTCCTGGACTGGAGCCGTTACCAGGTGCTGCCGGGGCTGATCGACATGCACGTCCACCTGGCCGACTTCGGCGACACCAGCAATGTCGCCGAACCCCTGCTGCACAGCACCGAAGAGATCGCCTACATCGGCGCGCGCAACGCCCGCGTCACCCTGATGGCCGGCTTCACCAGCGTCCACGACGTCGGCTGCTATCGCGCCTTCGCCGACACCGCGCTTCGCGACGCCATCGACCGCGGCGACGTGGTCGGGCCCCGGATGAGCGCGGTCGGCGCCTATATCACCGTGCCCGGCGGCGGCGGCGAGGTGACCGGCTTCGCCCCGGACGTGAAGGTCCCCGACGACATGCGCGCCGGCGTGGTCACCGACGCCAACGATGCGCGCCTCAAGGTCAACTATTTGTTCCAACACGGCGCGGACTCGATCAAGCTCATCGCCACCGGCGCGGTCCTCACCGAAGGCACCGAGCCTGGCCAGCAGGAACTGACCGAGGAGGAGATGCGCGCCGCCGTCCAGGCCGCCTCCGAGCACGGCAGTTGGGCCACCGCCCACGCCCACGGCGCCGAAGGGATCAAGGCGGCCATCCGCGCCGGCGTGAAGGCGATCGAACACGCCTCCCTGATCGACGACGAGGGGATCGCGCTTGCCAAGGCGCGCGGCGTCTGGCTGGACATGGACATCTACAATGGCGACTACATCGACGATGTCGGCCGCAAGAACGGCTGGCCGGCGAGCGAACTGCGCAAGAACGACGAGACGACGCAGGCCCAGCGCGAAGGTTTCCGCAAGGCCGTGAAGGCCGGGGTGAAGATGACCTTCGGCACCGACGCCGGCGTCTATCCCCACGGCCTCAACGCCCGCCAGTTCAAATATATGGTGCGCTTCGGCATGACCCCGATGCAGGCCATCCAGGCCGCCACCGTCAACGCCGCCGCTCTCTTGGGGTGGTCCGCCAAGGTCGGCGAGATCTCCCCCGGCCACTACGCCGACATGATCGCGATCGAGGGCGACGCCCTGGCCGACATCACCGTGCTCGAGCACGTCAGCCACGTGATGAAGGGCGGGGAGGTGGTGCGGTAGGGCGGGCCCGCGCCCGATCTCCGCCCACACCCCTTCCCGTCTCCCCCGCGAAAGCGGGGGCCCAGGCTTTTTCGTATGGGATGCCGCGAGTTCGAGAACAAAAAACCTGGATCCCCACTTTCGTGGGGAAAACGGTTATTGTTCTATCCGCTGACTGAACCAGGGCGAGACGAGAGGAAGATCATGCGCGCGATCCTGATGGCGGCCGTCGCCGCGGCGACCTTGACCACGCTCGTCCACGCCGCCCCTGTCCCCCACCCCCAGGCGGAAGCCCAGGCGCTCGACCTCGCCAAACAGGCCATCGCCCTGCGCTCCGTGCGCGGCCCGGGCAACCAGACGCCGCGGGTCGCCGCCCGCTACAAGGCCGCCCGGGTAGCGGGCGGCGTCGCCGACAAGGACGTGGCCATCGTCCCGGTCGACGACACCGCCTATCTGATCGCCCGCTGGCCCGGCGCCGACCCGAAGCTGAAGCCGCTCGTCATCTCCGGCCACATGGACGTGGTCGAGGCCAAGCCCGCCGACTGGA
>JBBQGZ010000102.1:0-8414 GCA_038323535.1 Caulobacterales bacterium
CTCCGGATGGCCGGCGTGGCCGATCAGGATCATGCCCCGGCCCTGACGCACATAGCGCTTGGCCTGGGCGTGGACCTTGGAGACCAGGGGGCAGGTGGCGTCCAGCACCGGCAGCCCCCGCGCCGCCGCCGCCCGGACCACGGACTGGGCCACCCCGTGGGCGCTGAACACCGCATGGGCGCCGTCCGGCACCTGGCTGATCTCTTCGACGAAGATCGCCCCCTTGGCCTTCAGGTTCTCCACCACATGGCGGTTGTGGACGATCTCGTGGCGCACATAGATCGGCGCCTGGTACTTCTCCAGCGCCCGCTCCACGATCTCGATCGCCCGAACGACGCCCGCGCAGAAACCGCGGGGCTGGGCCAGGATCACTCTCATTCACGCTCGCTCCGGGTGGGGTGGCTCGGGTGAGGGCCGCGCCATGGATGCCCGTCCTTGTCGCGCACGGGCCGCCGTGGCTGATATCATCTATGGGGCGCACATACATCCGCAAGGTGGAGCCGACGATGCAACCCGATGTCATCCTCAAGCGCTTCGACGCTCCCGACGAAGTCCGGGAATTCGACAAGGGCCGCTTCGAGATCGTGCGGCTCGGCGGCATGACGCTCGGGAGGGCGACCTACCAGCCAGGCTGGCGTTGGTCCGTCGACGTGGGTTCGGCGACCGGCGCGATTTCCTGCCAGGTCGAACATGTCGGAATGGTCGTGTCGGGCCGCGCCACCGCCGCGATGGACGATGGCCGGGTCGTGGAGATGCGCGCCGGCGACGTGTTCTACGTGCCGCCGGGTCACGACAGCTGGGTGGTGGGAGACGAGCCTTACGTATCGTTGCACTTCCTGGGCGCCGACGACTACGCGGCGAAGGACTGATCGTCTACACGCCGAGACCCATTCGCCAGAGCCGCGCGGAATGAGCCTCACCCGCGCTTCGGAATCTCCAATCCCCGCTTCACCGCCGGCCGGGCCAGGGCGCGGGCGAGCCAAGCGGGGACATTGGCGAGGGCGTCGTAGTCGACCAGGTCGCGGGCCTCGTAGAAGGTGATGAGATTGTGGACCCAGCCGATCGTGGCGATGTCGGCGATGGTGTAGTCGTCGCCCATCAGCCAGGGGCGGCCGGCGAGGCGGCCCTCGAGGACGGCGAGGAGGCGCTGGGATTCGGCGACGTAGCGGGTCAGGGGGCGCTTGTCGGCCATCTCCTTGCCGGCGAACTTGTTGAAGTAGCCGACCTGGCCGAACATCGGCCCGATCGCGGCCATCTGGAAGAACACCCACTGGATCGTCTCCCAGCGGCGCGCCGGATCGGCCGGGATGAACTTTCCGGTCTTGTCGGCGAGGTAGAGCAGGATCGCGCCTGATTCGAAGAGCGCGATAGGCTGGCCGCCGGGGCCGTCGGGATCGATGATCGCGGGGATCTTGCCGTTGGGATTGAGCGACATGAACTCGGCGGTGGTGTTCTCGTCCTTCATGATGTCGACCAGATGCGGCTCATACGGCAGGCCCGTCTCCTCGAGCATGATCGAAGCCTTCACGCCGTTGGGCGTGTTGAGCGAATAGAGCTGGATGCGGTCGGGATGTTTCGCCGGCCATCGCGCGGTGATCGGAAAGGCGGAAAGATCGGGCACGTCTCGCTCCTGGCGCACGTCGTGCGTGGCACGTGGGGCCGTGCGCCGGCCGCTTCAACACCGGCCGGTCGAATGTTTCCGGCACGTCGGCATGGCCGCCCCAAGTGGGACGCCGACATGCGCGCCGCTTTCAACCAGGCCTGGGACTACGCCAACCGCCTGCCCCCCGATCACGAACGCCCGGCGTTCCTGATCACCTGCGATGTCGGGCGCACCTTCGAGTTCTACAGCGACTTCACCGGCCAGGGCCGCGCCTATCGCGCCTTTCCGGCGGAACGGGGCCGGATCATCGCGCTGGAGGATCTGGCCGACCCGGGGGTCCAGGACCGCTTCCGCGCCATCTGGAACGAGCCCGCCAGCCTCGATCCGGCGAAACGGCGGGCCGAGGCGACGCGCGAGGTCGCCGCCTACCTGGCCCAGGTCTCCAAGGCGCTGGAAGAGCGGCGCCATCCGCCGGAGGAGGTGGCGACGTTCCTCACCCGCACCCTCTTCGCCATGTTCGCCGAGGACGTCGGCCTGTTGCCGGCCGACAGCTTCAAGGGCCTGCTCCAGCGCTGCCAGGAAAGCCCCGCGAGTTTCGCGCCCCAGGTCTCCGACCTTTTCCGGCGCATGGACGAGGGCGGCTTCAGCCCCGGCCTGGGCGCCATGGTGCGCCGCTTCAACGGCGCCTTCTACAAGGACCGGCGCGCCTTTCCCCTGAAGCGCGAGGAGATCGGCGCCCTGCTGGCCGCCGCCGGCAAGGACTGGCGCGACGTCGAGCCGGCCATTTTCGGCACGCTGCTGGAACAGGCGCTGGAGGCGAAGGACCGATCGCGCCTGGGCGCCCACTATACGCCCCGGCCCTATGTGGAGCGGCTGGTGCAGGCCACGGTGATGGACCCCTTGCGCGCCGACTGGGACGCGGCGCGGGCGGCGGCGGAGGACAAGCAGTCCAGCGGCGACGCCCACGGGGCGCAACTGGAGCTGCTCGCCTTCCACGACCAGCTCACCACCACGCGGGTGCTGGACCCGGCCTGCGGCACCGGCAACTTCCTCTATGTGACCCTCGAACTGATGAAGGCGCTGGAGAGCGAGGTACTGGAGGCGCGGGCCGGGCTGGTCGCCGCCGAGGACGAGGACCTGATCACGGCCGACGTGAAGCGCGGGGTCGACCCGCGCCAGTTCTTCGGCCTGGAGCTGAACCCGCGCGCGGCGGCGATCGCCGAGCTGGTGTTGTGGATCGGCTATCTGCAGGCGAGCGTCCGCCGCGATCCGGCCTACAGCCCGCGCGACCCGGTGCTGGCCGACTACGGCACGATCAACCCGATCCAGAGCCGGGCCCGCATGATGGACCCGTGCGTCGATGCGGTGTTGCAGAGCGACGGCCCGGTGATCGGCGGCGGCGGCGCGGCCTATCCGGGCGCCCGGCGCCCGGCCTGGCCGGAAGCGGAGTTCATCGTCGGCAATCCGCCGTTCACCGGCGGCAAGGACATCCGCGCCGAACAGGGCGACGCCTATGCCGAGGCCCTGTGGCGGTTGAACCCGGCGATGAACCCCAGCGCCGACCTGGTGATGTACTGGTGGGACCGCGCCGCCGACATCCTGACCCGCAAGGGATCGAAGCTGAGGCGCTTCGGCCTGGTGACCACCAATTCCATCACCCAGGTGTTCCAGCGGCGCACGGTGGCCCGATGGCTCAGCGACACCAACCCGAACGGGCGACCGCTTTCCCTGACGTTCGCGGTGGACGACCATCCCTGGACCAAGGCGACGCGCGACGCCGCCGCGGTGCGGATCGCCATGACCGTCGCGCGGGCGGGCGTGCACGAGGGCGAACTGGCGACCGTGACCCGCGAGGCGAAGCTCGATACGGACGAACCGCAAGTCGACCTGGCGACCGCCAAGGGCCCGATCAACGCTGACCTGACCGTGGGCATCGACATGGCCCGCGCCAAGCCAATGGAAGCTAGTCGTGGCCTTTGTTCACGTGGCATGTCCTTGCACGGGGCGGGGTTCATCGTCAGCCCCGCCGAGGCCGAGCATCTGGGCCTGGGGCGCCGGCCGGGCCTGGAGGCGCACATCCGCCCCTACCGCAACGGCCGCGACCTGATGGGGCGTTCGCGGGGGAAGCTGGTCATCGACCTGTTCGGCCTGACCGTCGATGAGGTGATGGACCGCTACCCGGAGGCCTACCAACACCTGGCGCAAACGGTGAAGATCGAGCGCGCGAAGGTCTTCGGCAAGTCGGCGACGAAAGACGCGGCCGAATATCTGGCGAAATGGTGGCTGTTCGGCAAACCTCGGCAGGAACTGCGCCCCGCGCTGGCCAGCCTGCCGCGCTGCATCGCCACGGTGGAGACCGCGAAGCACCGGATGTTTCAGTTCCTCGACGGGGTAATCCTTCCCGACAACATGCTCGTGGTGATCGCTTCGGACGATGCCGCGCATTTGGCCGTGTTGTCATCGAGGTTGCATATGGCCTGGGCGCTGCGAGCGGGCGGCTGGCTGGGCGTCGGCAATGATCCCCGCTACTCAAAATCCCGCTGCTTCGACCCCTTTCCCTTCCCCGCCTGGACCGACGACCGGCGCGCGGCCCTGGCCGAGGCCGGCGAGCGGCTGGACGCGTTTCGCAAGGCGCGCCTGGCCGAACACCCCGACCTCACCCTCACCTGGCTCTACAACGCCCTCGAAGCCCACCGCGCCGGCAAGGCGATGACCGCCGAGGAGGCCGCCGACTTCGAGCGCGGCAGCGTGCTCGTATTGGCCGAGCTGCACGACGAGATCGACGCCCTGACCCTCGACGCCTACGGCTGGCCGCGCGACCTGGCGGGAGAGCCGCTGCTGGCCGCCCTGGTCGCCCTCAACGCCGAGCGGGCGGCGGAAGAGGCGCGCGGCGCGGTGCGCTGGCTGCGCCCGGCCTATCAGCGCCCGCGCTTCGCCAAGGCGCGGGTCGCCGGGCCCGAGCAGGCGGGGGATCTGATCGGCGCCTTCCCCGCCTTGCCGGCCGAACGCGCGCCGTGGCCCAAGGACGGCCGCGCCCAGGTGCTGTCGATCAAGGGCGCCCTGGCCGAGGCCCCCGCCCCCTCACCCCCGAGGCCCTCGCCGCCCGCTTCACCGGCCGCGCCGCCGCCGCCGACGTCCGCCGCCTGATCGCGGTGTTACAGCGGGACGGCCAAGTGCGTCGCGCGGCGGACGGCTCGTTCAGCCTGCTGAGGGCGGCGTGAGAGGCGCGCTCCAGAACACACCTCTCCCATAGGGAGAGGGAGGGGCCCATGGCGGAGCCATGGGAGGGTGAGGGGTTACGGCGCCGGGTGATTTCCCTCCATGTTTCAGCGCCTTGACGCAAGCCGGCGGATAAATCGGATAGCGGGTAACCCCTCACCCTCCCACGCCCAAAGAGGGCGCGGGCCCCTCCCTCTCCCTTTGGGAGAGGTGTAAAATCCGTGGACCCTCGGGGAATTACGCGTCCCTCGCCGCGGAGGTATTTCGCGTGTTCACGCCATCGAGGCCAGGGAATGGCGCGCCATGGCCTCGACCAGGGCGGAGCGGGTGAGCCCGCGGCGCGCGGCTTCGGCGTCTATCGCGGCGAGCACGCCGGCGTTCAGCGACAGATTGGCCTTGGCCGAATGGCCCGTGGCACGGCCGAAGGTGAGTTCGGCCTGCTGCGGGCGGCGTGAGGGGAAAAAATCGCCTGAGGGACGCGATTCTTCGGAGCGCGGGCTTCCAGCCCGCTTTCAGCCTCGCCGGAAAGAGCGGGCTGGAAGCCCGCGCTCCGGCCGGTCGGTGTTCCACAATCATCGCCGGCCGCGTATGCGGGCGCTGGCCTGGGCGTTCGCCCGGGCCCTGGCGGGCGTGGCGGTCTTGGCGTCGAAAAGCGGTTTGAGGACCGCGCGACATCGGATCGTCTATTTCCCTCCGGACCCTTAGGGGCGGGGCGCGAACCGGAGGGATTCCCCTATTGCGGCGCGTCCGCGTCGGGCGGATTTCCCCCGGCGGCGGCGTTTCGCGCGGCGGCGGCGCTGGCCGCGGCCTGGTTCGCGGCCCGTTCGGCCTGGGCGCGGGCGGCGGCGGCGCGGTCCGCCTCGATCTGCAAAGTGTTCTGGGACGCCTGCATCGCGGCCTGGGCGTTGCTCTGGGACAAGACGGCCGCGTTGCCCTGGGTCAGGGCGGCGGCGCTCTGGGCGTTCTGGACGTTCTGGGCGCCCTCGGCCATCCCTTCGGCGCGGCCCTGGTCGGCGGCGTTGACGACGGCGCGGTCGGCCGAGGCCGCCTGATCCGCCGCGGTCGGCCCGGCGGGCCGCGCCAGCAGATAGACCAGGGCGAGGATGGCGATCACGGCGACGAGACCCGCCACCCACCAGCCGGCGGAGGGGGACCGCACCAACGTCCGGCGCACCTCGGTCACGGGGGCGCCGACACTGTCATAGGTGGTCCGCACCTCGGTCACGTCGGGGTCGAGCGGGTCGATGGTCATGGTCCGGCATCCTTTGGGTATCCGCGGGCGGAACGACGCCGGGGCCGCCGAGGTTCCAGAACCATGTGGACCGCGCAACGCCAGCCGATCGAAACGCCGCCGGGCGAGACGGTGCGGATCCTCGCGGGCGGCCGGGCGCTCACCTTCGCCGAGGTGGTCGCGGGGTGGCGCGAGGACGAGGCCTTCCGGGCCTTCACGATCGCGGCGCTGGCGGCGAGCCCCTATCGCGCCTTCTTCTGGGAAATGCCGCCGATCCGGCGCGGATCGCTGGATCGGCCTTACGAATACGTCGTGGTCGGGGCCGAGGCGTTGGCGCGGCTTCGCCCCGACCCGGCGGCGTTCGGCGCGAACCTGTTGGCCGGCGCCGAGGCGGCGACGGTGCGCACCTTCCCGAACCTCGGCGGGGACGCGGTGCTGGTGGCGCCCCGGCCGATCGCGGGCGTGGAGGCCTACGGCCATATCGGCGCCTTCGCCCGCCTGGCGCCGATCGGCCAGCGGCATGAGCTGCTGCGGGCTTTGGCCAGCGCGATCGGCGCCGCCCTGCGCCGCTCGGACCGGCGCCTGTGGGTCAGCACCGCCGGCCTGGGCGTTCCCTGGCTGCACGTGCGGCTGGACACCTACCCGAAATACTACAGCCACGGGCCGTACCGGGTTTAGGGTCGAGGCCCGTGAACACCTCTCCCGTAGGGAGAGGGAGGGGCCCATGGCGCAGCCATGGGAGGGTGAGGGGTTACGCGGCCGGGGGATATCACGCCCTGTTTCAGCGCCTTGACGCAAGCTGGCGGGTCAATCGGATAGCGGGTAACCCCTCACCCTCCCACGCCCCAAGAGGGCGCGGGCCCCTCCCTCTCCCTTTGGGAGAGGTGTTCCGTGGCGAAGCGGGGAGGCGCCTTGCGCGATCAGTGCACGGCGTCCTTGGCCTTGTCGCCGGCCTTCTTCGCCGCGTCGCCCGCTTCTTCCGCCTTCGCGCCGGCGTCGGCGGCCACGTCGCCGGCCTGTTTGGCGGTGGCGTCGGCGGCGGCGGCGGTCTGGCTGGCCGCGGCGGCGTCGCTGGCGGTGGTGGCGGCCTGCTGGGCGTCGGCGGCGGCGGTGCTGGCGGAGGCGGCGTCGGCGGCGGCCGTGTCGTCCTTCTTCTGGCAAGCGCAGGCCAACAGGCCGACGGCAGCCACCGTGGCGATCGTGGTGAAACGCATGGTCTTCTCCTTGAAGTCTAAGGTCGCCCGCCTTCTCGCGAACAACTCCCGAGGCTTGAAAACCCCAAGACCGCCGCCCGGTTCCATCATCACGTCGGAGAGGAACACGACGTAGGCCGGAGCCGGTCCTCCCGAGGAAAGAGGTGTTCGGAGTGCGTGCGGGCGGGGCCGGTTCCCTTTTCACCCGGGGCGCCTTAAGTCTCGCGGCATGAACGCCGCGGCGACCCCGGCCTCGCCGATCGTCATGCTGGGCTGGATCGTGGGGGCGTTGGCGGCCTGCGGCGGCGCCGGCGGGGTGCTGGCGGGCGCCTTGACGGCGCGGTTCCTGGCCAGGGCGGCGGCGAGACCGAGCGCCTTTCCCGCCGTTTCGCTGCTCAAGCCCCTGCGCGGCGATTCGGAGGGCCTGGCCGAGGCGCTGGAGAGCTTTTGCGCCCAGGACTATCCGGGCCCGATCCAGCTCCTGTTCGGCGTCGCGCGGGCCGACGACCCGGCCGCGGCGGTGGTTCGGGCGCTGCGGGCGCGCCATCCGGCGCTCGACATCGGACTCATCGCCGATGGGCGCCTCCACGGCGCCAACCGCAAGGTCTCCAACCTGATCAACATCGCCCGGGCGGCGAAGCACGAGATCCTGATCCTGAGCGACGCGGACATTCGGGTGACGCGGGGCTATCTGAGCGCGGTGGTCGCGGCGCTGGAGGCGCCGGGGGTGGGGGCGGTGAGCTGCCTCTATGTGGGCGAGGCGCGCGCGGGCGCCTGGTCGCGCCTGAGCGCGATGGGGACCGACTATGAGTTCCTGCCCAACGCGGTCCTCGGGATCGCCCTGGGCCTGGCCCAGCCCTGCTTCGGCTCGACCATCGCGCTGACGCGCGAGACCCTGGGCAGGATCGGGGGGCTCGAGGCGGTGGCGAACCATCTGGCCGACGACTATGAGATCGGCCGCGCCGTGCGCCGCCTGGGCCTCGCCGTGGCCATCCCGCCGATGCTGGTCGTCCACACCTGCCACGAAGGCTCCGCCCGGGAGCTGATCGAGCACGAGATCCTGATCCAAAGCGACGCGGACATTCGGGTGACGCGCGGGTATCTGATCGCCGTGGTCGCGGCGCTGGAGGCGCCGGGGGTGGGGGCGGTGAGCTGCCTCTATGTGGGC
>JBBQGZ010000103.1:0-8335 GCA_038323535.1 Caulobacterales bacterium
GCGTGGTGGCGCGCGACCGCCTCGCGTAGCTCCGGCAGACCGGCCATCGGCGGGTACTGGTTGTAGCCGCTGAGCACCGCCTCGGCCGCGCGCCGCCGCACCGGCTCGGGCCCCGGCTCGTCCGGAAACCCCTGCCCCAGATTGATCGCCCCGTTCTCCCGCGCCAGCCCGCTCATCACCTCGAAGATGGTGGTCGGCAGGGCGGCGTAGATCGGGTTGGGCATGATACGGCGTCTTAGAGCACATTGGGCCGGCTTCGATCACCCATTCCAGACCGTCATGGCCGGGCGCCAGTCCCGGCCATCCATGACCCGGGCGCCAGCCATGGCCGCGCCGGCGCGGCCACACCACCGCAGGCGATCATGGATCACCGGGACTTACGCCCGGTGATGACGGTAGGGGAGAGGGCGCGCGGCGCCACGCGCGCGACCCCCGAAAGGTCCTCCCCTCACGCGTCTTCCTTGACCCGCCTTTTACGGAACGTGGGATTCAACACCTGCTTGCGCAGGCGGATGGCCTTGGGGGTGACCTCGACCAGTTCGTCGGTGTCGATATAGGCGATGGCCTGTTCGAGGGTGAGGCGGCGGGGCGGGGTCAGGCGGATGGCTTCGTCCTTGCCCGAGGCGCGGACGTTGGTGAGCTGCTTGGCCTTCATCGGATTGACGTCCAGGTCGTCGGGGCGGGAGTTCTCGCCGATGATCATCCCCTGGTAGGTCTTCTCCCCGGCGCCCACGAACATCGTCCCGCGCTCCTCGAGGTTCCACAGGGCGTAGGCCGCCGTCTCGCCGTCCGAATTGGAGATCAGGGTCCCGTGCCGGCGCCCTTCGATCGCGCCCTTATAAGGCTCGTAGTGGGAGAAGACCCGGTTGAGCACCCCTGATCCTCGGGTGTCGGTCAGGAACTCTCCCTGGTAGCCGATCAGGGCGCGAGACGGGGCCTGGAACGAGAGCCGGGTCTTGCCCGTGCCGGACGGCCCCATGTCGTTGAGTTCGGCCTTCCGGGCCGACAGCTTCTCGATCACGATGCCGCTGAAGTCCTCGTCGACGTCGATCACCACGTCCTCGATCGGCTCCAGCCGCGCGCCGGATTCCGGGTCGGCCTGATAGACCACCCGGGGCCGGCTGATGGAGACTTCGAAGCCCTCGCGGCGCATGGTCTCGATGAGCACGCCCAGCTGCAGCTCGCCGCGCCCGGCGATCTCATAGGCGTCCTTCTCGGCGGTTTCGGAAACCTTGACCGCCACATTGGCCTCGGCCTCGCGCAGCAGGCGCTCGCGGATCACCCGGCTTTGCACCTTGTCGCCGTCGCGGCCGGCCAGGGGGCTGTCGTTGACCGAGACGGTGATGGCGATGGTTGGCGGATCGATCGGCTGGGCGGGGAGCGCGCCTTGAGCGTCCAGGGCGCCGATGGTGTCGGCCACGGTCGCCTTGGCCAACCCCGCCACGGCCACGATGTCGCCGGCCAAGGCCTCGTCGATCGGCTGGCGCTTGAGGCCCCTAAAAGCGAGGATCTTGCTGATCCGCCCGCGCTCCACCTCGGTCCCGTCGCGCGCCAGGGCGCGGATCGCCATGCCCGGCGTCAGGCGCCCCGATTCCACCCGGCCGGTGAGCAGGCGCCCCAGGAAGGGATCGGCCTCGATCAGCACAGCCAGGAGCTGCGCCGGCGCGTCGACGTGAGCCTCGGCGGCCGGCGCGGGGGTGTGTTCGACGATCTTGTCGAAGAGGGGCGCGAGGGTCTCGCGGGCGTCCTTCAGGTCCAACACGGCCCAGCCCTGCTTGCCGCTGGCGTAGAGGTGGGGAAAGTCGAGCTGGTCGTCGGTCGCGCCCATGGCGGCGAAGAGGTCGAAGGCCTCGTTGAGCACCTTGTCGGGATCGGCGTGGGGCCGGTCGACCTTGTTGAGGACCACGATCGGCCGCAGGCCCAGCTTCAGGGCCTTGCCGAGCACGAACTTGGTCTGGGGCATCACCCCTTCCTCGGCGTCGACCAGGAGCAGGCAGCCGTCGACCATGCCCAGGATCCGCTCCACCTCGCCGCCGAAATCGGCGTGGCCGGGGGTATCGATGATGTTGATCCGCGTCTCGCCGGCCGCCCCATGCCACAGGACCGACGTGGCCTTGGCCAGGATGGTGATGCCCCGCTCGCGCTCCTGGTCGTTGGAGTCCATGGCCCGGTCCAGATGGGTCTCATTGGCGCGGAACACCCCCGACTGCCCCAGCATCTGATCGACCAGGGTGGTTTTGCCATGATCGACATGGGCGATGATGGCGATGTTGCGCAGGGACATGAGGGCGGCGGGCTTCTAACGGGGGAGGCGGGCTTGTAGGCGATCGGGGGCCGCAAGGCCACCCCGAGGGCGTGGACCGACGGCGACGGCCCTACTGCGCCGCACCATACGCTGTTTCTCCGTCGGAGCGGTATTTTATCGCCTCGAACTCGTGTTTTCGCCTTGATGGATTGTGCGTCGCACCCTAAATTGACGTCATGAGGCGTCCCTGACGACTCTGCCCTTCTTGGGCGTTTCCTCCCTAATGACTCGGCCGCGCCCTCCTCGTGAGTGGCGCGGCCTTTTTTTCTTGCGGCGCCGAACGCCCTTCAGAGGCGGGCCCAGTCCATCGCGCCCAGGGCGGCGAACAGGCGCTCCAGGTCGGCCTTCAGGCTCGCATAGCGAGGGGTGGGCACCAGGGTCGCCTCATCCAGGTAGAGCGCGCGGCTGACCTCGATCTGCAGGGCGTGGACCTTGCGCCCCGGTCTGCCGTAGTGCTCGGTGGTGTAGCCCCCGGCGTAGGGGGCGTTGCGCGCCACCGCATAACCCATGGCCCTCAGCTCCGCGTCGACCAGGCGCGAGACGGCCGGCGAGCAGGCGCCGCCGAAACGGTCGCCCAGCACCACATCGCAACCGTTCGCCGCCGCGGCGCCCAGGGCCGCCGCCGCCGGCATGGAATGCCAGTCGATGAGCAGGCACACGCCATGAGCGTCCTTGACCTCTTCGACCAGGGCGCGCAGCGCCTCGTGATAGGGCCGGTGCACGGCCTCGACCCGGCCCCGCGCTTCGGCGAAGGTGAGCTTGCGGGCGTAGATCTCCTCGCCCTGCCGCACCACCCGCGCGATCGCCCCCAGCCCCGCCGCCACCCGAGCGGAACGCCCTCGCGCGTAGGCGGGCAATTCGTCCTCGAACATCCCAGGGTCCAGCTCCCAGGCTTCCCGGTTGAGATCGACATAGGCCCGGGCGAAGCGCGCCGCGATCATGCTCGCCCCGTGCGCCGGGGCCGCCTCGATCAGGCGATCCACATAGGCGTCTTCCGACCGCCGGATGGCCCGCGCGTCCAGGCGCGAGGCAGCCATCATCCCGGCCGGGTAGATCCGCCCCGAATGGGGCGAAGCGAACACCAGGGGTTGGCGCGGGACGCCCGGCGGCGGGCGGGTGACGACAAACGGCGCGTCCGCACCGTCTCCGACCCATTCCGCTTCGTCGCGCGCCGGCGCGATGGGCTCCCAGGCGTTCATGGCCCATCATCGGGACTGCCGCGCACCGGGTCAAACCCGTTGCTCGCCTCCGGCGCCGCCGCTATACCTCCCGCCCCGGCCCCTCGCGGCTTTGAGGCGGACGCGTAGCTCAGCGGGAGAGCACTACGTTGACATCGTAGGGGTCGCTGGTTCGATCCCAGCCGCGTCCACCAGTCTTCCTCTTCATGAACGCACTAAGTGAACCTAGCGATCGTCACTCGACCCGTCTTTCCAAAGACATATTGGCGGGTGTCCTTTCGCTTGGCGCGCACTGAGGTCGCGCCTGTCCCGCGACTCCTTATCTAGTTGCCCAATGGTTTCCCAGATTCGAGATCGAGGGCATGAGCGTAGCGCATAACCTCCGCCATAAGGTCGGCGAGCGGCAATCTGCGCTGACTGCCCTTCGGAGCGCCGTGCATGATCGCGGCGGTGCAAACCTCCTCCGCGATGTAGACGGCGGAGAGCCCTTCGCTATTGGCCATGAGGCGGAACATGTAGGCGGCGAGAAAGCCGAAGCCGGTCTCAAGGGCGTCGAGTCGGATGCGAAGTACGTCAATATCTTCCTGGGTCATTCAGGCAGGCTGAAGAGAGTCCCTCGAGGCAAAAAGGGGCAATCCGCCTTAGGTGCGGACTCTGGGAGGGGCCGATCTCGACCATTCTCCGAAAAACGATAATGCAGGCCCGTCAAAATGCTCGGTTTCTCGAAATAGGTCCCTGAGATTAGAAAAGCTGGGCGAGGCTCTCGATCGGATATTAAGTGATCACTGTTAGCTCGCTCCGCCGCGCGAAACGCTCAGCTTGATCCCGCCGCCCATCCGGCCGACAAATCCGCCAGCAACGGAGGGCCTACGTCATGCCGCTATCCGTGATCGGTGCCGGGCTGGGGCGCACCGGGACGATGTCGCTGAAGCTGGCGTTGGAGCAGCTCGGCTTCGGGCCGTGCTACCACATGATCGAGGTGTTCAAGAATCCCGCCGCGCCGGCCTATTGGGAGGCGGCGGCCGACGGCGAGCCGGTCGATTGGGAAAAGGTCTTCGTCGGCTTCAAGGCCACCGTCGATTGGCCGACCGCGAGCTTCTACAAGGAGCTGGCGGCGGCTTATCCGGAGGCCAAGGTCATCCTGACCGAGCGCGATCCGCAGGCCTGGTACGAGTCTACCCAGCAGACCATCTTCGCCATCCGGGACGAAACCGCCGCGCCCACCGACGCCTTCGTCTCCATGATCCGCAAGGTGGTCTACAAGATGTTCGATTTTCGGGTTCACGACCGCGATTGGGCGATTTCCGTGTTCGAGCGCCACAATGCCGAGGCGCGCGCGGCCATTCCGGCCGACCGCCTGCTGGTCTATGAGGTGGCCCAGGGCTGGGCGCCCCTGTGCGAGTTCCTGGGCGCGCCGGTTCCCGACGGCCCGATGCCGAAGGTCAACACGACCGAGGAGTTCCGGGCGCGCGAAGTTCCCCCTCCGGCGCCCGCGCCCTGATCAGGCCGGGGCGGCGGGGGCCAGGGTCATGGGCCTCAGGCCCAGGTCGCGCAGCAGCTTGGCGTCGGTCTCCAGGTCGGGGTTGCGGGTGGTCAGGAGCTTGGCGCCGACGAAGATCGAATTGGCCCCGGCCAGGAAGCACAGGGCCTGCTGCTCGCGGCTCATGTGATCGCGGCCGGCCGACAGGCGCACCACCGCCTTGGGGCAGGTGAGGCGGGCCACGGCGATCGTGCGGACGAACTCCAGGGGATCGATCGGCGCGCTTTGGCCCAGCGGCGTGCCGGTGGTGGGCATCAAATCGTTGATCGGCAGGCTCTGGGGGTGTTCGGGCAGGGTGGCCAGGGCGTGCAGCAGGCCGGCGCGGTCGCGGCGGGTCTCGCCCATCCCGACGATGCCGCCGCAACAGACCGCGATCCCCGCCCCTCGCACCGCTTCCAGGGTGTCCAACCGGTCCTGATAGACCCGGGTGGTGACCACCTCGCCATAGTAGTCCGGGCCGGTGTCGAGGTTGTGGTTGTAGTAATCCAGGCCGGCGGCCTTGAGGGCCCGGGCCTGATGCGGCTCGAGCATCCCAAGAGTGGCGCAGGTCTCCAGCCCCAGGGCCTTCACCCCGGCGATCATCGCCGCCACCTTGGGAACGTCGCGGTCCTTGAGGTCCCGCCAGGCGGCGCCCATGCAGAACCGCTGCGCCCCGCCGGCCTTGGCCCGCGCCGCTTCCGCCAGAACCGCCGACGCCTCCATCAGCTTGGCGGCGGCGACCCCGGTCTTGAAATGCCGGGATTGGCTGCAATAGCCGCAGTCTTCCGGGCATCCGCCGGTCTTGACCGACAGCAGCTGGGAGATCTGCACCTCGCAAGGATCGAACCAGCGGCGATGCACGGTCGCGGCCCGGAACACCAGCTCGCCGAAAGGAAGCTCGAACAGGGCCGCGACTTCGCCCAGGGTCCAGTCGCGTCGCGGCAGGGCGGGGTCGGCGGCGGGGGTCATGGCATATCCGTGGCGGGGGTTCGCGGCGTTGGGCTTCCGGACCATAAACCTCCCTCCCCTTCATGGGGAGGGACGATCGCGCGGGTTTCCCCACTTCCCCACGCTGACGGCTTCGCCGTCTGTCCCTCCCCATGCGCCGACGGAGGGAGGGGCAATTCAACCCGCCGCCCGCCCCCGTCGATGCGCCCGCCTGGCGAAGCGCGCGGGATCGACGAGGGCCGCCAAGGCCGACGGTAGGGGCGACGGCGCGCCCAGCGCCAGGGCGGCCACGTGTTCTCCCAGCAGGGGGGCCAGGGTGAAGCCTCGGGACCCCAGCCCGCTGAGCACGAAGAGGCCGGGGCTGGCGCCCGAAACCGCCCCGGCCAGCGGAAAATAGTCGCTCGTGGCGGCTCGGACCGCGGCATGGGCCTCGAAGTCCTTCCCCTCGAGCCGGGCGGCCAGCTTGGGCAGGACGGCCGCCACGGCCTCCAGGTTACGGGCGTGATCCGCTTCGCGGGGCAGGTCGCTCTCGTCGCCGCGATCGTGGGTCGCGCCGAACAGGACGCCGTCGCGGGTGGGGACGGCATAGCCGCCGAATACCGTGGCCACGGGCCAGGCAGCCCCGCCGGCGTGGCTCGCCTGGCCACGCACGGCCAGGAGCGCAAGGCCGTCCGCCAGCCGCGCGCTCCCCACGCCGGCGGCGAGACAGACGACATCGGCGATCGCGATCGTCCCGCCTCGCGCGCCCAGGAGGCGCCAACCGGGCTCGGCCGGCGCCACCGCCGCCACCCGCGCGCGGCGCACGGGCCCCAGCCATGCGGCCAGGAGAGGCGCGGGCTCCACGACCACGGCGCGGTCGATCAACAGGCCTGCGGGGGCGGCCTCTCCCAGGCGCGCGGCGATCTCGCCGGCGCCCAATCGTTTGAGCGCACCGGGCTCGAAGAGATCGGAAGCGGCGATGGTCTCGAACCGGGCGGCGTCCTTGGGACTGACGGCAAGCTGGATCGCCCGGCGGGCGATGACGGCGCCGCCCGTCGCCTCATAGAGGTCCGCGGCCCGCGCGAAGGCCTGGGCGAAGAGGGCGGCGGGCGCGGCGAGCCCCGCGTCGAGCCGGGGGGCCGCCAAGGCGGCCGGCCCGCCGGACGCTCCCGCTCCGGGCCCCGCGGCGTCGAACACCCGGGCGGTCGCGCCTTGCGCCCGGAAGGCGCGAGCCAGGGCCGCTCCAGCGATACCGGCCCCGATGATGGCGATTTGCGGCGACGGTCGGGGAGATGGGGGCGTCCCGTTCAGGCGAGCCTCCAGCCGCTCGCGCTTGGCGCCGAAGCCGGGGCGCCGTTCGACGACGAACCCCGCCGCCGCCAAGTCCCGGCGCACCTGGCCGGCCACCGTGAAGCTGGCCAGGCGGGCCCCCGGCGCGGATCGCGCCGCCACGAGCCTAAGCAGTTCCGCGCGCCACATCGCCGGATTTCGCGCCGGCGAGAAGCCGTCCAGGAACCAGGCGTCGGCGCGGCCGTCCCATTGCGCCACGCCTTCAGCGGCCTCCATCACCGCCAGATCGATCGTGGCATGAAGCTCGGGCAGGTCGATGCGGTGAAACCCTCGCGCCGAGCCGGGCCACCGCGCCGTCAGCATGCCGGCCAGGTCGCCGATCTCGGGCCAGGGCGCCAAGGCCCTGGCCGCGTCGCCCGCGCTCATGGGGTGAGCCTCGACGCTGAACACGCTCAGGCGCCCGCCCGATGGGCGGGAGCGGCGCCATAGGTCGAGCAGAGCGACGACGTTGAGCCCGGTTCCAAACCCCAGCTCGGCGATGCTGAACCGTGTCCGGCCCGACCAGCCGTCCGGAAGCCCGCACCCGGCGAGGAACACCGCGCGGGCTTCGGCCAAGCCATCAGCTTTGGAAAAATAGACGTCGTCGTAGAGGCTCGATCGAGGCGGGCTGTCTTCGTCCCAGATCAGAGGAAAAAGCTCTCGCTCATGACCCCGCATGGCGTCCCCACAACGAAGAAGGGCCGCCCGATGGGGCGGCCCTTCGACGAAAATAGAGCTTTGGCTTGCGCCAGGCTTACTTCTTGGCCGGAGCCGTCTTGTCGGCCGGCGCCATCTTCGAAGCGTCGGCGGCCGGAGCGGCGGCCGGAGCGGCGGCCATGGCGGCCGTGTCGGCGGACTTGGAAGCATCCGTCGCGGCGGTCGCGGCGGTGTCGGCGGCCTTCGAAGCGTCGGCCGAAGAAGCGGCGGCGTCGGTGGAGGCGGCGGCCGCCGTGTCGGCGGACTTGTCGGCCGGCTTGGAGCAGGCGGCGACGGAAAGCGCGGCGACGGCGACGCCGGCCACGAGCACTGTACGGATAACGTTGGAAGTCATTGTCCCTGATCCCCTTGGGTGAGGTT
>JBBQGZ010000104.1:0-8323 GCA_038323535.1 Caulobacterales bacterium
GTTCGAGGACGTCTTTCGCGAACTGGCCGCCAAGGTGCGCGCCCAGGAACCGGGCAATCTCCTCTACCAGCTGACCAAAAGCCGAACGGAGCCCGACACCTACAAGGTGCTTGAATTCTACGAAGACCAGGACGCCCTCGCCCATCACGGGGCGACGGACCATTTCCGCGACCTGGGCCGCAAGATGGGGGCGTTCATGGCCGGTCGCCCCGAAGTGGAATACCTCGACGCCGTCGAATAGGCTCGCGGAACGATGTCGTTCCGCGAGCGCCATTCAGAGCCGTGAGCGTCAGGCCCCGCCGTCAGTTGCAGGCGGAACGAACACTCACATACCGGCGGGCCTGGGCGTCCCAATGCCACGCCGAGCAGGAAAAGTCGTCGGACCGGGCACGGTCGCCTCCGCCGGAAGACGGGCCTGAATCGTAGTCGGACCCACCGCCGGCGTCATAGCCGTAGCCGTCGTCATAGGGATAGGCCAAGGCCACGTCGGAGGCGTAACCGCCCCAGTACCAGGGGTAATAGCCGAACGCGATCCCGGGTCCCCACCAACCCCAGCCCCAGCCGCGCCAACCCCAGCCGTGCCAGCCGCGCCAGCCGCCGTGCCAGCCACGGAAGCCGCCATGCCAGCCACGGAAGCCGCCGTTGTGGAAACCGCCACGGAACCCGCCGCCATGGAAGCCGCCGTTGTGGAAACCGCCGCCGCCGTGACCCATGCCACCGCCGCCGCCATGCACGCCGCCGCCACCGCCGTTGTGGCCGCCCCCACCGCCACCGTGGGCCAGCGCGGGCGTGGCCGCCAGCGCGGTCGCCGCTGAGAGGGTCGCCGCCGCCGCCGCTATCGTCTTGAAGGTCTTGCGCATGGGAATCTCACCATCCTGAACCGAGGGATTCAATCCTGTAGCCTCGATTTTTCTCCACGCAAGCTGAACCCGACGTGAACGGACCCGTCAGAAAAAAAGGGGCGAGCGCGACACAACCTGCGGCGGCGTTGAGATTTTCTCGCGTGGCGGCTGGCGGCCAAGCGTTTAGTTCGCGCGCACGTTGGATCCCTAATTCGAGGTCATGCCGCGTGCTCGTCGACGCCCTCTTCAAACCCTTCGCCCTGAAGAGCCTAAGGCTCCCCAATCGCGTGGTCATGGCGCCGATGACGCGGTCGTTCTCGCCCCGAGGGGTGGCGACAGACGAGGTCGCCGAATACTACGCCCGCCGGGCCGCCGCCGAGGTCGGTCTGATCATCTCCGAAGGCACGGGCGTGGAGCGTCCGGCCGCCCTCAACGATCCCGACGTGCCGCGTTTTCACGGCGAGGCCGAGCTTGCGGCCTGGAAGCGCGTGATCGAAGGCGTCCACGCCGCCGGCGGCCGGATGGCGCCGCAGCTCTGGCACGTCGGCGCGGTTCGCGGCCGTCATCCCACCTGGGCGCCCGACGGTCCCTACGACAGCCCCTCGGGTCTTTCCAGACCCGGCCACAAGTTCGGCGAGGGGATGACCGACGAAGAGGTCGCCGACGCCATCGCCGCCTTCGCCGCCGGGGCCGGGGCCGCCAAGCGCCTGGGCTTCGACGCCGTCGAGCTGCACGGCGCCCACGGCTATCTGATCGACCAGTTCTTCTGGGAGGGCACCAACGCCCGGGAAGACGTCTTCGGCGGTCGCGACGTCGCCGGGCGGGCGCGGTTCGCGGCGGAAATCCTCAAAGCTGTCCGCCTGACGGTAGGACCGGAGTTTCCGGTGATCATCCGGCTCTCACAATGGAAACAGCAGGACTTCGCCGCCAAGGTCGCCCACACGCCCACGGAGATGGAGGCGTGGCTGAGCCCTCTGGTCGATGCCGGAGCGGACATGCTGCACTGCTCGCAACGGCGCTTCTGGGAGCCGGAATTCGAGGGCTCCGACCTCAACTTCGCCGGCTGGGCCAAGAAGGTCACCGGCGTCCCGACCATCACCGTCGGCTCGGTGGGACTCACCGGCGATTTCATCGCCGCCTATGGCGGCGAGGCGTCCAGGCCCGCTTCCCTGGATGAACTCATACGCCGGCTGGAACGCGGCGACTTCGACCTCGTCGCGGTCGGGCGCGCCCTGCTGCAGGATCCTCTGTGGGCGCGAAAGGTGCGCCAGGGACGCACCGAAGACCTGCTGGACTTCGAACGCTCGGCGATGGCGACGCTGTCGTAGCGTCGAGCATTGTCGTTCCGGCTCGATGGCTATCGAGGTGGCGCGAGGCGCCGTTCGAGAACGCGGAAGACGAAGGGGTGGTCGTCCTTCTCGCTGGCGGGAAAGGACTCGCGGCTGACCTCGATCCAGTCGCCCTCCGCGAAAGGCGGGAAGACGACGTCGCCGGCTGGCCGGGCCTCGACCTCGGTCAGATAGACGCGGCTCGCGCGCGGAAGGGCCGCCTCGAACAGGGCTGCGCCGCCGATCACGCAGATCTCGGGCGCGCCGTCCTCGCGCGCCTGTTCGCGGCCGATCTGGACCGCCAGCGAGAAGTCGTCGCACACGACGGCGCCGGCGGGCGCGAAGGATCCGTCGCGCGACAGGACGATGTTCGTCCGTCCGGGCAACGGTTTCCTCGGCAGGCTGTCCCAGGTCTTGCGGCCCATGATCACCGGCTTGCCGAGGGTGAGTTCGCGAAATCGGATCATGTCCGAGACGAGCCGCCACGGCAGGGCGCCGGCGACGCCGATCACGCCATTGGCGGCGCGCGCCACGGGGCCCACGGCAAGGCGGACCGCGGTAGCCCGGGCTTGGGTCATCAGACCGCGATCGGCGCCGGGATGGCCGGGTGGGCGCGGTAGCCCTCGAGCGCGACGTCCTCGGGGACGAAGGCGAAGAGATCCGTCCTGTCCGCGAGGCGCAGGGTCGGCAAGGGGTAGGGCTCGCGGGTGATCTGGCGCGCGGCCTGACCCAGGTGGTTGAGATAGAGATGGGCGTCGCCCAGGGTATGGACGAACTCGCCCACGGCGAGGCCGGCCACGTTGGAGATCATATGGGTGAGCAGGGCGTAGCTGGCGATGTTGAACGGCACGCCTAGAAAGACATCGGCCGATCGCTGGTAGAGCTGGCAGGAGAGCCGGCCCCGCGCGACATGGAACTGGAACAGGCAATGGCAGGGCGCCAGGGCCATGTCGTCCAGATCGGCCGGGTTCCAGGCCGACACGACATGCCGGCGGCTCTCGGGCTGCTCACGGATGCCCTGGACGACCCTGGCGATCTGATCGATCGCCCGCCCATCGGGCGCGGCCCAGGAGCGCCATTGCTTGCCGTAGACGGGGCCCAGGTCACCCCGTTCATCCGCCCATTCGTCCCAGATGGTGCAGCCGCGCTCCCGTAGCCAGGCGACGTTGGTCTGGCCGGCGAGGAACCAGATGAGTTCCAGCACGACCGATTTGAAGTGAACCTTCTTGGTGGTGATGAGGGGAAAGCCGGCCTGGAGGTCGAACCGCATCTGGCGGCCGAATACGCTCAGAGTTCCGGTGCCCGTCCGATCGCCCCGCTCGACCCCTTCGCCCATGATCTCGGCGAGCAGGCCAAGATACTGGCGCTCGGGGTGGCCCGGGGCGGTGATCGGAGCGACGGCATTCATGGCGAGGGCGAGTCTAGACCCGAATCACCCTCGCCGACCGCCAAAACCGCCCTGGTCGAGGAAAGCCTGCTCCTCGGGCGAGGTTTCGCGGCCAAGGCAGCGGTTTCGGTGGGGGAAACGGCCGAACCTGGCGATGATGTCGCGATGGATCCGGGCCCATTTGATCCAGGACGGGCCGCCCGTTTCGCGCTCCATGGCCTCGCAAAGGGCGACGCCCCGCGCCTGGTCGGCGAGATCCTCGGAATGCTCGAAAGGCAGATAGAAGAACGGGCGAAGCTCCTGCGCGGCGGCGCGGTCATGGCCGCGGGCGACCGCCCCGCGGGCGACACGCCGCGCCAGCGCGTCGGTGGCGAAGGCGTGAGCGGTCCCGCGCCATAGGTTGCGCGGGACTTGGTCCAGAAGCAGCAGGAGCGCCAGGGCGCCGTCGGCGGCCTCGGCCCAGTCGTCGAACTCTCCGCGGGCGGCGGCAAAATGGTCGGCCTCGAACGTCTCGCGGATCTCCGCGTCGAAGGCGTCGTTCCTGGCGAACCAGGCTTTCGGCCCGGCGCCGAGCCAGAAGTCGAGGATCTTGGCGGTTCGGGGGTCCATGCGCCCTGTTGATAGACGCCCCGGCCTTAGCGGGCTAGGACCGGGCTCGCGAGGCGGGGCGCGTGTCCTGGACGCCCCTGCGGAGACGACGATGCGCGTCTACTACGATCGTGACGCCGACCTCGCCGGGCTTCTGGACAGGAAGATCGCCATCGTCGGCTACGGCTCCCAGGGCCACGCCCACGCCCTCAATCTGCGCGACAGCGGCGTGAAGACCGTGGCCGTCGCCCTGCCCGCCGACTCGGCGTCGGCCGCCAGGGCGCGGAGCGAGACACTGAGGGTGACCACCGTCGCCGCCGCCGCCGCCTGGGCCGACATGATCGTGATGGCCGCTCCCGACGAACTGCAACGCGGCATCTTCGAAAACGACATCGCGCCCCATCTGCGCGACGGGGCGGCCCTGCTCTTCATCCATGGCTTCAACATCCATTTCAATCTGATCCAGCCGCGATCCTCGCTCGACGTCCTGATGGTGGCGCCCCTGGGACCCGGCCGGGCCGTGCGAGAGGCCTATGTCAAGGGGGGCGGCCTTCCTTGTTTGTTAGCGGTCGCTCAGGACGCCACGGGCGGCGCCTTGGGCCTGGGCCTCGCCTACGCGCGGGCCATCGGCGGTGGTCGGGCGGGGGTCATCGAAACAACCTTTCGCGAAGAGTGCGAGACCGATCTCTTCGGCGAACAGGCGATCCTGTGCGGAGGCCTCGCGGCGCTGATCCGGGCTGGGTTCGAAACCCTGGTCGAGGCGGGCTATGCCCCCGAGGTGGCTTATTTCGAGTGCCTGCACCAGGTCAAGCTGATCGCCGACCTGATCCATGAGCGCGGTATCGCCGGGATGAACAGCGCGATCTCCAATACCGCCGAATTCGGCGAGTATGTCAGCGGCCCGCGGCTGGTCAACTCCGAAACCAAGGCCGAGATGAAGCGCATCCTGGGTGACATCCAATCGGGGCGTTTCGCGCGCGACTGGATGGCCGAGTGCGCCGCCGGCCAGCCCAACTTCAAGGCCGCCCGCCGCCGCGCCGCCGAACACCCCATCGAAAAGGTCGGCGCGCGCCTGCGCGCGATGATGGCGGAGGTCGGCGGGAATAAGACATGACCCGTAGTCGCGTAATTGAGAACGTCATAGTAGATTGAGTCGCCTTACTTACAATCCTTCCCCGCGAAAGCGGGGACCCAGGCTTTTTCTGAAATCCACGGCGCTCGACCGTCAAGCAACTGTATCCCCGCCTTCTCGGGGAAGGGCGGAAGGGAATGGGGCAACCTGATCAAGTTCCGTCCCGGCAGGGTGCATTGGCCCCCGCGCGAATTTTGGATCGCTGTCCCCTAGACGCTGGAGATTTCCTGGTCCCGCCCCTGAGGTGGCGGCTGTTCGCGACCTCCGGGCAGGAAGTCCGAGATTCGAACGGTCTCGAGCCATGCGCGAATCTTCGCGGGCGTTTGTTCGATTGGGGTCGAGTTCGGCGCTTGCGCCATTGGTAAGTCGGCTTCAGCCATCTCATGACCTCGATAGCGGACATTCACCCCCACGCAAGCCCCGCCTCCCCCCGCAGGATCGCTTCCGTCTCGATTGTGTGCTTGGCGCCGTCGCGGTCGTGGAGGACGAGGGGCGGCCAGAGGCGAAGCGGGGCCTTGCCGGTCTTCACGGCGCGGACCAGGACGCGCTTGGCGGGCGCGTCGGCGAAGGGTTGGACCGGCCTGATCTGGAACGAGCCGGCCTTCGGGGCCAGAAGGCCCAGGAGATCCGCCAAGCGGTCGGCGCGGTGGATGAGGATGATCGCGCCGCCGTCCCGAACGGCCTTGGTCAGGAAGCCCAGCCAGGCGCCAAGACCATCGTCGGCGATCCAGGCGGCGCGCTTGGCCAGCCCGGGGCCGCGAAGGCCCGCGGCGTCGTCGAAAAAGGGCGGATTGGCTATGGCGGCGTCGAAGGGGGGCAATCCCAGCCGGGCGAAGGGATCGCCCACATCGCCCGCCAGCGCATCGACGCGGCCTTCGAGGCCGTTGAGAGCGATGTTCTCGCGCGCCAGGGCCAACGCGTCGGCCTCGCGCTCCAGGCCTGTGAAATGCGCGCGGGGGCGCCGGAGCGCCGCCGCGAGAAGCACCGCCCCTGCGCCACAGCCGGCTTCCAGAACCCGATCCGCCTCGCCGGCGTCGCACGCCGCCGCCAGCAAGGCCGCGTCCATCCCGGCGCGATAACCATCGCGGGGCTGGCGAAGGCGAAGGCGCCCCCCCAGAATCCCGTCCTCCGTCACCGCCATCGGCCGCGCGCCCTCCCGTGTGTGATTGCCTTGACCCTGACCTATCCCGCCACCATTGTCGCAACGCAACGGCGCGAGGCTTGGGCGCGGGAAGAAGGAGCGCGGGGTCTTGGACGCAGCCAAAGCCGTCATCGCCCGCCCGCCGGGATCGGCCGATCGACTGATGCGGCTGGCGGCCCGGGACATGGCCGGCGTCGACGGGCTGATCGTCGAGCGCTTGCAAAGCCCCGTCAGCGTCATCCCGGCTCTGGCCGAGCATCTGATCGACGCCGGCGGCAAGAGGCTTCGCCCCCTGCTCACGGTGGCGGCGGCGCGGCTGGCCGGCGGCCAGGGCGAAGCCGGCCTCAAGCTCGCCGCGGCGGTGGAGTTCATCCACACCGCGACCCTGCTCCACGACGACGTGGTGGACGCCTCGCAGCTTCGCCGCGGGAAGGTCGCCGCGCACCTGATCTGGGGCGCCCCATCCAGCGTGCTGGTGGGGGACTTCCTGTTCGCCCGGGCCTTCGAGCTGATGGTCGAAACCGGGATCCTGCGCGCGCTCGAGATCCTGGCGCGGGCCTCGCGGGTGATCGCCGAGGGGGAGGTGCTCCAGCTGAGCCGCGCCCGGGACATCGATCTTTCCCAGGCGACCTATCTGGAGATCATCACAGCCAAGACGGCTGAACTCTTCGCCGCCGCCGCCGAAGCCGGGGCGGTGTCGGCCGGCGCGAACCCCGCCCGGTCGGCGGCTCTGCGCGCCTACGGCCGGAACCTGGGCCTGGCCTTCCAACTCGCCGACGACGCCCTCGACTATGGGGGCGCCACCGAAACCCTGGGCAAGAACGCCGGCGACGATTTCCGCGAGGGCAAGGTGACCCTGCCGTTGCTCCTCGCCATCGCGCGCCTGGGGGCGCGGGAAAGCAGGTTCTGGGAGAGGGCCATCGCCCGCCGGGATCAGACCGACGCCGATTTCCGTCGCGCCCGCGAACTCATCGTCGGCACCGGGGCGCTGGAAGCCACGCTGGATCTCGCCGGAGACTACGCCGAGGCCGCCAAGGCCGAAATCGCCGGCTTTGCACCCGGCCCGTGGCGGGACGGGCTCGAAGCCCTGGCCGATTTTGCCGTCAGCCGGCGGGCGTAGGCGAAGGACCCTCACCCCGGCCCGATCATCCTTTCGGGCCGAACCAGGGCGTCGAAGCGCTCTTCGGTGACATAGCCACCGCCGACGGCCTCCTGGCGCAGGGTGGTGCCGTTCTTGTGGGCGGCCTTGGCGATCGCCGCGGCGGCGTCGTAGCCGATTTCGGGCGCCAGGGCGGTGACCAGCATCAAGGAGCGCTCCAGGCCGGCCTTGATCACATCCTCACGCGGCTCGATCCCCGTCACGCAATGTTCGGTGAAGCTTACCGCCGCGTCGGCCAGGAGGCGGGTCGACTGCAGGAAGTCGTAGGCCATCACCGGATTGAACACATTGAGTTCGAAATGCCCCGAGGCGCCGGCGAAGGTGATCGTCGACTGGTTGCCAAACACCTGGGCGCAGACCATGGTCAGGGCCTCGCACTGGGTGGGGTTGACCTTGCCGGGCATGATCGAGGAGCCCGGTTCGTTCTCCGGCAGGGCCAGCTCGCCCAGGCCCGAGCGGGGGCCGCTGCCCAGGAGGCGAATGTCGCTCGCGATCTTGAACAGGCTGGCGGCCACGGTGTTGATCGCGCCGTGGGTGAAGACCATGGCGTCGTGCGCGGCCAGGGCCTCGAACTTGTTGGGCGCCGAGGTGAAGGGCAGGCCGGTGATCTGGGCGATCTTGTCCGCCACCATGTCGGCGAAGCCGACCGGAGCGTTGAGCCCGGTGCCCACGGCGGTCCCGCCCTGGGCGAGCTGCATCAGCATCGGCAGGCCCATCTCGACGCGGGCGACGCCGTTCTCGACCTG
>JBBQGZ010000105.1:0-8299 GCA_038323535.1 Caulobacterales bacterium
GTGTGGATTTCCGCTTCGAGCGACGCCGGTCGTTTCCACTAGCCGCCGGCCAGCGCTCTTATTCCGTCGAGCAGCACCCGCGTGGCGCGACAGTCGTCCTCGTTGTAGTGAAGGATGCGCTGGCGGACCGCCGGTTCACCGGTTTCGATCCAGCGGTGGAACCATTCGATGGACGCCGCGCCGGAAGGGTCGAGGTCGCGCCAGTCGAAGCCCAGAAAGCTGGCGAGCGTCTTTATCGAGCGGTCGTGGGTCGGCCACTCTGTGGCCCGGATGACGACGTGATTGTAGAGATCGACGGCGCACGCCGGGTCGAACAGCCGCTCGATATCCGCTTCGGTGCAGACCTGCGGGTGTCGCCTCTGTAGCCTCCTGTAGGCCGTGCGCTCGTAGGCGGAATAAAACCAGACAGTCGCCCCTGGGACGCCGCTGAGGAAGGCATAGGCTTGTGCGAAGGCGGCCGCCTCGGCCGCCGGCGTGATGTCCTCCGCGAAGAACGCATGGAATGTTTCCGCCCCGCCAGGGCCGCCGCGCCGTTCAAGCACTCCGTGCAGGTAGACCAGGCCGCGGAACGGATCGTCCTCGATGTCGAAGAACAGCTCCACTTCGGTGCTGGGAAGTCGGATGGGGGCCGAGAGGTAAGGCCTGGCGCGAGGATCGCAGAGCAGCCTTGCTCGGGCGTGAAAGCTTCGCAGGCTCTTTTCGCCGACCCCTCGGAACGCCGTTTTGCCCTTGTCGATGAACCCGTCCGGATCGCTTTCCGCTAGGCTCTCAAGGTTCGGAAACTGGACCTCAAGGGCGTCCCTGGCAGCCCGGCCGAGCTGAGCAATCAACGAAAGATCGCGGGCGTCGTGCAGCGCACGGCCGCAGACGGAGCGCCAAACGCATAGCTTGCATACGCTCGCCAGCGCGCCCTTCGGCGTGATCCCGCGTTCGACGATCGCCCGCGCCCGTTCGCGCAGTTCCCCATATTCCTGCCACAAGGTCAGCGGCGCCCTGGGGCCGCGCCGGTCGTCGAGGCGGTAGGTCACCTCAGCGCCGCGAACGTCCCAGATCAGGCCCGTGCGACCGGCGGAAAAGCCCAGCCGCTCCAGCACGTCGACATAGAGGGAGAGCTGCGCGGCATAGTGCGGCTTGGGCTTGCCTTCGCTCTCGTCGCCTTCGCCGTCGCCTTGCTTGCCCCGACCCGACTTGATGTCGATGGGCGTGTAGCCCTGCCCCTCGCGGCGCAACAGGTCGGGGATTCCGCGAAGTCCATCGGCGGCGATCACACCCTGATAGATCAGCGGCTCACCGGCCTGCATCGCCTCTAGGGTGCGTTGCTGGCGGGTGGCCAAGTCGCCCTGCGACAGGTCGAGGAAGGGGCTCTCCATCGCCTCGACCGTTTGGCGCTCGAACAGCGCGCCCCGCTCCCACAACATCTGAACGAACAGGCTGACCGGGTCCTTGGCCGCCTGGTCGCCGTGGAGGTCCAGGGCCACCCGCTGGGGGCACTGGATCAGATCATACAACACCGCCGCCGTGATCGGAGTGGCCATGTCCTCACCTAGCACGCCGTCGCGGAGCCTGCGGCCGTGGCGCGAATCACCGGCGCCTGATTCGCTGGTTGCTAGCTCAAAGCCGAACTTTCTTCAGATGGCGCTAATTTGCCAATGAAAACAACGCGCGAAATCCTGGCAATTTTATCGCCCGCCTGGATTTTGGCCTGACACTCCAGAGGCGCGCCGGAATCACACGGCGCTCCACGGAGAGCCTCGATGTCCTCAATTTGCCTGACGAAAGGGCCGTCGCCGCCAATCAGTTGCCCCGTCCCATCGCGTCGGCGGCCGTCTCACCGTTTCGTGAAATCCCGCCGGCCCTCTCTACGGAGATCGGCCAAGCGGCGCGTTGCGAGCGCCGAACCCGTCCGAAGCTGTCTACCGGCCCGGCTGCCCCTGGCGCTCGCCGGAACCATCATGCCTTTGAAGGAGACCCCAGATGACTGAATTGCCGGCGGCCGCCCCCCGCCTCTTGAACGTCAATGAGGCCGCCCAGCGCCTCGGCGTATCTGTCTCCTTCCTCAACAAGCTACGGCTCTCAAGGGAGGGGCCCACTTTCCTCAAGCTCGGGACTCGGGTCGCCTACGACCCGAGCGACCTTGTCGCGTGGCTCGACCGGCGCAAGCGCCAGTCCACATCCGAAGGCGGGGGCGGGACGTGACCGGGGAGGGCGAGCGGCCCCCGCTCCGCGCCTTCTCGCCTCGGCATGGCGAGGGCGATCACCGGAAGGTCGCTTTCGACCGGGTGAACGCGGCGGCTTTGGCCAATGCGGAAGCCGTCGTTCGCGGCATGTTGCCGGACGGCAGGCCCGAAGGGGCGGAATGGGTGGCCATCAACCCCCGGCGGCCCGACCGGCGGCTGGGGAGCTTCAAGGTCAACCTGAACTCGGGGAAATGGGCCGACTTCGCCACCGGCGACCGTGGCGGCGACCTGGTGAGCCTCGCCGCCTTCGTCGGCGGCGTCGGCCAGCGCGAGGCGGCGTTGCGCCTCGGCAACGCGCTGGGGGTGAACGTCTTTGTCTGAGTATCCGGAAACGTCCGCGTCCCCCGACCCCTTCGATCGTATCAAACGGGAGGTCGGACCCCACCCCGCGCCCGGAGGCACGGCCGCGAGGCCCGACAAGCCCGCCGGCGAAATCATCATGCCCGTTCCGGCCGAAGCCCCGCCGCCGCCCACCCACCCGGGCAATGGCGAACCTTCGGAGACCTGGACCTATCGCGACGCCTCGGGACGGGCGCTCTTTCTCGTGGCCCGCTTCGACAAGCCGGGCGGGAAGGAAGTGCTGCCCCTGACGTTATGGCGCGAGGCCGGCCGGCTCCGCTGGCGATGGAAAGCCGCGCCGGAACCCCGGCCGCTCTATGGCCTCGACGAGCTTGTCCGCCTGCCGACTGTGCCGGTTCTCGTAGTCGAGGGCGAGAAGACCGCCGACGCCGCCCGCAAGCGCTTCCCAGATCTGGCGACCGTGACCTGGCCAGGCGGCTCCAGGGCCGTCGCTAAGGCCGATTGGACGCCGCTGGCCGGTAGAGAGGTGATCATGTGGCCGGACGCGGACAAGGCCGGCCGCGACGCCGCCCAAGCAATCGTCCGCGCCGCCCGCATGGCCGGCGCGACGACCGTGGCGGCGGTAAGGCTTCCGACCACATTGCCGCCCGGCTGGGACTTGGCGGACGATTGGCTTCCGGGATTCACCTTTGCCGCTGCGCTCGCCTTGATCGACGACGCCCGGCGCGAGCGCGTTTCGTCCGACCTCGAATGGCCGCCCGGGTATCGGATGGAGCCGAACGGGCTGTTTTTCGGCGCTCCCGATGGCGAGGGAAAGGGGGTTCAGTTTCTCTCGGCCCCCTTCGAGGTTTTGGCCGAGGCCCGCGATCTGCACGGCGGCGGCTGGGGTGTCGTGATCCGCTTTCGCGATCGCGACGGCCGCGAGAAAGTCGAATTCGTCTCCCGCGCTCGACTGTCAAGCGGCGGAGCGGAAGCGCGCGGCGCGCTGGCCGACGCGGGATTGGTCACAGCCGGTGGCCGGGGGAAGCTCGAACGGTTTTCCGACGCCCTGGCCCGCGTGAAACTATCCAGCCGCATGACCGTCACTGACGCGACGGGATGGTGTGGCGAAACCTTCGTCATGCCCCATCGCTCGGTCGGCCCGCCCGCGGGCGAGGCCATGTTGTTCACCCGCGACCGGTGCGGATTCTACTACGCGCAGAAGGGCGAGCTCGACGCCTGGCGGAGCGATATCGCCACCAGGGCCATTGGGAACGATCTGCTTACCTTCGCCTTGGCGGCGGCGTTCGTCGGGCCGCTGTTGGGGCCTCTCGGTATGGAAGGCGGCGGCTTCCATTTCCGGGGTTCGTCGTCATGCGGTAAGACCACGGTCGCGCTGGCGGCTGGATCGACATGGGGCGGCGGGGGCCCACTCGGCTTCGCCCATAGCTGGCGTACCACCGCGAACGCTTTGGAAGGCGTTGCGGCCGCCCATTCCGACTGTCTGTTGGTCTTGGACGAGCTCTCCCTCGTCGCTCCCGAAGAGGCGGGCGCGGCGGCCTATCAACTCGCCTCGGGGCAGGCCAAAGGAAGGTCACAGACCAACGGGAGCCTTCGCCGCCGCGCCGAATGGCGCGTGTTCTTGCTAAGCACCGGGGAGATCGGCCTCGCCAGTCATATCGAGGCGAGCCGCAAGGGCGACCGGTCGATGACGGGCCAGGAATTGCGAATGCTCGATATCGAGGCCGACGCGGGGAAGGGACTTGGCGTGTGGCAAGACCTTCATGGCCTGGATAGCCCAGCGACCCTGTCGGACGTGATCAAGGCGGCGACCGAGCGCCATTACGGCCACGCCGGTCCCGCCTTCCTAGAGACGTTCGTTCGTGATCGGGGGGCCGC
This sequence comes from Caulobacterales bacterium, assembly GCA_038323535.1. Taxonomy (GTDB): domain Bacteria; phylum Pseudomonadota; class Alphaproteobacteria; order Caulobacterales; family Caulobacteraceae; genus Acaudatibacter. Next base: position 4,416 of record JBBQGZ010000105.1, read on the forward strand.
AATCGCCTCGGTGCGTGAGCTTGTGGCCGCCTTCCTTGATGCGGCCCGCGAAGCCGGCGATACCGGCCAAGCCGAACGAGGAGCCCGGAAGTTTGCGTTTGTAGCGGCGGCCGGCGAACTCGCGGCCATCTGGGGCATCGTCCCTTGGCCGCGTGGCGCGGCGGCGGCGGCGGCCCTGGCGTTGTTCAAGCGGTGGGCGGCGGGATTCGGGCGCGCCCAGTCCCGGGAGGATCAGGAAATCCTTAGGCGCATGCGCCATATCCTGGAGGCCGACAGAACCGCTTTCGAGGTTCTCGACGACAAGACCGAAGACGGGGACGAGGGCTTGCCGGCCGACGACTTGCTCGGGCCCTGGCGAAGTCGGGACGGCGAGGCGCGCCAGCTAAGGATCAAGGGTTACATCTTCGCCTGGCGGCCATCCCCTCAGAAACCCAAGGAAATCATCGCCGGTTTCCATGACGCGGGTTGGGCGGACACCTTCAAGGGATTGGACACGAAGCAAGCCGCTCGCGTGCTCGCCGATCATGGTTTTGTTATTCGCGGTGACGGGGACCGCTCCAAGAGGGCGAAGAAGGTGAGAAGGCAGAACCGCAGGCTCTACTGGGTTCGCGTGGCCCTGTTGGAGGCCGACCTTGGCGAATAGCGAACGCCTGTCGCGGGCCTTGCGAACCTTGGGCGAGCGGTTCCCGCCGCCGAGGGGCTGGGAACCCTCGGCCGAGCCGGTGGGAACCGAAAACGCTTCGCCAGATCAAACGGATGGGGGGCCGGCTCCCAGGGTTCCCACGGTTCCTACCGAAAATGAGGAGGTCGCGCAAAGCGAGGCCGACGTCTGGGCGGCGTGGGAGGAACGCGCCGCGATCCTTGAATATGACGGCGATTTCGAAAGGGCCGAGGCCGAGGCCCGGGCGACCGCCGAGCTCGGCTATCGGCCGTCGCTGAAGCCCGCCATCTAGGCCCTCAGCTTCCGCACATTCGACGGCAGGGCCTCGCCCGACACGATGGCCGCCACGCGCTTCCCCCAGGCTTCAAGGGCCGCCTTGCGCTCGTCCCGGTAATCCCATCGCTGATAGACACCCACGAGGCCGCCGGTGACGCCGGAGGCGTGATTGAGCACTCGCTCGATCACTTCTGGCCGGAACCGCATTTCGGCGAGGCCGGTGGCGACCGTCCGGCGAAGGTCGTGGAAGCGCCACGGCGCGAGTTCGGCGGTGGGGAGCTTTTCCTTGGTCTTGCGGGTCACGTCGCCGTCCAGGATGCGCTTGGCGGCCGAGAAGCCCGCCACCGGCCGGGCGGTCGGTTCGCCCTCGGGTCGGGCATGCTTGCGGCCCGGGGCGTTGCGGCCAGGAAATAGCAGATCGCCCGCCCGGGGAACCGCCTCGATAATCGCCAACGCCTCGGGGCTGAGATCGACGGCGTGTTCGCGGCCGTTCTTCGTCCTCCCCTTGGGGATGATCCAGGTGGCCGCGTCGAGGTCGAGTTCCATCCAGGTCATGCCCGCCACTTCGGCCTCGCGTTGGCCTGTGAGCATCAAGAGTTTGAGGATGGGGCCGAACGGCTGGCCGAGCGCATCGGCCCCCTGCCACACGGTGCGCAATTCCGCGTCGGAAAGCACCCGGTCCCGCGCGGGCGGCCGGGGCGGGGCCTTGACGTGATCACAAGGCGAATGCTCGACGATTTCGCGCTCGATGCACCATCCGAACAGGCCGCGCAGGGCGGCGTAGGTGAGGCGCGCGGTAGCGAGCGACCGTTTGCGGATTTCGTCCATGAGTTCGGTTACGTCGCGGCGGCGGACCGCGCCGATCTGGCGGCCTTCCCAGGCCTTGATCGGCCCTCGGCGGAGGTGACGAGCCATTTCCGGACCGCTCTTCTTTCCGGCGAGCGCGGCGGCGATGTAGCGTTCGGCCACGAGTTCGAACCGGTCGCGCTCGCGGGCCTCGGCTTCGTCGGCGTCCCTTGTCGCCTGGTCGGCCGCCCTCGCCTTCGCCAGTCTGTCGGCCTCGGCCTGGGCGATGCGTTCGGCCACGGGATCGCCGCCCGTGTCGACGGTGCCCAATATCCGCCGGGCGGCGGCCCGGGCCTTGGTGACGTTCCAGAGCTTGCCGTCGTGCTCGCCGATAGTGACCTTGCGGGTTGTGGAGGGCACGCCCGGCGCTGGCTTGGCCCGATATTGGACGATGTAGAGCCGCTTGCCGGCCGGCGTGACGCGGACGCCGAAGCGGGCGAGCTCCGCATCCCAGATCACCCGGTCCTTGTTCCTTTCGAGAGCCTCGACGCAACCGTCCGTGAGCTTGTGCGTGGCCATGCTGCTTCCCCGTGGTTAGATGTTTGATTTCCACTGGGGTAGCAGTAGGGAAGCAGGTACGCAAGCTAATTGTAGAGCACCCGATCTCAGCGAGGGAAACGCGAGGCGATGCAACCAGCACCTAACTCCCTGTTATAACGGGATGATAATGATCAGCCGGGAAAAACAAGGCAATGCGAGGAAAGCCGGGGATTCGCGCATTTTGGTAACAAGAGGTCAGCGGTTCGACTCCGCTTAGCTCCACCAAAACGAGGCCGCCCGGCCGCGGGGCCGGGCGGCCCTTCCGCCCCCCGCGGCTTGAACCCCCGGCGCTCAGACGCCATCTAAGCTCACGCCGAGCGGCGTCGCCTTTTTGAGGGGCGCCAGGGCGGCGGAGTCGCTTTTTCGCGAGGGCTCTTGTGATGGACCGTTTGCTGGTGTTCGACAGTCCGTTCCTGCTGGGCTTCGAGCATACCCGCGCGCTGATCGAACGCGCCGCCAAGGCCGCCTCGGAAGGCTATCCGCCGTACAATGTCGAGGACGCCGCCGACGGGCGGGTGCGCATCACCCTGGCGGTCGCGGGGTTCGCCCCCGACCAACTGGCGGTGACGGTCGAGAACCGGCAACTCACCATCACCGGCAAGCGCGGCCCCCAGGGCGATCCGGCCGAGGAACGCGCCTTTCTCCACCGCGGCATCGCGGCCCGGGGATTTACCCGTTCCTTCGTCCTGGCCGACGGAATGGAGGTCGAAGGCGCGGTGCTGGAACACGGCCTGTTGCACATCGACGCCTCTCGCCCCCAGCCCAGCCAGGTGGTGAGGAACGTGCCGATCAGGACCGGCGACTGAACGAAACGGCCTCTCGGGGCGTTGTATTTGTAAGGAAATAATTATGCTCACATCCACCCTGTCGATCGAAGACTTCGCCGCCCTGGGCGCGCCCGACCTCGTCTATGTGCGCCCGATCCGCGCCGCCGAGATCATGGCCGACACGCCCGCGGCGCAGATCCGCCAGTTCGAGCTGAAGCCCGACCAGACCCTCTATGCGGTCCATCGCGCCGACGGCGCGCGCCTGGCGGTGATGGGCGACAAGGACTCCGCCGTCGCCGCGGCGCTGGCGCACGAACTGGCGCCCGTGTCGGTGCACTAAGGACCCGTTCGGAAATAAACGATCTGATACCGCGCGGGTCTCGAACCGTTTTTCAACGCCAAGGAGCCAAGGAGCCAAGGAGGAAATATGGCGCTTCGCGCGAAGCGCCTTTTCTTTCTTGGCGTCTTGGCGTCTTGGCGTTTCAGACGATGCATCGGATACTACGTCCTGCGCTAAAGGACGCCCCCAAGATCCGATTCGGTTACGTTCCGATGGGCCCTAAAGGCTCCGAACTCTAACCGCGTAGGGTGGGTCGTCCCGCGCCAGGAGGGCGTGAATGGCGTCGGCGCCGCGGGCGCTTCTGAGTTGCTGGCGCACATCGGCCTCGCGTAGCAGGCGCGACACCCGGGCCATGGCGCGAAGGTGCTCCGAGCCGCCGTCCCGGGGCGCGAGCAGGGCGAAGAGAAGATCCACCGGCTCGTCGTCCAGGGCCCCGAAATCCACCGGCGTTTCG
>JBBQGZ010000106.1:0-8173 GCA_038323535.1 Caulobacterales bacterium
GCGGCGCCGCCTCGACGATCTTCTGGGTCGACCCGGCGGAGGATCTGACCGTGGTCTTCATGACCCAGTTCATGCCCTCGGGCACGTTCAATTTCCGCGGGCAGCTCAAGAGCATCATCTATTCGTCGATCGTGGATTGAGCGCGCGATATTCGGCGGTGACCGATCGCCTTGCATTACCCCTCCACCGTCATCCCGGCCGAAGGACCGCTCTCTCGCGGTCTGGAGAGCCGGGACCCAGGGGACTTGGTGAAGCGGTTGGGCTCGCGGGCGCCCGATGGTTGCGAGACTTGGGCCAGCCCCCTGGGTTCCGGCTCGTCGCGCTGAAGCGCTCCGTCCGGGATGACGGTGAAAAAGGGAGAATGACCGCGTCCTGATTTTTACCGAAGGTCGATCTCACCCCGCCCGCCGCGCGCTGACGATGGCCACCGTCGGCTCCAGCATCTGCCCCTTCATCGACCCTTCGCCCGCCGTCGCCGACACCGGCGCGGCGAGGATCGCGCGGGCCACGTCCAGGCCGCCCACCACCCGGCCGAAGGCGGCGAAGCCCTGATTGTCGCCGGGGGCGGCGGGGTCGGCGTCGAGGTAGGGCTGGTCGCCGACGCAGATGAAGAATTCGGAGGCGGCGGTTCCGGGGGCGTAGCGGGCCATGGAGATCGACCCGTCCTTGTGGGAAAGGCCGGTCTTGGCGGTGCTTTCGTGGGCGACGGGCGGGAGGGTCTTGGCGGGATTGTTCTGGAGGCCGCCCTGGACGAGGCCGGTCCGCGGCGCGCCGGCGTTCTTCATCGCGCGATAGAAGCTGGCGCCGTCGAAGCGCTTCTGGTCGACATAGCGCAGGAAGTTGGCGGCGGTGATCGGGGCCTGGTCGGCGGCGAGTTCCAGGGTGATCACGCCGGCGCCGGTCGTCAGGGCGACCCGGACCATCACGGCCGGCGTCTGACCCAAGACCCGCGTCGCCGCCAGAGCGCCAACACTCCCCAGGAACGCGCGTTTCGAGACTTGCGGCATCGCTCCGCGCCTCCTCGCTCAGGTCTTCAACTTGTACCCGGTCTTGAAGATCCACCACACGGCGATCAGGCAGAGCGCCATGAAGCCCAGGGTCATGGAGAGGCTCAAGGTCACCCCGACGTCGGAGACACTGTAGAAACTCCAGCGGAATCCGCTGACCAGATAGACCACCGGGTTGAACAAGGTGACCTTGCGCCACAGGGGCGGCAGCATGGCGATGGAATAGAAGCTGCCGCCGAGGAAGGTCAGGGGGGTGACGATCAAGGTGGGCACGATCTGCAGCTTCTCGAAACCGTCGGCCCACACGCCGATGATGAAGCCGAACAGGCTGAAGGTCACCGCGGTCAGAACGAGGAACGCCGCCATCATCAGCGGATGGGCGATGTGGAAGGGCACGAAGAGGCGGGCGGTGGCGAGGATCACCAGGCCCAGCAGGATCGACTTGGTCGCCGCGGCGCCGACATAGCCGATCACCGCCTCGGCCCAGGAGACTGGCGCCGACAGCAGTTCATAGATCGTCCCCGACCATTTGGGCATGTGGATGCCGAAGGAGGCGTTGGATATGCTCTCGGTGAGCAGGGAGAGCATCAGGAGGCCCGGCACGATGAAGGCGGCGTAGCTCACCCCGTCGATGGCGGTCATCCGCGATCCGATGGCCGAGCCGAAGACCACGAAATAGAGCGACGTGGAGATCACCGGGGCGAGCAGGCTCTGGGTCACGGTGCGGAACCAGCGCGACAGTTCGAAGAGGTAGATGGCGCGGACGCCCAGAAGGTTCATGGCCGGGTGCTCACCAAGCCGACGAAGATGTCCTCCAGGGAGCTCTGGCTGGTTTGGAGGTCGGCGAAATCGACGCCCGCCTCGCCCAGCCGGCGCATCAGGGCGGCGATGCCGGTAGCCTGCGCCTTCGCGTCGAAGGTGTAGATGAGCTGCGTCCCGTCGGCGGCGAGTTCGAGGGGGTAGCCGGCGAGGGCGGCCGGAAGGGCGTCCAAAGGCGCGCGCAGGTTCAAGGTGAGCTGTTTCTTGCCGAGCTTTTCCATCAGCGCCGCCTTGTCCTCGACCAGGATGAGTTCGCCGCCGCTGATCACCCCGATCCGGTCGGCCATGTCCTCGGCCTCCTCGATATAGTGGGTGGTGAGGATGATGGTGACGCCGCCGTCGCGCAGGGACCGGACCATCTCCCACATGTCGCGCCTCAGCTCGACGTCGACCCCGGCGGTGGGCTCGTCCAGGAAAAGGATGCGAGGCTCATGCGACAGGGCCTTGGCGATCATCACCCGGCGCTTCATGCCGCCCGACAGCGCCTTGATGGTGCTGTCTTTCTTGTCCCACAAGGAGAGATCCTTGAGAACTTTTTCGATATGGGCGCGGTCGCGCGGCTTTCCGAACAGGCCCCGGCTGAAGGTCACCGTCGCCCACACCGTCTCGAAGGCGTCGGTGGAAAGCTCCTGGGGGACCAGGCCGATCATGGAGCGGGCCGCGCGGTAGTCGGTGATGATGTCGTGGCCGGCGGCGAGCACCTGGCCCGAGGTCGGCCGGACGATCCCGCAAATGATGTTGATCAAGGTCGTCTTGCCCGCCCCGTTGGGGCCGAGCAGGGCGAAGATCTCGCCTTGGAGAATGTCCAGGTCGATCGGCTTGAGCGCCCGGACGCCGGAGGCGTAGGTCTTGGTCAGGCCGCGGACGGAGAGGATGGGATCGGTCATTGCGCCTCGGCGACCAACGGAACACCTCTCCTGTAAGGAGAGGGAGGGGCCCGCGCTCGAAGAGCGTGGGAGGGTGAGGCGTTACCGCCTGTCCGCTTCGAGCGCGACGACGGACGCGCGCAGCAAGACCCGGCGCCAAATCGTCGGGCGCGCAAACCCCTCACCCTCCCGTCGTTCCGACGGGCCCCTCCCTCTCCCTTCGGGAGAGGTGTAGAAAAATCAACAGAGCCAATAGGATAGGTCTTCGCTCAATTCGCCGCCGGCGGCGGGGGCGGCATGCCGCCGTCAATCTCGTTGGCGCGGAGTGCGGCAGGTCGGGCGCTGATCCGTTCCCAATATTTCGTGAAGGCGTCGCGTTTGTCGATCCCGCCGAACTGCATGCCAAAGCCGATCTGAGCCCCGACATAGACATCGGCGGCGGTGAAGCGGTCGCCGCAGATGTAGTCGCGGCCGGAAACCGCCGTTTCCAGGGCGTCGATCGCCTGCTCGAAGGTCCCGTAGCCGGCCATGCGCTCGCGGCCCGCCGGGACGACGAAACCCAGGGTCTTGTTGGTCACGGCCGCCTCGACCGGTCCGGCGGCGAAGAACAGCCAACGGTAATAGTCGCCCCGCTCCTTGGGCGGCGGCGCAAGGCCGGCTTCGGGGAAGGCGTCGGCGAGATAGGCGCAGATCGCCGCGCCCTCGGTCACCACCACGCCCTTGTGCTTGATGGCCGGAACCTTGCCCATGGGATTGATCGCCAGATAGTCCGGCCCCTTCATGCCGGTGTCGTAGTCGAGCAGTTCGGTGCGGTAGGGCGCGCCGACCTCCTCCAGCATCCAGCGGACGATCCGGCCGCGGGACATGGGATTGGTGTAGAAGATCAGTTCGTCGCTCATGGGCGGGCTCCTTGTGGTTGGACAGGCGGGTCTTAGCGCAAACCGCCGCCGCCTTGCACGCCTGATCAGCCTTGCGCCAACAGTTCGGCGTGGCGGGCCTGGATGCGGGCGGAAATTGGCACGACGGCGGCCCAGGGAAACGGGATCGGTCGAGCGCTCCTTTCTTCCAGACCGTCATGGCCGGGCGTTCGTCCCGGCCATCCATGATCTCGCGGAGAGCCGTGGCCGCGCGGGGCGCGGCCATTCCACGGAAGGCGGTCATGGATCACCGGGACTGGCGCCCGGTGATGACGGTCTTTGATGAGGCTCAGGCCAGCCGCTCCAAATACCATTTCACTGTCGCCTCCAGGCTCAAGGCGAAGTCTCCCGCCGACATATAGCCGAGGTCCCGGCGGATCTTGCCATCGTCGATGGCGTAGCGGCGGTCGTGCCCCGGCCGGTCCGGCACGTGGGTGACCAACGTCGAGGTCGCGCGCCCGGCGGCGGGGGGCGCCGCCGGAAACCGGCGGGCGAGGGCGGGGTCGGCCGCGAAGGCGCCATCCACCGCCGAACACAGGCGCTCGACCAGGGCGAGGTTGGTCAGTTCCAGTCCGCCGCCCACGTTGTAGACCTCGCCCGCCGCGGCCCCGGTCAGGATCAGATCAAGGGCGCGGCAGTGATCGTTCACGTCCAGCCAGTCGCGGATGTGCAGGCCGTCGCCGTACACCGGCAGGGGCCGCCCGCGCACGGCGTTGGTCAACATCAGCGGGATCAGCTTTTCCCGGTTCTGGAACGGGCCGAGGTTGTTCGAGCAGTTCGAGATCGTCACCTCCAGGCCATAGGTCCGGCGCCAGGCGCGGACCAGGTGATCGGCCGCCGCCTTGCTGGCGGCGTAGGGCGAGTTGGGGGCGTAGGCCGTGGTCTCGGTGAAGGCCGGGTCGTCCGGCCCCAGGGCGCCGTAGACCTCGTCGGTGGAGACATGATGGAAGCGGTGCGGGCGCCCGCTTCCGGCATCGAGCCAGGCCGCCCTGGCCGCCTCCAGCAGGGCGTGGGTCCCCACCACATTGGTCTGGATGAAGGCGCCGGCGTCGAGGATGGACCGGTCCACATGGGTCTCGGCGGCGAAATGGACCAGGGTGTCGAGGCGGTGGTCGGTCAGCAGCCGCCCGACGAGGGCGCGGTCGCGGATGTCGCCTTCGACGAAGATGATGTCGGCGACCCCTGCGAGATTGGCGCGGTCGCCGGCATAGGTGAGGGCGTCCAGGATCACGATCGGATCGTCGGGGCGCCGCTCGCGCCAATGGCGGACGAAGTTGGCCCCGATGAAGCCGGCCCCGCCGGTGACCAGCAGCCGGCTCACGACTGTTGGGCCATTCCGGCCAGGGTTTCGCGAAGGGCAGTCCGCCAATGGGGGGCGGGACGCCCCAATAGCGCCCAGGTCGCCGATGAATCCAGCAGGCTGAAGGCCGGCCGTGTCGCCGGCGTCGGGCGATCCTGGGTCGTGATCGGGACGACCCGCGGGGCGCGCGCCAGAAGCCCGGCGGCGAAGGCCTCCTCGCCGATGGCTTGGGCGAAATCGTACCACGAGGCGACACCGGCGTCTGAGTAGTGGCGGATCCCCGCCGCGCGGCCCATGGCGAGGTCCCAGAGCGCCGCGGCCAGGGACGCCGCGGAGGTCGGGGCGCCGATCTGGTCGGCGACCACCCGCACGTCGCCCTCCCCCGCCATCAGGCCCAGCATGGTGGTGAGGAAATTGGCCCCGTGGGCGGAATAGACCCAGGCGGTGCGCACGATCAGGGCCTCGGGCGCCGCCGCCGCGACCGCCGCTTCGCCGGCGAGCTTGGAGGCGCCGTAGACGTTCAGCGGCGCGGCGGGATCGCCTGGCCGGTAGGCGCGCCCGGAGCGCCCGTCGAAGACGAAATCGGTGGAGAGGTGGACCATCCGGGCGCCGAAGCGGGCCGCGGCCTTGGCGACATGGCCCGCGCCGTCGCGGTTGACCCGCCAGGCCGCGTCGGCCTCGCCCTGCGCGCGATCGACCGCGGTGAAGGCGGCGGTGTTGAACACCACGTCCGGGCGATGCGACGCCAGGGCGAGCGCCACGGCCCGCGCATCGCCGATGTCCAGGTCATCGCGGGTCAGGGCGATCACGCTCCAGCCGGGCGGCTGGGCGGCCATCAAGGCGGCGGCGACCTGGCCGCCGGCCCCCGTCAGCAAGGCCTTCACGGCGCCAGGACCGCGTGGGCGAACAGCGGCGCCGCCGCGTCCCGGGCAGACAGATTGGGCGCCTCGCCAGGGTCCAGGGGCCAAGCGATGGCGAGGTCGGGATCGTTCCAGCGGATCGACCGGTCCGCGTCTGGAACATGGAAGTCGGTACACTTATAGACCACGTCGGCCGTGTCGGAGAGGGTGAGGAAACCGTGGGCCACACCCGGCGGCGCCCACAGCATCCGCCGGTTCGCCGCCGTCAGCTCGGCCCCGAACCAGCGCCCGAAGGTCGGCGAGGCGCGGCGAAGATCGACGATCACGTCGAACACGGCCCCGGACGCCGCCCGCACCAGCTTCCCCTGCGGGCGCGGAGCCTGGTAGTGCAGCCCGCGCAGGACGCCCCGGCGCGAGCGGCTGTGATTGTCCTGCAGGAAGACCGCGTCGATCCCGGCCTCCGCGAAGGCGTCGGCCCGCCAGGTCTCCATGAAGAAGCCGCGCTCGTCGCCGTGCGCCTGGGGCTCGATGAGCATCGCCCCCTCGAGGCAGGCCGGCAGGAACTTCATTGTCCTCGGCCTTCAGAGAGCAGGGACAGCAGATAGTCCCCATAGCCGCTGCGGCGCAGGGGGGTGGCCAATGCCTCCAGGTCGCCGTCGGTGATATAGCCTTGCCGCCAAGCGATCTCCTCGGGACAGCACACCTTCAGTCCCTGGCGCTCCTCGATGATCCGCACGAACATCGCGGCGTCCAGCAGGGAGTCGTGGGTCCCGGTGTCCAGCCACGCATGGCCGCGGCCCAGGACATCGACGGTCAGTGCCCCGGCTTCGAGATACCTTCGATTGAGGTCGCTAATCTCAAGTTCGCCGCGCGGCGAGGGCGAGAGGTCCCCGGCGAAGCCGACGGCCCGATGGTCGTAGAAATAGAGCCCGGTCACGGCATGGGCGGATCTGGGCCGCGCCGGCTTCTCCTCGATCGCCGTGGGCCGCCCCGAAGCATCCAGCGAGACAACTCCGTATAGGGACGGGTTTTTCACTCGGCACGCGAAGAGGGTAGCCCCATCCCGTCGCGCCGCCGCCGTCTTCAATAACGCCGGAAGGTTGGCGCCGTAGAAGAGATTGTCGCCCAAGATCAGCGCCGATGCGCCGCCGTCCAGGAAATCGGCGCCGATCAAAAGGGCCTGGGCCAGACCCTCCGGCTCGGGCTGGCTCGCATAGGAAATCGACAGCCCCCATTGCGAGCCGTCCCCCAGCAAACGGCGAAAGGCCGGCTGCTCGAGCGGCGTGGTGATCACCAGCATGTCCCGGATCCCGGCCAGCATCAGCACCGAAAGCGGGTAGTAGATCATCGGCTTGTCGAACACCGGCATCAGCTGCTTGCTGACCGCCACGGTCAGGGGATGAAGCCGCGTTCCGGTGCCCCCCGCCAGAATGATGCCGCGGCGTTGCATGGGCGACTATCCCGCGGGAAGCCAATGTGACCGCCGCCTTGCGCCCCCTCCACCCCTTTGGGGTCCCCCTCCCCCGCGAGAGGGCAGGGGAGGATTGAGAGTCTCTTCATCCTCCCTCGCGAAGTGGGGGAGGTGGCGCGGGGCTTCTTCAGCGCCGTGACGGTGGGGGCACAAGGCGGCGGCCTCGATGTCGAGATGTGTGAATGCGGCAGTTCCCCGTGGGACAGATGCGCCAGACTTATCAGACTTTCGGGGCGAGGGGAGGCGCGGGCGTGGCGGCGAATGTTCCTGATCGTGTCGGCGCCGCAATCCGATGGCCACGCGGGCGTGACATCGGGACGCTCCGACGCGAAGCGGGGGATGCTGAAACCTGGAGCTGGCATGAGCCGATCGGAATCCACGTCCCCGAGCCCGCGCCGGCCGGCATGGCGCTCGGCGGCCCGGATCATGGGGGTGGTGGCCGCGGCCCTCCTCCTTGCGGTCCTCCTCACCCTGTGGGTGCGGAGCGCGCCGCACCGCCCCGGGCGCGGAGCGCATGGCGGCGGCGGCCAGGGCGGTCGCCCGCAAGTCACCGTGGGTGTTGCCAAAGCGGTCCTAGGCTCGGTTCCGATCGAGCTTTCAGCCCTGGGAACGGTGACGCCGCTGGCGACGGTGAACGTGAATGCGCGGGTGGCCGGCATGCTCGACACGGTGGCGTTTCGCGAGGGCCAGCTCGTGCGACGGGGCCAGCTCCTCGCGCGGATCGATCCTCGGCCGTTTCAGGTGGTCGTCCAGCAGGCCCAGGGCCAGCTCCTGCGCGATCAGGCCCTGCTGCGCAACGCCAAGCTCGATCTGACGCGCTTCCAGACCCTCAAGGCCCAGGATTCCATCGCCGGCCAGCAGGTCGACACCCAGGCCGCCCTGGTGAAACAGGACGAGGCCACGGTGAGCGCCGACCAGGCCGCGGTGGCGAGC
>JBBQGZ010000107.1:0-8078 GCA_038323535.1 Caulobacterales bacterium
CAACCGCGGGTCCATGAACGCCTCGGCCAAGCTCAACTGTCCCGCCGCCATCCCATCCTCCCAGGAGAATCAACCTCCCCAGAGAATCACGACCCGACCCCGCCCGCATCAGCTTTTCGCAGAGGCCTCCTACGGGAGAGGCGTTCAAGAGGGCGCCAACCGATGTGTGAATCCCGAAGCCCCTTCATACGCCTCCTGCCAAGCGTCCAAATCGGCGAGGGCGCGTTGGCCTATGGCGCGTTTGCGCTCGCGGCCGCGCGCGAGGGCGTCGATGGGGGGGAGGAGGCCGTAGTTGATGTTCATGGGCTGGAAGGAGCGGGCGCCAGTGGGGAGGTGGCCGCCGGTGATGTGGCCGATCAGGGCGCCCAGCGCGGTGGTCGGCGGCGGGAGGGCAAGCTCGCGGCCGTCCCGCTCGGCGGCGGCCAGGCGGCCGGCCAGCAGGCCCACGGCGGCGCTCTCCACATAGCCCTCGACCCCGGTGATCTGGCCGGCGAAGCGCAGGCGCGGGTCGGCCCTGAGGCGCAGGCGGGCGTCGAGCACCCGGGGGCTGTCGAGGAAGGTGTTGCGGTGCAGGCCGCCCAGGCGGGCGAACACCGCCCGCTCCAGCCCGGGAATGGCGCGGAACACCTCCGCCTGGGCGGCGTGCTTCAGCTTGTTCTGGAAGCCGACCATGTTCCACAAGGTCCCCAGGGCGTTGTCCTGGCGCAGCTGGACCACGGCGTGGGGCTTTTCGCTCGGGCGGTGGGGGTTGGTGAGGCCCACCGGCTTCAACGGCCCGTGGCGCGGGGTGTCGCGGCCCCGCTCGGCCATCACCTCGATCGGCAGGCAGCCGTCGAAATAGGGAACCTTCTCCCAGTCCTTGAACTCCGTTTTGGGCCCGGCGAGGAGGGCGTCGATGAAGGCCTCGTACCCGTCGCGATCCAGGGGGCAGTTGATGTAGGCCGCCGCGTCGCCGCCCGGCCCCGCCTTGTCATAGCGCGACTGTTTCCAGGCCACGCCCATGTCGATGGTCTCGGCGTGGACTATGGGGGCGATGGCGTCGAAGAACGACAGGGCCTCCGCGCCGGTGAGAGCCTGAATCGCGGCGGAGAGGGCCGGGGAGGTGAGGGGGCCGGTGGCCACGATCACCTTGTCCCACTCCGCCGGCGGCGGGCCGGCCACCTCGCCGCGCTCGAGCCGGATCAGGGGATGGGCGGTGACGCGGTCAGTCACTGCCTGGGCGAAGGCCTCCCGGTCCACGGCCAGGGCGCCGCCGGCGGGGGTCTGGCAGGCGTCGCCGCAGGCCATGATCAGGGAGCCCAGAGCCCGCATCTCGGCGTGCAGCAGGCCCACGGCGTTGTAGTCCGCGTCGTCCGAGCGGAAGGAGTTGGAGCAGACCAGCTCGGCCAGGCGATCGGTCTGGTGCGCGGCTGTCGCGATGCCCGGGCGCATCTCGTGGAGGATCACGGGGGCGCCGGCGCCGGCCGCCTGCCAGGCCGCCTCGCATCCGGCCAGGCCGCCACCGATGATGTGGATGGGACGCTCCGGCACGGAGGGTTTGTAAGCCCTTGCGCTCGCACACGGAAGTGGCGCGGGGCGCGGGAGGGGGTCTATGGTGGCGCCCGAGGCCAAAAGGGGGGAATCAGGCATGACTGAACTTTCGATCGGGGCGGCAGTGGGCTCGGGCTTCGAACTCATCCGCCATCGGCCGCTGGCGGTCCTCGCCTGGGGGCTGATCGAGGTCGCCTTCGTCGTGGCCGCCTTCGCCCTGATGGCGCCCGCCTACGCCGGGCTGTTTTCGCAGGCGCTGGCGGCGGCCCGCGCGGGCGTGGAAGCGACTCCCGACCTCGGGCCGGTCCTTCAGGCCCAGGGCGCCGGCATGCTCTTCAGGCTGGCGAGCTATTTCGTCGGCGCGGTGGTCTATTGCGCCGCGTACCGCGCCGTCCTGCGCCCGGAAGACCGGCGTCTGGCCTATCTGAGGCTCGGTACGGCCGAACTCTTCTTCTTCCTGCTGATGGTCGGCGGCGCCCTCGTGTTCGTGATCGCCCTCGTGATCCTGGTGCTTGTGGGCGCGCTGATCGTCGGGCTGCTCGTCGCCAGTCACGCCGCCGTCGTCGGCGTCCTGGTCGGCATCGTCGGCGGCGCCGCCCTGTTGGTCGGAATCGTTTACGTCGCCCTTCGCTTCTCCCTGGTCGGGCCGATGATCGTCGAGGATGGGCGTTTCCACCTCCTGGAGTCCTGGACCCTGACCCGGGGAAGGGTCGGCCACCTCTTCCTGATCTTCCTTTGCCTCGTCGCGATCGCGATCGTCGGCGAGGTGATTTTCGGCGGCATCCTGCTGACGCTGGGGGCAAGCCTGCTGGGAAACGCGGCCGGCGGCCTGGAAAACCTTCCCGCCTTCTTCCAACGCCCACCCACCGCCATCCTGTCCAGCCTGACGCCGCTGCTGTTTGTGCTAGGCCTGATCGGGATTCCGCTCAGCGGCGCGGTCGTCGCCGTCTTCTGCGCGCCGTGGGCGAGGGCCTATCGCGAGTTGGCCGAGCCCATCCCGGCGGCGGCGGTTCTCTGACCACGCCGCCGCGCGGCCTCGTGCTTGGCGGCCTCGCGGCGAGCTGGAACTTCCTGGGGCCGGCCTGGCGGGAAGCTTGGCTCGCGCTGCCCCTGGCGGGCCTGATCAGCGGGATCGGCTTCGCCCGGCCTTCGGGCGCGTTGCTGGGGCTGGGCGCCGGGGCCTATCTCGTCACGCAGGGCGCGCTCTGGCGCCTGGCGACGGGAGAGGGGCGCCTGGGGCCGGGAGGCCTGCAATTGGGGCGCCTGGAGCTTCGCCTGGCGGCGGTGTGGCTGCTGAGCGGCGCGTTCCTCTTCGTCCTGGCGCTGCTCGCCTTCGTCGCCGTGCTCGGCTTCGCCTACGCCGCCGCCTCGGCGGGGCCGGGGTTCGACCCCGCCGACGTGGCGACCTGGGCGCCGGCGGTGGAGGATCGCGGCCGGATCCTGGTCACGGTCGTGGGGCTGATCGCGGCGATCGCCCTGGCCTGGGCGGCGACGCGCATCTCCCTGGCCTTCGCCGCCACCGTCGCGCGGGGCCGGGTCCAGGTGCTGGCGACCTGGCCCCTGACCCGGGGCCGCGCCGGGCCGATCCTCTTGGCCCGTGTGCTGGCCGGAGCGGGGCCGGCCGCGCTCCTGGCGATTGCCGCCCTCGCGGCCCGGCCCGGGTCGGGCGGGGCAAGCGGCTTGCGCTGGATAGCCGGCCTCGTCGCCGGCGTCGCCGTCGCGGGCCTGTGGCTTCCCTTGGACGTCGGACTCATGGCCTATCTCTACCGGCAGGCGCCCCGACCTCCTGTTCCTTGAAATGACCGCCGTTTCGCCCACCGCCGCCGCCTTCGAAGGTTTCCGGGTCATGCGCCGCGAGCCCAAGGCGGTGCTGTCGTGGATCGCGGTCTGGGCCCTGGCCCTGGCCGGCATCGCGATCATCAAGGTGTTCACCGGCGGGGCGCCCGTGGCCGGGGGGGTGCGGAGCGAGACCTTGAGCCTGATGCGCGGCTTCGGCCCCCTGACCGCCGTCCTGGCCCCCGCCCTGCTGGTGCTGTGGATCATGACCATCGCGACGGCCTATCGGGCGGTTTGCCGGGCCGAGCATGGCTGGCACCTGTTCAAGCTGGGGCCGCAGGAGGGGCGGCTGGCGGCGATCACCGCCGCCGGCTTCACCCTGGCCGCGGTGTTCGGCGGCGCGCCGGCGCTGGTCCTCTTCGTGCTGGCCAGGCCGGCGCTGGCCGCGGCGCCGGGCCTCGGCCACGCCATCGTCGACCTCGGCGCCGCCGCCACCGTCGCCCTGGAGATCTGGATCGCGGTGCGCCTGTCACTGATGGCGGTGCACACTTTCATCGAAGGGCGTTTCCACGTGGGCGGCTATTGGCGCCTGACGCGGGGCCGTTTCTGGCGCCTGCTGGCCGGCTATCTGCTGGTGTTCGTGGAGGTCGTCGGGGTCCTGGCGGTTCTCGCCCTGGTGGCGGTGGGCATAGCCTGGGCCGCCGGCGCGATCGGCGCCCCCCACGGGATCGACCCATGGCGCCGCGGCCTGCTGCTTTGCCTGGCGGCAGTCGCCGCGGCGGTCAGCGCCGTCCTCTTCGTGATCCCGACTCTGCTCATCTGCGCCTGCCAGGCCTTCGCCTACAAGGAGATCACCGCGCGGCCATGGGGGTAGGGGGGGATGCACACAACTCAGGTTCGGTGTCGCGCGCTTTGAACGCTCGGCCACGGAACACCTCTCCCGTAGGGAGAGGGAGGGGCCCGCGCCCGCATGGGCGTGTGTGGGTGAGGGGTTACCCGGTAACCGATTTGTCAGCCGGCATGCGTCAAGGCGCTGAAAAAATGGAGCTAAATCTCCCGGCGCCCGAACCCCTCACCCTCCCTTGGCTTCGCCATGGGCCCCTCCCTCTCCCTACGGGAGAGGTGTTTAAGAGGCGCGCCCGAACGAGTTGTGTGCATGCCGTAGCTTGGGGTCAGGGGCGTGAACCGGACAGGCGGCATGGCATCCCCGGCCGTCATGGGGCGAGGCTCGTCTTTCCGGCGCGGACCGCGGCGACGACATCGATGATCGCGTCGGTCACCAGCGCGGGCCGCTCCTTGTGGATCTCGTGGCCGCTGTGGGTCTGGGTGATGTGCCGGGCGCCCGGAACGAGAGCCGCCAGGCGATCCTGGGCCTTTTTTTGCGCGGCGTCGGTGACGTAGCCGAAATCGGCCGGAACATCGGCCGGCAAGGTCCCGTTGGCGATCAGCGCCGGGACCTGGGGGCCCCAGGGCCGGTCGGCGGAGAGAACCACGAGGGGAAGGGGCTTCAGGGGCGGCGCGGCGCGGACCTGGTCGAAGGCGCGGTCCGGGTCGATCCTTTCCAGGGCCGGATAGAGGGCCAGGCTCTCCTTTATGTCGCCTTCCATCAGAACGCGTTGGGTCGCCCACTGCTTCGGCGTTTCCGCTTCCTGGAGCCCTTCGGTGAGAGCGTCGACGAGCACAAGACCGGCGGCATCGCGCGGATAGGCCCGCGCGAAGAGCTTGGCGATTAGGCCGCCATAGGAGTGGCCGACGAGCACGTAAGGCGCCGGCTCGCGCGCCGCGCGGAGCAGGGCGTGCAAGTCCCGGGCCGCGTCCGCCGCCGCCGTCGGTTGCCGCACCGGGTCGCTGCGGCTCGGTTTCTCTCCGACCGGCGTTCCGGGGCGATCATAGGCGCAGACCCGCGTGACGGCGGCGACGCCGGAGAAGACGGTCGGCGCGGTTCCCCCGGCGCCATTCCAATCGGCGGCGGAGGCCTTGAGGCCGGCCACCAGCACGACCGTCGGCGACCCGGCGCCGCGGCATTCCAGGTACATCTTTCGGCCGCCGCCGATATCGACGAGACCGGCGAACGCTCCTCTTCCCCAAGCCGCGGTTCCGAAAATGGACAGGCCGATGGCGATCGGGACGAGGATGGTTTTGACCATTCTACGCCCCCGCGCTCGGCCGCGCGGAGACGCGGGCATGCCAGGCGGCGAGGTGGGTGTTTTTGGCTTCCAGCGGCAGGCCGATCCAGGCGGCGAAGTCCACGGTCGAAAGGGCGCAGATGTCGGCCATGGTGAAGGCCTCGCCGGCGATGAAGGGGCGGGCGGCCAGTTCGCGGTCGAGCCAGGCCTGGGCGGCGGAATAGGTTTCGCGGTTCGACTCGCCGAAGTCCTTGAACTGGGTGAGGAGGGCGGCGGTGAAGGGGTGGGCGTGGCGCCAGAAGGCGCCCACCGGGGCGGTGAGCACGAACTCCATCCGCCGCACCCCCATCTCGACCCGGGCCATTTCCAGCGGCGTGGCCCCGAAGAGCGGCGGATCGGGCTGGATCGCCTCGAAATAGCGGCAGATGGCGACGGTCTCGGAGATGGTCTCGCCGTCGTCGAGTTCCAGGGTCGGGACCTGGCCCAGGGAATTGCGGGCGCGGTGCTCGGGCGACTTGTGCTCCCGCGCGCGAAGGTCGAGCGGTGTCTCGGCCAGGTCGATCCCCTTTTCGGCCAGGAAGATGCGCACCCGGCGCGGATTGGGGGCGGGCATCGGCGCGCCGTAGAGTTTCAATCCTTGGATCCTCACGCTCCCACCCGCGCGCGCTGCCGCTTGGGCCGCGACGGCTCGGCGTGGCGCGCCAGGACGCCGGCGAGATAGCGGCCGGTCCAGCTCGCTTCGTCGGCGGCCACCTGTTCGGGCGAGCCGACCGCGATGACCTCGCCGCCGCCGTCGCCGCCCTCGGGGCCGAAATCGATGATCCAGTCGGCGGTCTTCACCACGTCGAGGTTGTGTTCGATGACGATGACGGTGTTGCCGTGGTCGACCAGTTCGTGGAGCACTTCGAGGAGCTTGCGCACGTCCTCGAAATGCAGGCCGGTGGTCGGCTCGTCGAGGATGTAGAGGGTGCGCCCGGTGGCCCGGCGCGACAGCTCCTTGGAGAGTTTGACCCGCTGAGCCTCGCCGCCCGAGAGCGTGGTGGCCTGCTGGCCGACCTTGATGTAGCCCAGGCCCACCCGCTTGAGGGTCTCCATCTTGTCGCGGATGGTCGGGACGGCCTTGAACATCTCCGCCGCCTCGACCACGGTCATGTCGAGCACGTCGGCGATGCTCTTGCCCTTGAAGTGGATCTCCAGGGTCTCGCGGTTGTAGCGCTTGCCCCGGCAGACGTCGCAGGTGACGTAGACGTCGGGCAGGAAATGCATCTCGATCTTGATCAGGCCGTCGCCCTGGCAGGCCTCGCAGCGCCCGCCCTTGACGTTGAAGCTGAAGCGCCCCGGGCCATAGCCGCGCGCCTTGGCTTCGGGGAGGCCGGCGAACCAGTCGCGGATGGCGGTGAAGGCCCCGGTGTAGGTGGCCGGGTTGGAGCGCGGGGTGCGGCCGATCGGGCTCTGGTCGATGTCGATGACCTTGTCGAAATTTTCCAGTCCCTCGATGCGCTCATAGGGGGCGGGGCCGTCGGAGGCGTTGTTCAGCCGCCGGGCGGCGGCCTTGTAGAGGGTCTCGATGGTGAAGGTGGACTTTCCGCCGCCCGAGACGCCGGTGACGCAGGTGAAGGTCCCCACCGGGATCTCGGCGGTGACCGATTTGAGGTTGTTGCCGGTGGCGCCGACCACCCGGACCATGCGCTTGGCGGAGAACGGCCGGCGGACCGGCGGGATCGCGATCCTGCGCGTCCCATTCAGATATTGGCCGGTGAGGCTGCGCGGGGCGGCCATGATGTCTCGCGCCGTCCCCTGGGCCACCACCTCGCCGCCGTGGACGCCGGCGGCCGGACCCATGTCGATGACGTGGTCGGCGGCGAGGATCGCTTCCTCGTCGTGCTCCACCACCAGCACCGAATTGCCCAGATCCCGCAGGCCCTTGAGGCTGACCAGCAGGCGGGCGTTGTCGCGCTGGTGCAGGCCGATGGAGGGCTCGTCCAGGACATAGAGCACGCCGGTCAGGCCCGAGCCGATCTGGCTGGCCAGGCGGATGCGCTGGCTCTCCCCGCCCGAAAGGGTGCCCGAGGCGCGCGAGAGGCTGAGGTATTCGAGCCCCACGTCGACCAGGAAGCGCAGGCGGTCGTTGATCTCTTTCAGGATCCGCCGGGCGATCTCCATCTGCTTGTCGGTAAGCTGGCCCTCCAGGGACGCGAACCAGTCGCGGGCCGGGCGGATGGCCAGGGTGGAGACCTCGGCGATGTTCCTGCCGGCGATCTTCACCGCCAGGGCCTCGGGTTTGAGGCGGGCGCCGCCGCACACCTCGCAGGGGGTCTCGGACTGATAGCGGGCGAGCTCCTCGCGCACCCAGCTGGAGTCGGTCTCGCGCCAGCGGCGCTCGAGATTGGGCAGGTCGCCCTCGAAGCTCTTGGCGACCTCGTATTTGCGGGCGTTGTCGTCATAGACGAACTTGATCTTCTCCCCGCCCGAGCCGTGCAGGACCACCCGCCTGGCGTCGTCGGAAAGCTTCCACCACGGCTCGTCCATGGAGAAGCCGTAGTGCCGCGCCAGGGCCTGGAGGGTCTGGGTGTAGAGGGGGGAGGGGCCTTTCGACCAGGGCGAGACCGCGCCTTTGTGCAGGGTGCGGTCCTTGTCGGGGACGAC
>JBBQGZ010000108.1:0-7829 GCA_038323535.1 Caulobacterales bacterium
CCTCGTCGAGCGGTGCTTCTCAAAGCTCAAGCATTCTCGACGCTTGGCCACCCGCTACGATAAGACCGCCGATAGCTTCATCGGCTTCGTGCTCATCACCTCAATCCGACTGTGGGCAAGGCACTTTGTCGACAGGACCTAGGGGCCGGCCATACTGGGAACCGGAGATGACCCCCAGCGCGCCGGGCGTGGTGGGGGGTTCGTCGTAGAAGCGAATATAGCCACCGCGCCGAACGCCCCAGTTGGCGCGAGGCGACTTACGATCCGTTTCGACCGCCGCGCTCAACGCTGATGGTTTGAACGCTAACCCCCAAAAACACCCCCCTCGCCGCCTTCACCGCCTCGGTGATGAACCCACTCACCGCCTTGACGCGGGCGAGGCCCTTCAAGTCGGCGTGGGTGGTGAGCCAGAAGGCGCGGGTGAGGCTGACCTTATCGGGCAGCACGGCGGCGAGCCCCGGCTCGCGGGCGGCGATGAAATGGGGGAGGATGCAGAGGCCCGCGCCGGCCAGGGCCGCCTGGAACTGGGCGATGAGGTTGGAGCTGGTGATCGCCGCGGCGATCTCCACGTCCGGCGCGCCCATGTAGTCGAGCTCGGGCGCGTAGAGCAGATCCTGGATGTAGCCGATGAAGCGGTGGCCGGCGAGGTCGGCGCGGATGCGGATCGGTGGGCGGCGCGCCAAATAGCTCGGGGCGGCGTAGAGGCCCAGCCGATAGTCGGTGAGCTTGCGGCTCACCAGCCGCCCTTCGCTGGGCGCGCTCAGGGTCACCGCCACGTCAGCCTCGCGCTTGGAGAGGCTCAAGGTCCCCGGGATCGCCACCAGCTCGACGGAGAGGCCGGGATGCCGATCGATCAGCCCGGCGAGCCGGGGCGCCAGGAAATAGCTGCCGAAGCCTTCGGGCGCGCCGATCCTCACCGCCCCGGCTGCCGCCACGTCGGCCCCGCCGATCGCCGATCGCGCGGTCAGGGCGAGGCTCTCCATGGCCTCCGCCGTCACCGCCAGCCGCTCCCCGTCCGCCGTCAGGCTGTATCCGGTGGGCGCCCGATCGAACAGGCGCGCGCCCAGTGACCGTTCCACCGCCCCGATCCGCCGCGCGACGGTGGTATGGTCGGCGCGCAGGCGGGCCGCCGCCGCCGTCAGCCGGCCGGTGCGCGCCACCGCCAGAAAGGCCTTGAGGTCGTTCCAGTCGAAATCAGCCCGGGTATGGGGATTTTCGCCCAATGGTTTGGCCAAGTCTCCTCTCCCTCACTCCCGGCGCGCGTGTCACAAGCCCGTCGCCGACTTTTCTTCAAGAGAGCAGACCATGCCCTTCGACGCCGCCCTGACGCCAGACCAATTCGCCGCCCCCGGGATCACCTCGATCGACATCGCCGCCCTGGTCCGCCACGCCCCCGACCCCGACCCCGCCCTGGCCGGCGCCGATCCGGACCGGCTTCTGGCCTTCCTCTTCCTCTCCCCCCGCCCCTGCGTCGCCGTCGATCGCCTTCTGCACGCCTGATTTCGTGTTCCTCGTGGGCTTAGTGGTTTAAGACGCCCTGGCCGCCCGTCACCACGAGCCTGGGGACCGTATGCCCGATCAAGCCAAGCTCGCCGCCCTGCCCGATCCGGTCGCCGCGCGCGAGGCCCTGGCGAAACTGTTCATAAACGCCGTCGAGGCCACGCGAACGGTCGCCGAACGCATGTCGGCGCCGCCGCCGGCCCTGGGCTTCGATCCGGCCAACAATCTGCGGGCCCTGGCCGATTTCAGCGCGGCCCTTGTTTCGCAGCCCGCCCTGCTGGCCAAGGCGCAGTTCGAGGCGTGGAGCGAGTGGTCCGCCCTGTGGACGTCGAGCCTGGAGGCCCTGGCCGGCGGCGCCCCCGCCCCGGTGATCGAGCCGGCGCGCGGTGATCGCCGCTTTTCCGATCCGGCGTGGGCCAGCGACCCGCTGTTCAGCCACCTCAAGCAGGCCTACCTGCTCTGGGGCCGGCAACTGGGCGCCCTGGTCGACAGCGTCGGCGCCATCGACGACGACACCCGCGTCCGGGCCCGGTTTATCCTCAAGCAATATCTCGACGCCGTGGCCCCGACCAACTTCGCCCACACCAACCCCGAGGCGATCCGCAAGTCGATCGAGACCGGCGGGGTCAATTTGCTGACCGGCCTTGCGAATTTGCTGGCCGACGCGGCGGGCAATCGGGGCCTGGTGAAACGCCGGGCGGCCGAGGACTGGGAACTGGGCGTTACCCTGGCCGCCACGCCCGGCGCCGTGGTCTTCCAGAACAAACTCTTCCAGCTCATCCAGTACGATCCGGCGACCCCAAAGGTCTGGCGCCGCCCGCTGCTCTATGTGCCCCCGCTGGTCAACAAATACTATCTGATGGACCTGCAGCCCAAATCCAGCCTGCTCAAATGGCTCGTGGACCAGGGCCGCACGGTCTTCACCGTTTCCTGGGTCAATCCCGGGCCCGAACTTCGCGACCAGGATTTCGCCACCTACGTCCGAGACGGCGTCGTCGCCGCCATGAACGCGGTGAGCGAGGCGACCGGCGAGCCGGACGTGGACCTCGCCGCCTTCTGCATGGGCGGGACCCTGGCGGCCTGCGCCGCGGCCTGGCTCGCCGCGCGCGGCGAGGGCGCGCGGGTGGGATCCCTTACTCTGATCGGGACCCTGCTCGATTTTTCCGACCTGCGCGAATGGTCGGTCTTCATGGGCGACACCGACCTGGCGGCCCTGCGCCGAAACGTCGAACCCAAGGGCTATGTGGAGAGCCACGACCTGCAGACCCTGTTCAGCCTGATGCGCGCCAACGACCTCATCTGGTCGTCGGCGGTGAGCCATTATCTGCTAGACAAGGCGGCGCCCCCCTCCGACATCCTGTGGTGGTTCGCCGACGGGGCCCGCATCCCCGCCGCGTTCCTCAAGACCTATGGCGAGGAGATGCTGAAAGCCAACCGGCTGCGCGAGTCCGGCGGGGTGGTCATCGACGGCGCGCCGCTGGACCTTGGCCAGGTCACCGCCCCGATCCTGCTGATCTCGCTCAAGGACGATCACGTCTCGGCCTGGGAGGCGACCTATGCCGGCGCCCGGCTCTTCGGCGGCCCCACACGCTTCTTGCTCGGCGGCTCGGGCCACAACGCCGGCGTGATCAACCCCCCCTCGGCGAACAAGCACGGCTATTGGACGAGCGACGCCCTGCCGCCCGACGCCGAAGCGTGGCTCGCGGGCGCGGAAAAGCAGCCTGGCTCCTGGTGGCCCGAATGGAACGCCTGGCTCGCCGCCCAGGACAGCGCCAAGTCGCTTCCGCGCGTCCCCGGCGCCGGCAAGCTCAAGGCCTTGGAACCCGCCCCGGGGTCCTACGTCCGGGTTCGATAGGAAGGCGCATTCTTCCACATCTCCATCATGGCCGGGCGTAAATCCCGGCCACCGGTGATCTCGATGTAGCCCTGGTCGCACCCGGCGCGGCCACACGCGACGGCGCGAATCCGCGCCTTCGACAAAGCGCCGATACCGTTTGGCCGCATTCGTCGCTACAAGCTCGGCCCTCCATGATCCGCCAGCGCCGCACCCGCATCGTCGCCACCCTGGGCCCCGCCAGCCGCGCGCCGGCCATGGTAGTCGAGCTGGCGCGGGGCGGGGTGGATGTCTTCCGCCTGAATTTCAGCCACGGCGCCCATGCCGATCACGCCGCCGCGCTGAAAGCGGTGCGGGCCGCCGAAGCGAAGGTCGGCCGCCCCCTGGCCGCGCTGGCCGACCTGCAGGGGCCGAAGTTCCGGCTGGGGGCCTTCGCCAAGGGGCGAATCGCCATCGCCCCGGGCCAGAGGTTGCGGCTCGACCTCGACCCCGCCCCGGGCGACGCGCGGCGCGTCGGCCTGCCGCATCCGGAGGTGTTCAAGGTCCTCAACCCCGGCGTGGAGGTGGTGCTGGACGACGGCCGCGTGCGCCTCGTCGTCCGCTCCGCCGGCAAGGACTTCGCCGAGGTCGAGGTGATGAGCGGCGATGCGCTTTCCGACCACAAGGGCCTGGCCGTCCCCGGCGCGACGATTCCGGTTCCGGCCATGACGCCCAAGGATCGGGTCGACCTCGATTTCGCCCTGCGTATCGGGGTCGACTGGATCGCACTCTCCTTCGTGCAGCACGCCACGGACATGGCCGACCTGCGTCAGCTGGTGGATGGGCGAGCCTCGATTCTCGCCAAGATCGAAAAGCCCGCCGCCCTGCGCGACCTCGAGGCGATCCTGGACGTCAGCGACGGCCTGATGGTGGCGCGCGGGGATCTCGGCGTCTAACGGCCCCCCGCGGACGTTCGGGTGGCCCCGACGACCTTCGTGCGCGCCGCGTGGCGGCGCGGCGCCCCGGTGATCGTCGCCACCCAGATGCTCGAATCCATGACCGCCAGCCCCTCGCCCACCCGCGCCGAGGCCTCGGACGTCGCCAACGGGGTCTATGAGGGCGCCGACGCCCTGATGCTCTCCGCCGAATCGGCCGTCGGCGCCTTCCCGCGCGAGGCGGTGGCGATGATGGACGCCATCATCCGCAAGGTGGAAGCCGATCCGATGTGGCCGAGCCTGATGCGGGCCGAACACGGGGCCGACGCCGACGAGGACGTGGACGCCCTGATCGCCGCGGCCACCCGCGCGGCCGAGGCGCGCTCCACCGCCTGCCTGGTGGCCTACACCACCACTGGCGCCACCGCCCGGCGCCTGGCCCGCGAGCGGCCGGCCCATCCGATCTTGGCCATCGCCCCGGGCGAAACCGTGGCCCGGCGCCTGGGCCTGGTCTGGGGGGTGGAACCCCGCGTCGCCTCCCAGCCGCGCGGAATCGCCGCCATGACCGACGAAGCGGCCCACCTCGCCGCCGACCTCGGCCTCGCCGCCCCCGGCGCCCGGGTCCTGATCATCGCCGGGCCCCCCATGGGCGCCCCCGGCGCCGCCAACCTCCTGCGCATCACGCACGCCCCGCGCGGACGGGGAGCGTGAAGAGCCGGAGCGCGCGCGCGCCACCGCCGAAAGCGGCGATCATGGGTCCTAGAGCGTGTTGAGCCTAGATTGAACCATAGCCTGAGTTGAGGAGGTAGTTTCGGCATTCGTCGGCGCTGAAGGCGTCGAGGAGCTGTCCGATGCGCTTCCAGGTGGCTTCCACGGTTCGCTCGGCGGCTTTGCGGAGAAGATGCTTGAGCTTGGCGAAGACCTGCTCGATGGGGTTCAGGTCGGGACTGTAGGGCGGCAGGAAGAGCAGGTGGGCTCCGGCCGCGCGGATGGCGGCGCGCACGGCCCTTCCTTTGTGGGAGCCGAGGTTGTCCATGACCACGATGTCGCCGGGATGCAGGGTGGGGACCAGCTGGGTGACCACATAGAGCAGGAACAGCTCGGCGTTGATCGGCCCATCGACCACGAAGGGGGCCTCGATGCGGTCGTGGCGCAGGGCGGCCAGGAAGGTCATGGTCTTCCAGTGGCCGTAAGGGGTCAGCGCTTTCCCCGCCTGCACCAGCCGCGCAGGGGCGCCATGTTGGTCTTGGCCCAGGTCTCGTCGATGAACACCAGGCGGCGCGGGTCGAAGCGGCCCTGCCAAGCCTTCCAACGTGCCCGCCCGCGGGCGACGTCAGCTCGCTCCTGCTCGCTGGGCAGCAGAGTTTTTTTTGAAGCTGAGCCCCTCGCGGCGCACGAACTTCCACACCGTGGTGTGATCCACCTTCAGCCCGCGCTGCGCCAGCTCCGCCGCCAAGCCCCGCAGGGTGAAGTCGGTCCGCATCCGCTCCCCCAGCCAATCGGCGTGCGCGCCCTGGATGCGCCCCAGGACATGACCGCCCATCTTGCCCGGCCGGGCGCTGCCCGTGGCCCGCCGGCGCAAAGTCCACTTCACCACGCTCGAGGGCGCGATCGACAGGGCCTGCGCCACCGCGCGCACCGTCTCCCCGGCGTCTACCCGCGCCAGCGCTCGCTCCCGAAGATCCATCGAATAGGCTCGGCCCATCAATGCTGGCCTCCTCACCCCAGCATCAATCTTGAATCAGACCCTCACCGATTCGGGAATCCCGATTCCTCTAAACCTCGACCCGCTCTAGGGATTTGCGCTTGGGGATAACGGAATGAACGGCGGCGGCCGGCGTTCACCCCGCCGACCTACAGATACGCCCACACCGCCAAGCCAGCCCCCGCCGCGGCCAACGCCAGGGCGGTGAACCAGGGCCAGCGGCGGGTGAGGATGATGGCCAGGGTGGCGATGGCGATCGCCATGTGCAGGAGGGTCGAGGCGATGGTGAGCCGGCCGTGGCGCCGCTCGTGGACTTCGGCCTCCTCGTTTCTGGCGTCGCGGGCGGCCTCCAGCGCCTTGGCCTGTTTCTGGATGTCGACCTGGTCGGCGGCGTTCTTGGCCGCGACCTTGGCGTAGGCCGGGGCCTTCGCGCCGGGCTGGTCGGCGGCGATGGTGTAGAGGTTCTTCTTCAGGCTCTTGGCCTGAAAGAAATTCCATTGGTCGGTGGCCTTGTTCTGCTCCAGCACCGCCTCATTCTTCGAGATGATCGCCCGGTCGCCTTCGGTCGTCTCCAGGCTCGCCCCGATCGCCGCCGCCACCGCCAGGACGGCGATGGTGAAGGTGACCTTGGAAATCAACGGGTCCTTGGCGTGGGCGGCGTGCTGCGCGTGCTCGGCGTGTTCGTGCGCCTCGAACTCTTCCAACGGTGACTCCGGCAAGGCCATTACCCTCTTTTGCTAGACGCCGCCGTCCGGGCTAGCGCCGCCTGCGCCGCCGCCAGGCGGGCGATCGGCACCCGATAGGCCGAGCAGCTGACGTAATCGAAACCGATCTCCTCGCAGAAGGCGATCGAGGCCGGATCGCCGCCGTGCTCGCCGCAGATTCCCAGTTTGATGTCAGGGCGGGCGGCGCGCCCGCGCTCGGCGGCCATGCGTATCAGTGCGCCCACGCCGTCGACGTCGATGGAGACGAACGGATCGAGGGTGAACATGCCCTTGTCGATATAGGCGTTCAGGAACCGGCCCGAATCGTCGCGGCTGATGCCGAACGTGGTCTGGGTGAGATCATTGGTGCCGAACGAAAAGAACTCGGCCGTCGCGGCGAGGTCTTGGGCGCGGATGGCCGCGCGAGGCAGCTCGATCATGGTTCCCACGCTATAGGCGACCACCCGGCCCTGCTCGGCCATGACCTCGGCGGCGACGCGGTCGGTGAGGGCGCGCAGAAAAGTCATCTCCTGGCCCATGGCGACCAAGGGATGCATGATTTCCGGTTGCGGCGAGGCCTTTCCCGAGGCGGCGACGTCACAGGCCGCTTCGATAATGGCGCGGACCTGCATTTCGTAGATTTCCGGGAAGGACACCCCCAGCCGGCATCCGCGGTGGCCGAGCATGGGGTTGGTTTCGCGAAGTTCGCCGGCCCGTCGCAGCAGCTTGGTTGCGTCCAGGCCCGTGGCGCTGGCTACCGCCGTCAGATCCTCCTCGGTATGGGGCAGGAATTCATGGAGCGGCGGGTCGAGCAGCCGGAAGGTGACCGGATAGCCGTCCATGATCTTGAACAGCTCGATGAAGTCGCCCTTCTGCATGGGGTGGATCTTGGCCAAGGCGGCGCGGCGCCCGTGCTCGTCGTCGGCCAGGATCATTTCGCGCACGGCGGCGATCCGGGCGTCATCGAAGAACATGTGTTCGGTTCGCACCAGGCCGATGCCCTCGGCGCCGTACTGGCGGGCGGCCCTGGCGTCCACCGCCGTTTCGGCGTTGGCCCGAACCTTCAGGCGTCGGACGGCGTCGGCCCAGGTCATCAGGGTCGCGAAGTCGCCTGACAGTTCCGGCTCGATCATCTTCACCGTTCCGGCCAGCACTTCGCCTCGGCCGCCGTC
>JBBQGZ010000109.1:0-7769 GCA_038323535.1 Caulobacterales bacterium
TTGGAGGAGAAGACCAGGATGCGGTCGCACATCAGCACCGCCTCCTCGATATTGTGGGTGACCAGCAGGATCGAGCGGATCGGCATCTGCCCCTCGCTCCACAGGTCCAGGAGGTCGGTGCGCAGGGTTTCGGCGGTGAGCACATCGAGGGCCGAGAACGGCTCGTCCATCAAGAGGATCGACGGCTGGACCACCAGGGCGCGGGCCAGGCCCACCCTCTGGCGCATGCCCCCCGACAACTCCTTGGGATAGGCGTTCTCGAAGCCGTCCAGGCCGATCAGGTCGATGGCCGCCAAGGTCCGCTTGCGCCGAGCCTCGGCGGGGACGCCCTGGGCCTCCAGGCCGAGTTCGACGTTCTTGAGCACGGTCAGCCAGGGAAAGAGGGCGAAGCTCTGAAAGACCATGGAGACGCCCCGGGCCGCGCCCTCGCCGGCCGCGTCGCTGATCGCGATCGAGCCGCCGGTGGGGGTGATCAGGCCGGCGATGGAGCGCAGCAGGGTCGATTTGCCCGAGCCCGAGCGCCCCAGGAGCCCGACGATCTCGCCGGCCTTGAGGGCGAGGTTGACGTCCTCCAGGACCAGCAGGCCGGCCCCGCCGCCCTTGCCGTAGATGTGGCGCAGGCCCTTGACCTCCACCAGGGGGGCCTCGGTTTCACGCTCGAGGGTCAGGGTCATGGCGCTTTTGATCCATTAATCGAGGCGAAAATGGCGCTCGGCCAGGGCGTAGAGCGGGCGCCACAAAACGCGGTTGAGCGCGACCACCAAAACCGACATCACCGCTATGCCGAGGGCCACGCGCGGGTAGTCCCCGCCTTGCGTCGCCTTGGCGATGTAGGCGCCCAGGCCCCGGGCCTCCAGGCGGGTGTGGCCCCAGCTCACCAGCTCGGCGACGATGCTGGCGTTCCACGAGCCCCCCGAGGCGGTGAGGGCGCCGGTGACATAATAGGGGAAGATCCCCGGCAGGATGAGGTCCCGCCAGCGCTGCCAGGATCGGAGGCCGAAGACCCCGGCGGCCTCCTTGAGATCGTTGGAAAGCGCGCTGGTCCCGGCCACGACGTTGAACAATATGTACCATTGGGTGCCCAGGATGATCAGGGGCGAGAGCCAGACGTCGGGGTCGAGCTTCCAGGCGAGGATGGCGATTACCGCGATGGGAAACAGGATATTGGCGGGAAAGGCGGCCAGGAACTGGGCGACCGGCTGGATGGCCTGCGACCACCGCGGCCTCAGGCCCAGCCAGACGCCGATGGGGACCCAGACGAGGCTCGCCAGGGCGATGAGGACCAGAACCCGGGTCAGGGTGATCAGGCCCAGGCCCAGGGCGGTGAGCGCGTCGTGCCAGCCGAGGGTCGCGCCGACATAGCGCGCCACCATCCAGGCGCCGGTGAGGGCCGCGCCGGCGATGAGCCAGGGCCATAGCCGGTCCAGCCACCGCGCGGCGGCCGCGCCGCCGATCCTGGGCAGGGCGAGTCGGGGCAGGGCCGGCCGGGGCGCGGCGGCGAGGATCGCGGCCGCGGCGCGGCGCAGGCGGCGGAAGACGCGGGTGCGCCGCAGGACCTCGAAAAACCAGGAGCGGGGCTCGTCCTGCGACGCCGTCTGCTCGAAGCGGAAGCGGTCGGCCCAGGCGACGATGGGGCGGAAGAGGAGCTGGTCGTAGAGGAGGATCACCACCCCCATGGCCCCCACCGCCCAGGCCACGGCGCCGACGTCCCGCCGCTGGATGGCGAGCGCCAGCCACGAGCCGATCCCCGGCAGGGTGACGGTGGTCCCGCCCAGGGTAATCGCCTCGGAATAGACCACGAAGAACCAGCTGGCGGACATCGAGATCATGGTGTTCCACACCAGGGCCGGGGCGGCGAAGGGCAGTTCGAGCCGGATGAACCGCCGCCACGGCGAGAGACCGAACTGGCGGACGACCTCGTCCAGGTCTCCCGGCAGGGTGCGCAGGGACTGGTAGAAGCTGAAGGTCATGTTCCAGGCCTGGGCGGTGAAGATCAGGAAGATCGCCGCCAGCTCCAGCCCTAGTTCGCGGGTGGGGAAGAGGCCCATGAAGAAGGTCAGGGTGAAGGTGAGGAACCCCAGCACCGGCACCGACTGGAGAATGTCGAGCATCGGCACGATGATGAGGGCCGCCTTGCGGCTCTTGGCCGCCGCCGTGGCGACCGCGAAGGTGAACGCCAGGGAGGCGAAGATGGCCGCGAAGATGCGCAAGGTGGTGCGCAGGGCGTATTCCGGCAGGCGGGCCGGATCGAGGACGATCGGGGTGGAATGCAGCCGGCTGAGCGGCAGGCTCATTTCCCGCGCGCCATGGACCACCAGCACCGCGAGCGCCGCGAGCAGCACCAGGGCGATCAGGTCAAAGCGGTTAGGTGCGTACCGCCGGCGCGCGAGGCGCGCCAGCAGGCCGGCGTTCATCCGCTCGGAGGAGAGGAAGACCATCTAAAGCTCGCCTCGTGATCGCCGCGTCGGCCGTCACGGGCGCCTGATGGGGCTCAGGTCCGGCGGGACGGCCTTTGCGGCCCGGTAGTTGGGCCAGGACTGTCGCTGGGCATCGGGTCTTTCTTGGGTGTCCAAAGGGAACGTCCGCCGGCGCGGGGCGCGGCGACGAGCGCGGGCCGGCAATGGCCCTCGGCGCCGCGCAAGTCAAGTTGAGACGCCGCGCTGGACGATCAAGTGAAAACCATCGACCTGGAGCGCGGGCTTCCAGCCCGCTTTTTTCGGCGCGATCGTAGGCGGAATTCCGGGGACACAATCCTAATTGTGCGTTCCGGGTGCGGTTTCATTCCACAATTAGGTACTGTCCCTGATTTTCCCTGTCTCACCAAAGGGGTGCAGTCCAGTATTGTGTCCCCGGAATTGCCGATGCTGCCACCGGAGTAGCCGCCATCGTCGTAGCGGTCGCTCCGCAGCTCCCAGCCTTCGCCCGTCTGAGCCCGTATTTAAGCCTCGCAGGCCTCCCGCTGGGCATGAAGGCTGTTGACTGTTCGAGACCCTCCTCCGAACTTTTGCGGGTGTAGATTGCGCATCTGCAGGAGACCGCCTCGATCATCGGGACGATCCGTTCCGCAGCCGATCAGGGACTCCGCAAAGTAACGAGATGAAGTTACTTGATCAAGACTTTGCCATTGGCTCCGTGGGTCGAGAAAACATCGGAATAGAGGAGATGAGTTGTAGTATGACTGCCAGCACCACCATTTCTGGAGACGTCCCGCGAGCCTTTTCCGCGCGGGGCGGTTGACCGCGTGATCGCTTGGGCTATGCCTCGCAGCGCTGCGGGTCTCGCCTCCGCGGCGAGCGAGGGACCCTTCATGTTTTCCCACATCATGGTCGGCACGAACGATCTCGATCGGGCGAAGAGCTTCTATGACGCGGTGCTGGGCGCGCTCGGCATCGCGCCGGCGAGGGTCGACGGGCGGCGCATCTTCTACATGACCCCGACCGGCGTCTTCTCGGTGTCCATGCCGATCGACGGGGCGCCGGCGACCCACGCCAACGGCGGGACCATCGGATTTGCCGCCAAGTCGCCCGAACAGGCCGACGCCTGGCACGCCGCGGGCGTGGCCGCCGGCGGCAAGACCTGCGAGGATCCCCCCGGGGTGCGGGAAGGCGGCATGGGCAAGCTCTACCTCGCCTATCTCCGCGACCCGGACTGCAACAAGATCTGCGCCTTGCACCGGATGTAGGCGGCGCGACGGGTTCCTCTCATGCCGGCGAGGGCGGCGCGGCCAGTCCCGACCATGGCCCCGGCATCACGCGGCACTACGGTGACAACTCTGGCATTACGCGCTGCACCACGTCATCCAGCGCGGCGCCAAGCCGATCGGGGCGCGCGAAGCCGCGAGCCTGTGATCCGTCAGGAAACCCCGAATTTCCGCTCAGGCGGCCGGCGCGACGGCGAATCCGTACTGGCCACCGTGCTTGTCGGCGAAACGCGCGACCCGCTCGTCATAGGTGACCAGCGGGCAGGCCAGAGTGATCGCGGTGGCGATGAGGAGCCGGTCGGCGGGATCGCGGTGAGCAAGATGATGCAGCCCATAGGCCCGCGAGGCCGTGCGGCAGTCGAGGGGCGCGGCCTCCACGCCCGGACGCGCCAGAAAGCGTTCGACCCAAGCCTCGGCGGCGAGGTCCAGATCGATCCGCCCACCATCGACGAGCAGGGCGATCTCCCAGGCGGTCACGGCGCTGAGGAATATGGTCCCACCGCCTTGCCAGCAGCCGTCGATGAGGGCGAGGGTCGGCGGCGTCAGACGCTCATCGCCGCTGTCCAGCCACAGGGCGATGTGGGTGTCGAGGATGAGCGCGTCTCTCACCGATCGACTTCCCTCCCGCTCGCGGCGCCGGGTTCGACATCCAGAACCGGCGCGACGAGATCGACCCCGGCGGCGATCCGCACGGACCCGGGATGGGCGCCGAACAGGGACCCCGCCCGGGCGTCTTCGTCGAGCAGCCGGCGCAGGGCCAGGCCGACGGCCTCGGTCTTGTTGCCGCCGGTGAGCTTCCGGGCCGCCCGCTCGATGAGGGCGACGACTTCAGGCCGGTTGATGGTCACGACGTGGGCCATGAAGAACCTCAATAATGATTTGCGTACTTATATAATGATCGCGGTTGGGTTCAAGGCCGCATCCTTTTCAATCGGCCTCGCCGGTGGCCCAAAATAGGCCGCTCATATTCCTTGATCGTCAATTCGTTGGTGAATTGCGCGCCGCGCCTGGGACGCCGCCCGCCAGAACAGCAGGCATCCGGCGACGGCGGCGGGGCCGACGACGAGGCTCAGGGACGCGGCGATCCTCAAGGGGTCGTGGAAGAGGCGGTCGGTGACCAGGGCGGTGGTCATGGTTCCAAGACCGAGGCCGCCCATGATGTTGCCGAAGGCGACCATGGCGATGCCGACCCCGCGCATCTCGTTGGGCACCGCCTCCTGCAGGGCGGTGATGCCGATCGTCCCGGCGGCGGAGGAGAAGACGTTCCACCAGGCGAAAAGGGCCAGGATCTGCCAGGGCGCCGAGGTCGCGGCCATGGCCAGTAACGGCAAGGCGAGGGTCGCACAGGCGGCGGCGGCGACGATCCGCATCTGCGGGCCCCCGCTCTTGGCCAAGCGGTCCGACAAGAGGCCGCCCAGGACCGTGCCCGCCGCCCCGGTGGTCACGGCCAGGCCCCCTAGCAGGGCCCCGATCGCCTGGGCCGAGAGGTGGTAGTTGCGCGCCAGCAGGGCCGGCGTCCAGTTGAGCAGGGAGAAGTCCCCGACCGACATCAGCGCCGTGGCGCCCAGCAGGGGAAAGACGAGGCGCCGGCGCAGGCCGAGCTCCTCGCCGATCTGGCGCAGGCTGTAGCGCGACTTCGGCTCGGCCCCGCCCCGATGGCGGCGCGCGGGCTCGGCGACGGTCGCGAGCAGCAGAACGATCAGGGCGCCCGGGACGGCCAGCAGCACCAGTGTCAGGCGCCAGGGCGCGAGGCCGCCCAGCACCGGCAGGCCCGTGAACAGGCCGGCGTGGGCCGCGCCGACCAGGGATCCGCCGAGCCCGAGGGCCGCGCCGCCGCCCACCACCATGCCCATGATGAAGACGCCGATGGCGGTTCCCCGCCGATGGGCCGGGAAGAGATCGGCGATCATCGAGAGGGCGGCCGGGGCGAGCGCCGCCTCCCCCACGCCGACGAACACCCGGGCGACGAAGAGGCTGGGGAAGCTTCGGCTGAAGCCGCAAGCGACGGTGGCGGCGGTCCACACCAGGACGCCGCCCAGGATCACCGCCCGGCGGGGCAGAATGTCGGCCAAGCGGCTCAGTGGCAGGCCGGCGAAGCAGTAGATCAGGGCGAAGGCGAGGCCCTGTAGCAGGCTGATCTGGGTGTCGCTGATGGATAAGTCGGCGCGGATCGGGTCGACCAGGAGGCTGAGGATCTGCCGGTCGGTGTAGGACAGAACGGCGGCCAGGCTGAACACCGCCACCGCCCACCAAGCGCGGGGAAGGGACGGCCAGGGCCGCTCTTCCACGTTCGACATGGCCGCGCTCATCGCGCGGTTGTCGAGGGCGCCGGCCCGACGCGGGTGAAGTCGAGGTCCTGGAAATCGAAGCTGAAGTCGGTGGCCGGCGACAAGGCCTTCAGGGTCATGCCGGCTACCGCGCCGGTGAAGTCCGAATCGAAGCGCACCAGGGCGTCGGCGTTCAGAGTGCGATCGTCCCAGCGGACGATGAACATATCGCCCTTGTAGGGCGCCAGATCGCCTTGCATGTCGCGGGTGCGGCTGAAAGCAAGGCGCAGATGGTCGCCCACCCGCGTTACCGCCGCCTCGCCGCGCCACGGGTCGCGATAGACGCCCGCATAGGCCTCCAGGGGCAGGTTCGCCTTGCCGGCCGACGCTCGGGCGGCCTCGCTGTTGGCGCGTTCGGCGGCGGCGGCCTCCTCGCGACCCTGCGTCTCCAGCTGGCGCCAATAGGCGACCCAGTCGCGAGGGGGCGCGGCGACGAAGCGGTCGGTCAGGGTCTGCATCAAGGACGAGATCGCGCCGCGACTCTGCTGGTTGGTGAGGACCACGACGCCGACATGCTGTTCAGGCAGGAGGGAAACGTAGCTCACCATGCCGATCAGGCCGCCGGTGTGCCAGACGCGCAGGGCGCCCTGGTAGTCTTCCAGCTCCCAGCCCAGGGCGTAGTCGGAAAAGTGCGTCCGGGTCAGGGCGGCGGTGGACGACAGCGTGGCCCGGATCGTCTGAGGCGTCCACATCTCCGCGTGGCGCGCCGGGCTGAAGAGCGCCCGCCCCTCGGCGTCTCGGCCATCGGCCAGCTGAAGCGCCGCCCATTTGGCCATGGCCGAGGCGCCGCACTGGATCGATCCAGCCGGGTTCAGGGCCGTTCCCTGGTCCGGCGCGATGGGCGCCGGGGCGCCGGCGGCCGCGACGTGGGGCGAGGCGACATCGGGGTTTCCCGAGGCGTGCGCCAGGTCGACGGCGCAGCCCATGCCCAGGCGATCCAGGATGCGCTTCTGGACGAAGTCCTCCCAGCTCTCGCCGGCGACGGCGGGGATCAGCTGGCCGGCGACGATGTAGAGCAGATTGTCGTAGGCGAAGGTGGAACGGAAACTGGAGGCGGGCTTCAGGAAGCGCAGGTTGTGAATGATCTCGTCGCGGGTGAAGTCGGTATGCGGAAAGATCATCAGGTCGCCCGCGCCCGGGCCCAGGCCGCTGCGATGGGTCAGGAGGTCGCGGACGGTGAATTCTCGGGTGACCCAGGGATCGTAGAGCCGGAAGCCCGGCAGATGGTCGATGACCTTGTCGTCCCAGGCGAGCTTCTTCTCGTCCACCAGCATGGCCAGGGCGGAGGTCGTGAAGGCCTTGGTGTTGGAGCCGATGCCGAACAGGGTGTCGGCGTCGACCGCGCCCGGTTTGCCCTGGCTTCGTACGCCATAGCCCTTGGCGAAGACGGTCTTTCCATCCTTGACGATCGCCACGGCGATACCGGGAACCTGGAAGGTTTGCTGGACGCGGGCGACGAGGCGGTCGATGTCCGCGGGCCGCGCGCCGGGAGGGAGGTCGGCGGCGCGGGCGGGGCCGGTCGCGAGAAGGGCGAGGGCGAGGGGCAAAACCCCGCGCAAGATGGGCGTGGCCTTGCGCCCCCTCCACCCCTTCGGGGTCCCCCTCCCCCGCCCGCTTGCGGGCTAGGCGATTCACGCATCTCTCAGTCTCCAGCCGTGGGCGAGGGAGTGGAAGTAGGCTAGGCCGTGGCGGAATGTGATTGGGCCGGGGGGTTTGGAGTTGGGATAGCCGTCCCAGCCCCC
>JBBQGZ010000110.1:0-7650 GCA_038323535.1 Caulobacterales bacterium
GATCGCCACCATCACCGGCGAGGGGATGAGCGGCGGGGCCATCGGCATCGCGGCGGCCAACCGGGTGCTGATCCTGGAGCATTCGATCTATGCGGTGATCTCGCCGGAGGGCTGCGCCTCGATCCTGCTGCGCGACCGCGCGATGGCCGAGGGCGCGGCCAAGGCGATGAAGATCACCGCCCAGGACCTGATCGCGCTCAAGGTGGTGGACAAGATCATCGACGAGCCGGTCGGCGGCGCCCACGCCGACCCGGCTCTGGCCATCAGCCGGGTCGGCGACGCCGTGGCGGCCGAACTCGACGCCCTCCTCCCCCTCTCCCCCGACGCCCTGCGAGAGCAGAGGGCTCAGCGGTTCTACGCGATTGGGCGGCCGTGAAGGGTCAACCGATCCCGCGGACGGTCCTTGCCGACCCCAGCAAAAGTCGCCTTAGTGCGGCTTCAAACGCCCGTTCGGAGAGCCCTTCATGATCAGGACCCGCTTCACCGAGATGTTCGGCGTCGAGCATCCCATCGCCCAGGGGGGCATGCAGTGGGTGGGGCGCGCGGGCCTGGTCTCGGCGGTGGCCAACGCCGGGGCCCTGGGCTTCATCACCGCCCTGACCCAGCCGACGCCGGAGGAACTGACCCGCGAGATCGCGCGCTGCCGCGACTGGACCGACAAGCCCTTCGGGGTGAATCTCACCATCCTGCCGGCGATCAAGCCGCCGCCCTACGCCGAATATCGGGCGGCGATTATCGAGGCGGGGATCAAGATCGTCGAGACCGCCGGCTACAAGCCCCAGGAACACGTCGACGAATTCAAGCAGCACGGGATCAAAGTGATCCACAAATGCACCTCGGTGCGCCATGGCCTCTCGGCCGAGCGGATGGGCGTCGACGCCCTCTCCATCGACGGCTTCGAATGCGCCGGCCATCCGGGCGAGGACGACGTACCCGGCCTGATCCTCATTCCCGCGGCGGCGGACAGGATCAGGATCCCGATGATCGCCTCGGGCGGTTTCGGCGACGCGCGGGGCCTGGTCGCCGCCCTGGCGCTCGGCGCCGACGGCATCAACATGGGCACGCGGTTCATGGCCACCCAGGAGTCCCCGATCCACGAGAACGTGAAGCAGCAGATGGTGGCCAACGACGAGCGGGCCACCGACCTCATCTTCCGCACCATGCGCAACACCGCCCGGGTGGCCAGGAACGCCATCAGCCAGCAGGTGCTCGAACTGGAACGCGGTGGCGCCAAGTTCGAGGAGGTGCGCGACCTGGTCGCCGGGTCACGCGGGCGCCTGGTCTATGAGGCGGGCGACCCCGATCACGGCGTCTGGTCCGCCGGCCAGGTCCAGGGCCTGATCCACGACATCCCCAGCTGCGCCGAACTCGTCCGCCGCATCGTCGCGGGGGCCGAGGCGATCATCCGGGCCCGCCTGGAGGGCATGATCGCGCTTTCCCCGGCCATGGCGGCGGAATAAGCTCAATCCTCCCCCGCCCTCTTTGCGGGGGAGGGGGACCCCGAAGGGGTGGAGGGGGCGCGGGGACCAGGGCGCGACGACCCCGGGTACGAGACTCGCGGCGGCGACCATCGATATGACTTTACCCCGCGTCGCCCTCGAGACATTGCCCTGGCAAGACCCGCTGGCCGCCTTCACGCCGTTCGCGGAGGAGGAGTTCGCCCTGCTGCTCCTCTCCGGCGGCGGCCCGGCCGCACGCTGGAGCTATCTGGCGCGGGCCCCGGCGGCCACGCAACGGATCGACCCCAAGGACCCCGACCAGGGCTTCCGGGCCTTGCGGCGGCTCCTCGGACCCCGCGCCGGCCGCGTCGAGGGCGGGCCGCCGTTCCAGGGCGGCGTCGTCGGCCTGATCGCCTATGAATACGGTGACCGGCTGGAGGCGCTCGGCCTGCCGCGCGATCGCGATTGGCCCGATCTCATCCTGGCCCGATATGACGCGGTGCTGGTCTTCGATCACCACGCCCGGACCGTCCAGGCGGTGGGCCGCGGGCGCGACGCAGGGGAGGCAGACCTGGCCGCGGATCGCGCGGCGGGGTGGCTGGACGGATCGCGAGCCTCCAGCCGCGCGCCGCCCGTCACACTGGCGAACACTTTCGAGGCCGAGACCTCCGGCGAAGCCTATAAGGCGGCGGTTCGGGGCGTGAAAGCCCGGATCGCGGCCGGCGAAATCTTCCAGGCCAATATCGCCCGCTGCTGGAGCGGCCGGCTTGCGCGAGGCGCGGCGCCGTTCGACGTTATGCGCCGCCTCCAGGCGATCAGCCCCGCGCCCTTCGGCGCCTATTGGCGCCTTCCGGGCCTGGCGATCGTCTCCCATTCCCCCGAACGATTCGTCGCCATCGCCGCCGATGGGCGCGCCGTCGAGACCCGGCCGATCAAGGGCACCCGCGCCCGGGGCGCCGACCCGACCCAGGACGCGCGGTTGAAAGCCGAACTCCTGGCCAGCGCCAAGGACCGGGCCGAAAACCTGATGATCGTCGATCTGATGCGCAATGACCTCTCCCGCGTCTGCGCGCCGGGCACAGTCGAGGTCCCCGAACTCTTCGCGGTGGAGACCTATCCCGCCGTCCACCATCTGGTCTCGACCGTGACCGGGCGCCTGCGGGAAGGGCAGGACGCCGCCGATCTGCTGGCCGCCGCCTTCCCCCCCGGATCGATCACCGGCGCGCCGAAAGTCCAGGCCATGAAGGTTATCGCCGGCCTCGAAGGCCCGCGCGGGCCCTGGTGCGGCGCCCTCTTCTGGGCCGGCCAGGACGGCGCGTTCGATTCCAGCGTGCTCATCCGCACCGCGGCCTTCGCCCGGGACGCCCAAGGGTGGCGGTTTCGCGCCCTCGCCGGAGCCGGCATCGTCGCCGACAGCGACCCGCTCGCCGAGCGGCTGGAGACCGAGGCCAAGATCTCGGGCCTCGAGCGCGCCCTGACGGCGCCGCCATGACCCTCGATCCCGACGATCGCGGATTCCTTCTGGGCGATGGCCTGTTTGAGACCCTCCTGTGGTCCCGCGCCGCGCTCAGCCGTTTCGAGGCGCACGTCGCCCGCCTGACCGCCGGCTGCGCGGCGCTGGGCCTGCCGGCGCCTGCCAGGGACGAACTCGAGCGCGCGGCCTTGGCCGCGATCGAGCGGGCCGGCCTCCAAGGCGCCCGCGCGGCCGTGCGCCTCACCTGGACCGCCGGCGCCGGCGGGCGGGGCCTCGATCGCCCCGATGAACCGCGACCGCGCCTCTTCGCCGCCGCCCATCCCGCGCCCCGGCCGATGGGGCCCGCGCGCCTCGCCGTCGTGGGCGTGCGCCGCAACGAGGGCTCGCCGGCCTCCCGCCTCAAGACCCTCGCCTATCTCGACAACATCCTGGCGCGCCGCGCCGCGCGGCTCGCCGGAGCCGACGAGGCGGTGATGCTCAACAATCGCGGCGAGGTCGCCTGCGCCGCCGCCGCCAACCTCTTCTGGTTCGACGGCGAGGTCCTGGCCACGCCCGCCCTCGCCTGCGGCGCCCTGGACGGGATCACGCGCCGCGCGGTGCTGGCCGCGGCGCGCGCCCTCGGCCTGGAGACGCGTGAGGTCCGCGCGACGATGGCCGATCTGGCGCGGGCGTCGGGCCTCTTCCTGACCAACAGCCTGATCGGCCTGCAACCGGCCGCAGCCTTGGACGGCCGGCCGATCACCCCCCACCCGGCCGCCGCGGCGCTGGCCCGAGCCGGCGCCGAGACGGGATAGACTGCCGAGGAGAAGGGCGGGCATGGGCCGCCAACGAAACCGCGAGTTGGGCGCCGGCCCTGTGCAATGGATGGCGGCTCGCCGTATGATTGCCCAACGGGCCGAGGTTCGCCACGGCCGGCCCTGAGGGGGGATGGGATGCGGCGCCTTTTTCTTGTGGCTTTGGCCGTCGTCGGCGTGATCGGCGGGGTCGCCCCGGCCCGGGCCGCGCCGCCCCTGGCGACCTACGGCAGGCTGCCCGCCCTGGAGTTCGTCCGGCTCTCGCCCTCGGGAGACAAGATCGCCTTCGTCGCGGTCGACGGCGAGACGCGGCGATTGTTCGTGCGCAAGGTCGGCGGCGACGTGATGCTAGTGGAGAAGGTCGGCGAATCGAAAGTCCGCGGTCTCGAGTGGGCGGGAGACGACCTCGTTCTCGTCGAGGCGAGCGGGACGCTCAAATTCGGCAACGGCATCCTCGACAAGTGGAGCTACTCGACCCGGGCCGAAATATTCATGGCGTTGGTGGTGAACCTGAAGACAAAGGAAATCTCCAAGGTTTTCCACCACCAGCAAGCCATATCGCTTGAATCTGTAACCGGCGACTACGGCCTCCGCCAGATCGACGGTCGGTGGTACGGTTTCTTTCAAGCTCTCACCTACCAGACTGGCCAGGTGGACGTCTATCGGGTCGACCTGGAGACCGGCAAGATCAAGGCGATGACCGATGGCGTGAGCCGGAGCTATGATTACTTCTTCGGCGCCGACGGGTCGCTGGCGGCGCGCGCGGATTACGAGCAGCGAACCGGCCGGTGGCGCCTTCTGGCGGGCGAGCGCGGTCATCGGGTGATCGCCACGCGCATTTCGCCGTTCGGCCGGATTTCGATCAGCGGCTTTGGCCGAACCGCGGCCGAGGTGCTGATCACGGACGATACGCCCACCGGACCGGTGATCGAGGAATATCCGATCCGCCCGGATGCCCCGGCCACCCCGCTCTTCAAGGGCCTGGACGTCGAGTCCTACCTGCGCGATTCCGCCACCCGCCTGTTGATCGGCGCCGAACTCGCCGGCGAGCCGAAGACGGTGCTCTTCGATGCGGCAATGCAACGGCACGCCACGGCCGCTCGAAAGGCTTTCCCGGGCTTGCAGGTCAACTTGGTGTCGGCATCGGCCGACCTGACCAGAATGGTGGTCCTCACCGATGGCGGCGACGACCCCGGCACCTATTGGCTGGTGAACGTCTCGACCGGCAAGGCCGACGAACTGACCGCCGCCTATCCCAGTCTCGGCCCCAAGGATGTCGGCCCCACGCGGATGGTCTCCTACAAGGCGGCCGACGGCTTGGCCTTGGAGGGTATCCTCACCTTGCCGCCCGGAGCCAAGGCTTCGGCCC
The DNA here is from genome assembly GCA_038323535.1 of Caulobacterales bacterium. GTDB lineage: Bacteria > Pseudomonadota > Alphaproteobacteria > Caulobacterales > Caulobacteraceae > Acaudatibacter. The sequence continues at coordinate 5,077 of JBBQGZ010000110.1, forward strand.
TTCCGCTGGTCGTGTTTCCGCACGGCGGCCCGATGGATGTGCATGACAGGCTCGGGTTCGACTACTTCGCCCAGGCGTTCGCTTCTCGAGGCTATGCGGTTTTCCAGCCGAATTATCGCGGCTCGAGCGGCTATGGCGCGCCGCTGAGAAACGCCGGCTACGGCCAGTGGGGCCATGCGATGGTGACCGACATTTCCGATGGCGTCGCGGCCTTGGCCAAGGACGGCCTCATCAATCCCAAGCGCGTCTGCATCGTCGGCGCCAGCTATGGCGGCTATGCGGCGCTGGCGGGTGTCACCCTGCAAAAGGGAATCTATCGCTGCGCCGTATCCGTGGCGGGAGTGGCCGATGTCGGGGCCGTCATGCTCGGCGGTAGCGATAGCACGATCGACGCCCCCGGACGCTACAGCCGGGCGCTGTTCGGCGTGACCTACGCCGCCGACCCGGCGCTGGTCGCCATCTCCCCGTTGCGGTACGCCGCCAAGGCCGACGCCCCCATTCTCCTGATCCATGGCAAGGACGACACGGTCGTCCCGTTCGTCCAGAGCGCCTCGATGAACGCGGCCCTGGTCGCGGCGGGCAAGCACGTGGAATTCGTTCAACTCGACGGCGAGGACCATTGGCTCTCCCGAGAAAAGACGCGCGTCGAAACCCTGCAAGCCGCCGTCGACTTCGTCGAGAGGCAAAACCCGGCGCGTTAGAGGGCGCGGGCGTTTGACCCGCCGGACGGCCGGTCTAGTCTGGGCCGATGTGCGGAAGATTCCATGATCAGGCCTGACCGCGGGGTCGCTCAGTGAGTGATTTAGGCGAAGCCCTGGAGCGGTTGGCGCGCCGGCGCCTGGTCGGCGACGGCGTCGAAGGCTTGGCGCGCCTTTCGGCCGGCGCGACCCAGGAAATCTGGCGGTTTGTCCTTCGCGACGGCGAGGCGCGGACCCCCTTGATCCTGAGGCGCGCGCCGGGCGGGACGCGGGTGTCCGAGACCGCCGTGGGCCTGGAGACCGAAGCGCGGCTGATCGAGGCGGCGGCCCGGGCCGGCGTTCCCGTCCCCCCCGTGCGCCATGTCCTCGAGCCGGACGACGACCTGGGTCACGGCTTCATCATGGGTTTCGTCGAGGGCGAGACCCTGGGGGGGCGCATCGCCCGGGGCGACGCCCTGGCGGCGGCGCGGCCGGGCCTGGCGCGGCAATGCGGGGAAATCCTGGCCCGCATCCACACCCTGGACCCGGATGAGTTCCCGACCCTTCGCCGCTCGACGCCGGCCCGGTTGGTCAGCCAATATGAGGAGGCCTATCGCGCCTCGTCGTGGCCTCGCCCGGTGTTCGAACTGGCCTTCCGCTGGCTGGCCGGCCATTGCCCGCCGCCGGCGGCGCGACCCCGCCTGGTCCACGGCGATTTTCGCAACGGCAACCTGATCGTGGGCCCGGGCGGCGTGCGGGCGGTGCTCGACTGGGAACTCGCCCACGTCGGCGATCCGATGGAGGATCTGGGCTGGATCTGCGTCAATTCCTGGCGCTTCGGCGTGGCGGAGAAGCCGGTGGGCGGGTTCGGGACGCGCGAGGATCTGTGGGCGGGCTATGAAGCGGCCGGCGGCGCGCCGGTGGACCGCGACCGGGCCCTCTTCTGGGAGGTGTTCGGCTCCCTGCGCTGGGGGGTGATGTGCGCGGGGATGGCGGCGGCGTTCCGAGGGCCCGATCCCACCGTGGAGCGGGCGGTGATCGCCAGGCGGGCGTCCGAAACCGAGGTCGACCTCATGCGCCTCCTGGCGGCCTGAAGATGCAGGATCAGCCGACGCCTGGCGAAATCCTCGCCGCCGTGGCGCGCTTTCTACGCGAAGTGGTGGCGCCCGAGACCGCGGGCCATACGTCCTTCAACGCCCGCGTCGCCGCAGGCGCCCTGGAGATGGCCCGCCGCCAGCTCGATCTGGCCCCCGCCGCCGAAGCCGCCGAACAGTCGCGCCTCGCCGCCTTGCTGGGCGTGGGTGGCGACCTCGCCCAACTCAACGCCGAACTTTCGCGGCGCCTGGCCGCCGGTGAACTCGACCTGGCCACGCCCGGCCTCGCCGAGCACCTGTGGGAAACCACCCTGGCCAAGCTCGCCGTCGACCAGCCAGCCTATTGGGGCTACCGCGCCGCCCTTGCCGAACGCGGATCTGCTCCCGACTGAAAAGGAAGATTACCCGATGGACTTTTCCCTACCCCAGGACCTCGTCGACTACCTCGCCGAACTCGACGCCTTCATCGAGGACGAAATCAGACCGTTGGAGCTAAAGGACGACAATATCCGCTTTTTCGACCACCGGCGCGAACATGCGCGGACCGATTGGGACAATCACGGCCTTCCCCGTCCCGAATGGGAAGCCCTGCTGGCCGAGGCCCGCCGCCGCGCCGACGAAGCCGGCCACCTGCGCTTTTCCTGGCCCGTCGAGATGGGCGGCAAGGGGGGCTCGAACCTGGCCATGGCGGTGATCCGCGAGCACCTCGCCGCCAAGGGCCTGGGCCTGCACAACGACCTTCAGAACGAGCATTCGATCGTCGGCAACAACCCCTTCATCCTGATGTTCAAGGAATTCGCCAC
>JBBQGZ010000111.1:0-7627 GCA_038323535.1 Caulobacterales bacterium
TGATCGGCGTCCCGATCAGCGTCTTTGTCAGCAACCGGTTCGAGAAGCGGTCGGTGGTCATCGCCTGCTTCGTCATCCTGGTCGCCTACCACGCCACCGTCCCGGTGCTGCGCATCCTGGGCGTGCTGCCGGCCGGCGGACCGGCGCTCTACGCCATCCTGATCGGCCTGGCGCTCCTCATCGGCGCGGTGGTGGGCTGCGCGGGCATCGGCTTTCAGTCGATGATGGCCGACGCGGCCGACGAGCACGAATTCCTGTTCGGCACGCGCCGCGAGGCGCTCTACTTCGCCGGCCTCAACTTCTCGGCCAAGGCCGCCTCGGGGGTCGGGGTCCTCCTGGCCGGCGTCGGACTGGACCTGATCGCCTTTCCCACCAACCTCGCCGCGCGCGGCGGCGCGGCCGTGCACATCGCCCAGGGGACGCTGAACAACCTCGGGCTCATCTATGGTCCAGGCGTCGCGGTGATCTACGCCGTCGCGGCGCTGATCTTCCTCGCCTATCGCCTCGACCGCCCCGCCTACGCCAGGATCCAGGAAGCCCTCGGCCAGCGCCGCCGCGACGCCGCCCTGGACCCGAGCCCAGCGGTCGCCCACGGAACACTATCGCCGTGACAGGATCGCCAGTAGCCTCCAACCGTCATTGAAGCCGATCAGGGAACCGCACCCATGACCACCAAATACCTCACCGGCGCATATCCCAGCGGATACGCGCTCAGCTCCAAGTACACCGGGCTCGACATCGCGGCGACCGCTTCCGTGGGCGGGAACGGCGTTTCGGCCAGTTTCCTCGCGACGATCTCGAACTTCGGCGATGTCAGTTCTGGCCCCCCCCATTCCGACGGCGTCTATCTTTCCGCCGGCGACGTCGTGACCAACGGTTCGGCGGCGGACACGACAGCGCTGATCCAAGGCTACGGGATCGGCGTCCACGTCAAAGGGTCCCAGCCATCGACGATCACCAACTTCGGCGCGATCAAGGGGTACACTGGCGTGCGGCTGGACGGTGGCGGTGGCGGCTCGGTGACCAACGGCTCGGCCTCCGACACCACCGCCCTCATTGAGGGCGGCAATATCGGGGTCTCCGCCGGAGGCAACGCCAGGATCGCCAATTTCGGCACCATCCTCGCGACCGGCGACGGCGTCGATGGAGCGCGAGGGTCCATCACGAACGGCTCGACCTCGGACACCACCGCTCTGATCAGCGGCGGCACGGGGATCAACCTCAGTGGTTCAGTCACGCTGACCAATTTCGCGACGATCCAGGGCAGCATCGACACCGGGGCCGGTAACTATGGTGTCGCCATGTCGGGGGGAGGGGCGCAGATTTCCAACGGCTCGGCGGTCGACACGACGGCGCTGATCGCGGGGCGCTTCGGCGTCAAGGGGGACGGCACCCTCACCAATTTCGGCACGATCCAGGGGACCGGAGGCGTGGCGGTACAGCTCGTGAATAGCGACAGTCTTCTCCGCGTCGAAAGTGGGTGTGTCTTCGAAGGCGCCGTGGTGGGGGGAGGCGGAGGCCTCAACCTGGCGTCCGGCAAGGGTCGGATCGACGCGATCAGCAACGGCAACATTACCGTGACCGACGTGGGCCAGATTACCATCTTCAACGACTTCCAGAGCCTGACGATCTCGAAAGGCGCCCAGTTCACGCTCACCGGTTCGGGGGTGATCTCCGCCAGCACCGAGAGCCTGGGGGTGAACGGCTTGCTGAGCGTCTCCGGCAAACTGCTGGCGCACGGAAGTCTTTTTGGGGCGGGAACCGTGGCCTTGAGGGCCGGAGGGATGGCGGAGGTCGACCAGTCCACGGCCTCGACTCTGACACTGGCCTTCCGGGGCGCCACCGCCACGCTCGACTTGGCGGCCCCCTCCACGTTCGCGGCGACGATCGCCGGGTTCGCGGCGAGCGATGCGATCGACCTGCTGAACATCACGGCGACCTCGGCCGTGCTCGGCCCCGGCGACACCTTGATGATCACCAACGGATCGACCGCCGTCGCGACGCTGCAACTCTCGGGCAACTACACCGGGGACACGTTCGCCACCGCATCCGACGGACATGGCGGGACGAGCATCACGGTGGCGAGTGGCGGCGGGGCGGCCTCGCCGGGAGCGGCGCCGCGCACGCCCCACGTCTTCATCGCCGCCTTGGCCTCTCTCGGCGCCCAAGCCGGAGCGCCGCACCTGGCGAGCCCGGCCTACGCGCACGGCGCACCATCCCTGTTGGTGGCGCCGAGGGCGCAGATGGCCTGAAACGCCGCCGAACGCCCCAACCGGGGTCCCGAGCATCCCGGCCCTCGGCCTTACTTTCCCCACGCCAACGGGAAGAGAGCGCTCTTGGCGGCACGCTCTCCTTCCCCTTCTGGGCTACCGGATTCTCACTTCGCGAGGCTCGTTCTCAAGCCCCTTCTCCCCTGGCAACCCTCGCCCCGCTTGCGGGGAGAGGGTAGGGTGAGGGGTCTCTCCGCATTGCCAGCCCTCTTCTTGAAGCCCCTCCCGCGCGGCGGCGCCCCCTCACCCCACCCTCTCCCCCGTAAGAACGGGGGCGAGGGCTTTATACCTCGTGGCGGGGCAAACGCCGCCTCGGCCCACGCCCGAAGAGGCGTAGGGGGATGAGGGGCTCGCTTGCCGCATCGTTGGCAAGATGTCGCGGGATAGCCGATGGCTGGGCGCTATTTGCCCATATCCACGACCTGCCAGTAGCCGTCGCTCACGAACTCGCGGTACTTGTCGAAACCGGCGACCAGGGCCTGGCCCTTCTCCTTGCTCACCGCGGCGAAGCCTTCCTGTTCGATCGCCTGGTCGCGCGCCTTGTCGGGCTCCAGGGCCGAGAGGGCCGGGTAGTGGGTCACCAGCATGACATTGGCGCCTTTTCCGCCAGCGTCCAGGCGAACCAGCACCATGTAGTTGTCGATCAGGCCATGCTTCTTGGCGATCTCCTGGCTGGGGATCAGGGACGTCTTCAGGCCGGTGAGATAGTCGTCGATGTGATTGGGATCGACGTGGATTTCCTGAACCTGCCAGGCGCCCTTCTGAGGGGTGTAGTCCTTGTAGGGTTCGGTCCGCCCGACGCCCGCCACGGCCAACGCCCCGACCGCGCAGGCTATTCCAACGAAATGCTTCATTTTCAGCTCCCTCACATTGTCGGCGCTCTGGGCGCCAAGGATCGCCGACCCCCGCCCGCGCCAGTCCCTAGACTGAGCCGTTTTCGGCGACGCCGCCAGCGTTATCGACCGGTCATGCGGGAGGCGTTCGAGCTCCCCTGCGCTCCTCGGCCGCACGGGGGCTTTGATCATCCGTCGCTACTGGCGTTGACGGCGGGGTTCGTGTAACTCGACCCGCTAAACGCCCGTCGCCGAGCCTGGCGCCGCCTTCCTTCAATGAGGTCTAATCCGTGAAATCCAAGTTCGCCGCCGCCGCCGCTTTGTCCTTCGCCTGCTCGCTGGCCATGTCGGCCCAGGCCCGCTCCGCCGGCACCCCGGCGGACCCACCGGCGGCCCCGCCGGCGGCGACCCAGCCGGCGCCCGCCCAGGCCGCCCCGAAGGGCCAGGACCCCAATCAAGTGATCTGCAAGCGCGACGGAGAGATCGGCAGCCGCCTCGGCGGCGACAAGGAGTGCCACACCCGGGCCCAGTGGGAGCAGATCGCCCACGCCAAATCCAGTTCCGGCGGCTCGAACCACTAAAGCTTCTGGTCGTAAGAACGGGAGCGAGGGCTTTACTCCACCGCGCGCCCCTCTTGCCATCGCGCCTTGAACGCGGCGATTTCCTCGGCGCTGTAGAAATGCCTGACGGCCGGGGCATCGTAGATGCTCTCGAGGCTCGCGGCGGGCAGGCGAAACCGCTCGCGGGTCTGGAGGTACAGGGGGTAGGAGCGCCGGGTCGCCGCCGTGTTCAGCTGCGGCCAGACGAGGTTGGGCGTCCCCAGGAAGGTCCCCGCCGCCTTCTGGAGGGCCCGGCCGGCCGGCGCGCCGGGCGTCATGTCCTCGGCCCGATAGATCAGCGCCTCCATGCCGGGCGCGCTCAGGCGTTGCGCCCCGCCGCCGGAGGGGAACGGCGCGGAGAAGATGTCGATCGCGAAGACGGCGCGAAGCTCCTCGTCGAACCAGGTCCGATACGCCCCGACCATGCGCCACGCCAGCCGCTCGAAACTGCCGGCCGGCTCGCGGCCGGTCAGGACCGCTTCCCAGACGCCGTGGAGGAAGGCGCAGACCGCCTCGGCGCTCGCCTGGTCGCGGCCGCTCAAGCCGCCGTCGGCGTGGCCGCAGAAGTCGGCCAGGAAGCTCACCAGGGAGATCGACCGGGCCACCGGATCGCGCATGCCACTGATAACGGCGATCGGCCGGCCTTCCGCCCGCGCCCGAGCCACGGCCGCCGCCGCCGCCCGGCCCTTGCGGGCGATACTGCGGACAATGAGGAGATTGACGATCGTTTGGGCGTCGCCCGTCGCCTGCACGATGGCTTCGACGGCCGCGAGGGCGTCGGCGGTGAGGTAGTGGGCGTGCTGCGGGACTCCGCCGCCGCGCCTGGCCGTCTCCCGCGCCGCCTCCACCCAGGCGAGCGACGCCACCTTGGCCATCTGGTGAACGACGATCAGCGGGCCGCCGTCCACCGCCTTGGGCGCGACGCCGCTAGGCAAACTCGGCCCAGGCGCGGGTCATCGACGGCACCCGCGTCCGCGTTTCCCACTCTATCGCGTCCGGGGCGAGGCGCAGGTCGGGATGGGCAAGGATCGCGGCCAGGGCGACCTCGGTCTCCATCTGGGCGAGCGCCGCCCCCAGGCAACGGTAGGCGCCGTAGCCGAAAGTAAGCGAGTCAGCGCCCTTGCGGTCGATGTCGATGGCGTCCGGGCCTGGGAAGGCTTCCGGATCGCGATTGGCGGCGGCCAGGACGACGGTCACCCTCTCGCCGGCCTTGACGCGCTCGCCGCCGATCTCGCCATCCCGAGAGGCGATGCGCACGACGTATTGGAAAGGGGCGACGAGACGCAGGAACTCTCGCGCCGCGGCCGGAATCCTGGCCGGGTCGGCGACAAGACTCTCGCGCATATCGCGACGCCGCAGCAACATGACGATCGCGGCGGGAATGCCGGCCGCCGTCGTCTCCTGCCCGGCGATGAAGATGAAAATCAGCAGGCCGGCGAGTTCCCGGTCGCCCATCTCCAGCTCGCGATCGGCGCGCGACACCAGTCGCGAAAATCGGTCGCCCTCCCGGCGCGCGCGACCACGTTTGATCTCGGCTTCGAAGTAGTCGAGAAGCTCGCCGGCTCGCGTGTTCGCGGTTCGAAAATCCTTTATGGATCGGGGTGTGAGATCGAAGATCCAGGCCACGTCACGGGCGGTCGCCGCCGCGGCGTGGCAATCCTTTAGCGGCAGACCCAGAAAGGCGCTCACCGTGAAAATCGCCAGGTCGCGCCCGAACTCGACGGCGAGGTCGAAGCCGCCCGCCCGCCGTGCGTTACTCAGGATATCGGCCACGCGCGCTTCCAGAACGCCCCGCAACGCCGCCACCTCGGGCCCCTGGAAGAGGCGGGACATGAATTTCCGCAAAATGACGTGACGCGGCGGATTGGTGAAGGACGCCGTGTTCGACAGCAGGATGCGAAAGTGGCCTAGCGCCGGACCGCCGCGCCGTTCGAGTTCGTCGAAGCGAGCGACCGGGTCGTCGGCGAGATAGTCGGGATCGGCCAGAACGGCCGCCGCGTCGGCGTGGCGGGTCAGCACCCAGCCGCCAAAAGTGGCGCTCCAATGAACCGGCGCCGCCGTCCGCAGCCGCGCGTAGGTCTGGGTGAGGTTTTGGGGCGTCAACGCGATGAGCGGATCGGGCGAAAGACTGGCGCGCGGGACGGTCATCGGCACCCACCCGCCTGGGCCTTACCCATAGGGTCTGTCGCCCAGCACCGTAGCCCGCCTGAGGCGACGAAGGGCGCTCGGATCGAAGTCGGTGCGGCCGTGCAGGCACGACCGGTTGTCCCAAACGATCAGATCGCCCGGCGCCCAGACATGCTCATAGACGAACTCAGGCCTTTCCTGGTGGTCGAAGAGGAAATGGAGAATCCGGTCGCTTTCCTCCGCCGGCATGTCCGCGATCGACCAGGTCATCAGGCGGTCGACGTAGAGCGCCATGCGTCCGGTGGACGGATGGATGCGAAAGATGGGATGCGCCACGGGCGTGACGCCCAGGGGCGCCCGATCCGGTCGGCGGGTCGGCTCGGTCTGGCGGTCATAGGCGTGGAGCGCCCGCCGGCCCGCGAGCCGCTGTTTCAATTCGTCGGGAAGGGCGTCATAGGCGCGAAAACCATTGGCGAAGAGTGTGTTTCCACCACGCTCGGGAACGTCGATGGCGTAGAGCATCGTCGCCATCATCGGCTCTTCGAGATAGGACCCGTCGCTGTGCAGGTCGATTGGGCCCTCAGGTAGTATTCCCTGCACGCCGCTCCCGTCGCGAGCATTGCTCACATGGACTACGGCGGGAGTAGCTCCCCTGACCGCGCCTAGTTTGCCAAACAGGCTGGCGAAGATGATCTGCTTGACCTCGCTCAGCTTCTGGCCGCGGAAGAGGGCCATGCAATGGCTCTCCCAGGCCTCGCGGATTTGCATAAAGGCGGCGGGGTCCATCCGTCGAGCGAGATCGATCCCGCGCACCTCGACGCCGATGGCCGGCGAGAGGGGTCGTGTGTCCAGGCTCGCCGAGGCGCCGGGACCCTCCGCGGGATGCGAGGATGTGGGGTCGATGGTCACGGAGCGATCAGTGCGCGTCATAGTCCAACAATTGCTGGATTCCCTCGCCGTGCTCCAGCGCGGCGACCATGGCTTCGATGGTCGGATATTGCAGGAACGCGGCGGGATCGATTTCCAAGCCCAGGAAATCCTCCAGGCCCCCGGCCATCAGCACCGCCTCGATGGAATCGAGGCCGTAGCTGTCGAGCGTGCGGTCGAGCTCCACCTCGGGTTCGGGAATGCCCAGAACATCGGCCAGGTAGTCGCGCACCCATTTCCGGAGTTCGCCGTCCGCCGGCGCGGAGGCGGCGGTCATGGGCGGGCCGCACGCCAGCGGCCGAGTTCCGGGTGGCGCGCCTCGTCGAGCCCCGGGAGATCTCCGGTCACATAGCGCTCGCGGCAGAGATGCCGCTGCACCTTGCCGCTGGTGGTGCGCGGCAGGGCGCCCGATTTCAGGAGCACGAGGTCATGCAGAGTCAGGCCGAAATTCAGGCTCATGGTCTCGGCCACCCGCGCCACCACCGCGCCGCAATCGAGGGTCTTCATCGCGGCGCGGTCTACTTCATGCACGAGCACCACCTTCTCGCCCGCCGCGTCGTCGAACGAGAAGGCGCCGCCGCCGCCCGGGCTTAGGGCGGGATGGCACACCTCGGCGGCCAGTTCCAGATCGAGCGGGTCGAAATTCGCCCCGCGCACGATGATCATGTCCTTGCGCCGTCCGGTCACGACGAGCCCCTGGTCCGACCAAAACCCCAAGTCTCCGGTGCGCAGCCAGCCGCAGGATTCCTCGCCCTCGCCAGCCGGCCCTAGATCACCTCTTCCACGCCAACGAGAGGGAGGGGCCCGACCGCGAAGCGGTTGGGAGGGTGAGGGGATCGTCTGCTTGCCGCCTACCCCCTCATCCTCCCAC
>JBBQGZ010000112.1:0-7553 GCA_038323535.1 Caulobacterales bacterium
GGCGACGGTCATGAACACGTCGGAGGCCTTCACGCTGATCTTGAATTCGTGGAAGTCGTGGTCCTGGAGGATGCGGGCGTGGCCGAGCGCGCTTTCGACCATGGCCTGGGGGCAGGGCTCGCCATAGCGCTCCAGCAGGTCGCGCTCCAGCGAGCCGGCGTTGACCCCGATGCGCATGGAGCAGCCATGATCGCGCGCCGCGGAGATCACCTCGCGCACCCGCGCCGGCGAGCCGATATTGCCCGGATTGATCCTCAGGCACGCCGCGCCCGCCTTGGCCGCCTCGATGCCGCGTTTGTAGTGGAAGTGAATGTCGGCCACCAAGGGCACGCGCGAGGCCTTGGCGATGGCCTTGAAGGCGGCGGTGGCGTCCTCGTCGGGGCAGGACACCCGCACGATATCGGCGCCGGCCTCTTCCAGCTGCCGGATCTGCTCGATGGTGGCGGCGGCGTCGCCGGTGACGGTGTTGGTCATCGACTGGACGGTGATCGGCGCATCGCCCCCCACCGGCACGGCCCCCACATGGATCTGCCGCGAGGCTCGCCGGTCGATGGCCCGCCAGGGGCGAAGGTGGGTATGGTCTTGAGTGGTCATGAGGCCCTTAGGATAGGACGAAACCGCCGCGCCCCCAAGTCCCTGCCCGGCAGCCGGCTAGGGTTTCAACTGGGCCAAGGGCGTTTGCGCCTGAGGAAGGGCGCCGCGCGAAGCGCCGTCGGTGAAGACCTCGATCGAGGCGGGGTTCCCGGCGTCGACGACGAGGCCCGCCATGGCCGGGGGCCGCCACGCTTCCCCCGCGGCCAGCTGGCGGGCGAAATAGACCACGCCGCCTGGGCCGCGCACGATAAGGGACGTGGGCTTGCGCGCCTGCAGGATCACGCCCGAGCCCGCGCCCTTCGCTCCGTAGATGGCGCCCGCCGCGACGAAGGGCGCGCCGGGGGCGTCGGCGTCGCTCGACCGACCGGAGGGGCCTAGCGTCGCTCCGCCGACGGCCGCCGCGGGCGCTCGGGGAGACTCCCCGGCGCCCATGGCCGCGGCGAGGCCGGGGGTCTCATAGGCCGGCGGGGTCGAGGCCTCGGGCGGTGGGGGGAGCGGGGCGCCCAGAATCGCGGGTCCGGCCGGCGGCCTTGCCGCGAGCGCGGCGCGAGGCGCGGCCAGGGCGGCGCCGCGATGCGGCGGCGCGACCTGTGCGTGCCGGGTCAAGTTCCACGTCACCACCGCCGCGACCACCCCCACCGCCAGAACGGCGAGCCAGCGCCACCGGCGAGGCGCGTTGTGGCCGAGGCCGCCGGGCGCGCGCAGGTCGCCATCGGGGGGCGGGGCCTCGGCCTTGAAGCGGGCCACCACCGCTTCGGCGTCCAGGCCCAGCGCCCGGGCGTAGGCGCGGACATAGCCGACGGCGAACGGCCGCGATGGCAGCGCGCTCAATTCGAACGCCTCGATGGCGGCGAGGTGGGCGGCGCGCACCCGGGTCGCCTGGGCGATATCCTCCACCTCCAGGCCCAGCGCCTCGCGCGCGCCGCGCAGGGCGGCGCCGACATTCCCGTACTCGGTGAGCACGACCTTGACCGGCCGCAGGGAGGCCAGGTTCCCGCCCTGCGCAGCCACGTCTGGGGTGTCTCCGACCGCGCGCTTGTCCAGCGACATCACCGACCGATCTGAAAATCTCGGCCGCGGCTCACGACCGGACGCCCGCGATAGCAGCGGAACGGCGTGATTTCAACGGCCTACGCGGCGATATAGAGCTTCCGGGCCAGGGCTTCGATGTCCTGGCGTATCGAGCCCGCGGAGCTCGCCAGAAGGCCGTCGAGGCCGCGGCTCGCCGCGCCCCGGTCGCAGGACAGCACCATCTGCTTGACCGGCCCGATTCCCGCCGGCGGCATGGAGAGGGCCTCGAAGCCGAGCGCCACGAGGGCGAAGGCCTCCAGGGGCCGCCCGGCCATCTCGCCGCACACCGAGACCGGGGTCGCGGTCCGGGCGCAGGCCTCCTCGATCGCCTTGAGGGCGCGCAGGGCCGGGGGCGAGAGGGGGTCGTAGCGGTTGGAGACCCGAGGATTGCCCCGGTCGGCCGCGAACAGATACTGCATCAGGTCGTTGGTGCCGACCGACACGAAGTCAGCGATGGGCAGCAGGGCGTCGAGGTGCCAGAGGAGCGAGGGCGCCTCGATCATGGTCCCGACATCGAGGCGAGAGGGGGCGGGCCGTCCGCGGCGCAGCGCCCAGGCGACTTCATGGTCCACCAGGCCCCGCGCGGCGCGGAATTCCTCGACGCTGGCGACCAGGGGGAACATGACCCGCAAGGGCCGCCCGGACACCGCGGCGATCAGGGCGCGAAGCTGCATCCGCAGGAGGGCCGGGCGGTCCAGGCCCATGCGCACCGCGCGCCAGCCCAGGGCCGGATTGTCCTCCCGTTCGGATTGCAGATAGGGCAGGATCTTGTCTCCGCCCAGATCCAGGGTGCGGAAGGTGACCGGCAGGCTACCCGCCGCCGCCATGACCCGGCTGTAGAGATGGGCCTGGGCGTTGAACCGGGGCAAATCCTCCGAAACCATGAACTGGAATTCGGTGCGGAAGAGGCCGATCCCCTCGGCGCCGGTTTCGGCCAGGATGTCCAGATCGACGGCCAAGCCGGCATTCATCAGTAGCGTAATCTTGGCCCCGTCGCGGGTGAAGGCCGGGGTGTCCCTCAGCTTGGCGAAGCCGGCCCTACGTTCGGCACGGACCTTGATTCGCGCCGTGACCGCTTTCACCACGTCTGGGCGCGGGCGCAGATAGGTCTCACCCATCTCGGCGTCGACGATCACCGGATCGCCCTCGCTGACCCGGTCGCGCAGGCCGGCGATGCGCCCGACGCAGGGGATCTGCAGGGCGCTGGCGACGATCGTGGCATGGCTGGCCGGGGAGCCCTCCTCGAGCAGCAGGCCCTTGAGCTTGGCTCGGTCATATTCGAGCAGGTCGGCGGGACCGAGGTTGCGCGCGATGAGGATGGCGTCGTCGGGCAGTTTCCGGGACTTGCCGCCGTCCCCCGCCAGATGGCGCAGCAAGCGGTCGTTGAGGTCCTCCAGGTCGTGGACGCGTTCGCGAAGGTAGGGGTCCCGGGCCTGGCCGATGCCGGCGCGATGTTCGGAGCGCACCCGCTCCACCGCCGCCTCGGCGGTCAGCCCCGAATGCACCGCTTCCTGGAGGGAGTGATTCCACGAGCGGCTGTAGGCCAGCATCTTATAGGTTTCCAGGACGTCGTAAGAGGCGCCCAGGATGGCCGCGTGCCCATCGAGCATGGCCTCGATCTGCGCCTGGAGGCTGGCGATCGCGGCGGCGAGGCGGGCCTCTTCAGCGGCGGCGTCGTCGGAAAGCAGCCGCCCGACGGCCACCGGGGCCTCGTGCAGCACCGCCACCCCGAAGGCCAGGCCGTCGGCGAACTTCGCGCCCTTGAGCCGCTCGGACCGGCGCGGCGCGATCTCGACGTCTTTCAGTTCCTCGCGCGAGAGCAGATCGCCCGTCGCGACCATCTCGGCCAGGACCATGGCGATGATCTGCAGATCCTCGACGTCGTCCTCGGCGTAGATCCGGCTGGTCCGGTTCTGCACCACCAGCACGCCGATCGCCCGGCCGCCGCGCAGGAGGGGGACGCCCAGCATCGCGTGGAACGGATCCTCACCGGTCTCGGGGCGGTAGGAGAACGCCGGATGGCTGGGCGCGTCCGAAAGGTTGAGCGGCCGGCCCAGGCGCATGATCTCGCCCACCAGCCCTTCTCCGGCCTTCAGGCGTGTGACATGCACCGCGCTGGGATCGAGGCCCTCGGTGGCGAACAACTCCATCTCGCCGGACGCCCGGCGCAGATAGATCGTGCACACCTCGGCGACCATGGAGACGGCGATCGTGCGCACCACCATGTTGAGCTTGGCCTGGGTCGGCCCCACCCCGGCCATGGCCTCGCGAATCTGCCGAAGCAGGCTGCGCGGTCCGCGGATGGCGAGCCCTGGCGTCGGCATGGGGGTCCTTGAGGCGCTCCAGAGTTGATAAGGGCGCCTATAGCAGGTTTTCCGACGCCGCTACGAAACCGGCGGGGTGACGCGGGCAGCGCGATTGGGCTAGGGAAATGCTCGGCGTCCTTAACGCCCCATCGGAGCTGATCGCCATGAGTGACATCGTCATCGTTTCCGCCGCCCGCACCGCCGTGGGGTCGTTCAACGGCGCGCTCGCCAGCGTCCCCGCCCATGACCTGGGCAAGGTCGCCATCCAGGCCGCCATCGAGCGGGCCGGCATCGCGCCCGCCGACGTCGACGAGGTGATCATGGGCCAGGTGCTGCAGGCCGGCGCCGGCCAAGGCCCCGCCCGCCAGGCCGCGGTGAACGCCGGCGTGCCGGTGGAGAGCCCCGCCTGGAGCGTCAACCAGCTCTGCGGCTCGGGCCTGCGCGCCGTCGCCCTGGGCGCCCAGCAGATCGCCGCCGGCGACGCGGAGATCGTCGTGGCCGGAGGTCAGGAAAGCATGAGCCAGTCCCCCCACGCGGCGCACCTGCGCAACGGTCAGAAGATGGGCGAGCTGGGCTTCGTCGACACCATGATCAAGGACGGCCTTTGGGACGCCTTCCACGGCTATCACATGGGCCAGACGGCCGAGAATATCGCCGCCCGCTGGCAGATCACCCGCGAGGACCAGGACCGCTTCGCCGTCGGCTCGCAGAACAAGGCCGAGGCCGCCCAGAAGGCCGGGCGTTTCTCCGGCGAGATCGCTCCGGTGACGATCAAAGGCCGCAAGGGCGACACCGTGGTCGACCAGGATGAGTTCATCCGCCACGGCGTCACCTATGAAGGAATCAGCGGGCTCAAGCCCGCATTCGCCAAGGAGGGCTCGGTCACCGCCGCCAACGCCTCGGGGCTCAACGACGGGGCCGCCGCCGTGGTGTTGATGTCCGCCGACGAGGCCGCCAAACGGGGCCTCAAGCCCCTGGCCCGCATTGCCTCCTGGGCTCATGCCGGGGTCGAGCCGGAGATCATGGGAACGGGGCCCATCCCCGCCACCCGCAAAGCCCTGGAAAAGGCCGGCTGGAGCGTCGCCGACCTGGACCTGATCGAATCCAACGAGGCCTTCGCCGCCCAATCGTTGTCTGTCGTTCGCGAGCTTGGGCTGGATCCCGCCAAGGTCAACGTCAACGGCGGCGCCCTCGCCATCGGCCATCCCATCGGCGCCTCGGGCGCGCGCATCCTCACGACCTTGGTGCACGAGATGAAGCGCTCGGGCGCCAAGAAAGGCCTCGCCACCCTCTGCGTCGGCGGCGGGATGGGGGTCGCCATGTGCGTCGAGGCGCTGTGAGGGCGCACGTAACCCGAGCCGCCTCGGGCCTCATTCTTAGTGGTTCGCCGGTTCGCGCGACCGGCGTCCCCTTTTCGAACGTCGTAGCCGAGCCTTGGTCCCGACTACCCATGAACTCTGAAGCAAGCTGTGGCCGCGCTGGCGCGGCCATTCCAGGCCGGCCGATCATGGGTCACCGGGACTTCCGCCCGGTGATGACGGGAAAAAGAGGGAAAGACCGCGGCCCACATGAGCGTTAAATTTCACACCCGATCCAGCCCGTATGCCGCATGCAACGCCCGCACGGCCAGCTCCGTATAGGCGGCATCGATCAGCACGCTGATCTTGATCTCCGAGGTGGAAATCACCTGGATGTTGACGCCTTTTTCGGCCAGGGCGCCGAACATGGTCTTGGCCACCCCGGCGTGGCTGCGCATGCCCACACCGACCACGGAGACCTTGGCGACATCCTCGTCCACCGCCACCTCGTCGAAGCCGATGACGCCCTGGGCGGCGCGGACGATTTCCACCGCCCTGGCGGCGTCGCGCTTTGAGACGGTGAACTCCATGTTCGCCGCCCCTTCGCCGCGGGCGTGGCTCTGGGCGATCATGTCGACGTTGACGTCGGCGTCGGCCAGGCGCCCAAAGATCTCCGAGGAGACGCCCGGATGGTCGGGCAGGCCGAACAGGCTGATCTTGGCCTCGTCGCGGCTGTAGGCCACGCCGCTCACGATCCGTTTTTCCACGATGTCCTCCTCGTCGCAAACGATGGTTCCCTCGCCGGGCGCCCCTCCCGGCTGCGCGAAGCTCGACAGCACCCGGACCCGCACGCCGTGGGCCATGGCTAGTTCAACCGACCGCGTGTGCAGCACCCTGGCCCCCAGAGAGGCCATTTCAAGCATCTCCTCATAGGAGATCGCCGGCAGTCGCCGCGCTTTGGATTCGATGCGCGGATCGGTGGTGTAGACGCCGTCGACGTCGGTATAGATATCGCAGCGTTCGGCCTTCAGCGCCGCGGCGATGGCCACCGCGGTGGTGTCCGATCCGCCGCGGCCCAGAGTCGCCAGGCGCCCATCGCGGGTCACGCCCTGGAAGCCGGCGACCACGGCGATCTCGCCTGAGTCCAGGGCTTGGCCGAGTTTCCCAGGCGGAATGTCATCGATCCGCGCCCGGCCGTGGGCGTCGTCGGTGATGATGGGTATCTGCCAGCCCATCCACGAACGCGCGGCGAGGCCCATATTGCGCAGGGTCATGGCCAGCAACCCCGCCGTCACCTGTTCGCCGGACGCGACCACGGCGTCATATTCGTCGTCCGAGGGAACGAGGCCTTGCGCCGAAGCGCCCGCGCCGTCGGTCCAGGCCACCAGCTCATTGGTTCTGCCGGCCATGGCCGAGACCACCACGGCCAGCCCCCGGCCCGGCGCGGCTTCGGCGGCGACCAGGGCGGCCACGCGGCGGATGCGTTCCAGGTCGGCCAGCGAGGTGCCGCCGAACTTCATCACCAGCCGCGACAAAATTCGGCTCCCTCCCTCGCGTGAACCGCGGTTTTAGCGAACGAACGCTAGCGTCGATAGGGCGCCCGATGGCTCGCCGCGGCTTCGGCGCGCCGTATAGAGCGCTTCGTGCATCCGTCGGCGTTGACCGCCGGCCTCGCGTGGTTCAGCACACCGTCGTGACCCTTCCCGCGAGCCCGTCCAGCATCGACCCGGCCGACGTGGCGCGATTTTCCGCGATCGCCGAGGCGTGGTGGGATTCCCACGGCGCGTTCGCGCCCCTGCACCGGCTTAACCCCGTTCGACTGGCCTTCATCCGCGACGAGGCCCTGCGGCGGTTCGCCCGGGACGCCGGCGAGAGGGCGCCGTTCGGCGGCCTGCGGCTGCTCGATATT
Organism: Caulobacterales bacterium; assembly: GCA_038323535.1. Classification (GTDB taxonomy): domain Bacteria; phylum Pseudomonadota; class Alphaproteobacteria; order Caulobacterales; family Caulobacteraceae; genus Acaudatibacter. The sequence continues at coordinate 7,179 of JBBQGZ010000112.1, forward strand.
GGCTGCGGCGGCGGCCTTCTTTGCGAGCCGATGACGCGGCTGGGCTTCACCGTCACCGGCGTCGACGCCTCGCCGCGCAATGTCGCCATCGCGACCGCCCACGCCGCCGAAGGGGGGCTGAAGATCGACTACCGGGCCACGACGGCCGAGGATCTTCTCGCCAGCGGCGGGGCGGGCTTCGACCTGGTCCTGAACATGGAGGTCGTCGAACATGTCGCCGACCCGCGCGCCTTCCTGCGCGATTGCGCGCGCCTGCTGGCGCCGGGCGGGCTGATGATCGTCGCCACCCTCAATCGCACCCTCAAGTCCCTGGCCCTGGCCAAGATCGGCGCCGAATACGTCCTGCGCTGGTTGCCGGCCGGCACGCACGATTGG
>JBBQGZ010000113.1:0-7443 GCA_038323535.1 Caulobacterales bacterium
CGCCGGTGGAATTGAGCAAAAGGGTGTAGCGCAGCTGGCCGGGCGCAAGGCTGCGGATGTCGCCGCACACCCTCGCCTCGGCCAGGGCCGCGACCGCGCGGTGATCGGCCTCGCGGTCGCCGCTGCGGGCGGTGAGTTCGAGAAAGGCCGGCCCCATGTGGGAAACGTCGAACACCCCGGCGTGTTCGCGGGTCCACAGGTGCTCCTTGAGGACGCCCAGCGGATATTGTACCGGCATGGAATAGCCGGCGAACGCAACCATACGCCCGCCCAACTCCCGATGGGCGGCCGTGAGCGGGGTGGATTTCAGGGCTTGGTCGGACAAGAGGGGCTCCGCGGGCGGTCACGCGCCGGCGGACAGTCCGCCGCTCACGCGCCCCCGCTGTCCCTTGGGCCTGAGATATTTCGGGCCGCCGGCCCTTGCTCCTTCGGCGAGCCACCACGCCTCCTCGATCGAGGGAAGACGGGCCGCCTCTTTCCAGCGTTTATCTGGTTCTCGCGGTCCTTTTGCCTGAGCGTTTCCGGGGCGGTTGCGCCTTCGGCGCCGAGCCCGTCGCCAAGCCCGGCCTCTCCCGCGAGAGCCGCCCCGAACCTGGGGGAGGGCCGCGAGGGAGTCAAGCCGGATGCCGTCACTTGGCCGCCCACCCCGGTTAGGTCGGCAAGATCGGCGACAGTGGCCTAGCTTATAAAGACGGTCATGGGCGATCCTTCGCGATAGATTTCCGTCCTCCCTCCCCTTCATGGGGAGGGTCGGCCTGAAGGGCCGGGGTGGGGCTGTCTGGTGAGGGCCGGGAGGCCGGAGATGATCCACACTTCCCCGCCCTGCCTGCTTCGCCGTCTGTCCCACCCCATGCGCCCGACGGAGGGAGAATGAACTTCCCTTTCTACATCTGCTCTGGAACCGCGATCCCGAGCACGTCCAGCGCCAGCTCCAGTTGCCTGAGCGTCACCGCCGCCAAGCCCAGCCGCGAGGCGCGCGTGGCCGCGTCGGGCGCGGCGAGCACCGGGCAGGACCCATAGAATCGGGCGAAGGCCTGGGCTAGGCGGAAGGCGTGATCGGCGACGAGGTTGGGCGCCCGCTTGGCGTAGGCTTCGGCCAAGGTGTGGTCGAAGGCGTCCAGCAGCAGCACGAGGTCGCGTTCGGCGGCCTCCGCCACGACGATCGCGCCGGCCTTCCAACCCTCCGCCGCCGCCTTGCGCATCAGGGATTTCACCCGCACCGCCTGATAGAGCAGATAGGGGCCGGTCTTGCCCTCGAAGCTCGAAAAGCGGTCGAGGTCGAAGACGTAGGAGGTGCCGCGAAAATTCACCAGGTCGGCGAATTTCAGCGCCGCCACGCCAACCTTCAGCGCGGTGTCATCGAACGCTTCGGCCGAAAGTTCGTCGCCCAGGCGGGCGGCATGAAGCCGCTCGCGCGCCTTGCCGAGCGCCATGTCGATCAGGTCGCGCAGCTTGAGCACGCCTCCCTCGCGGGTCTTGAAGGGCTTGCCGTCGGCGCCGTTCATGGTGCCGAATCCGACGTGCTCCAGCGCCCCTTCCCTGGCGTATCCGGCGAGATACGCGGCCCGGAACACCGTCTCGAAGTGGTCCGCCTGGCGCTGGTCGACCACATAGAGCGTAAGATCGGGATCGAAGAATCGGCGCCGATCGAGGATCGTGGCCAGATCCGTCGTGCCGTACATCGCCGAGCCCTCGGAGGACACGACCAGCAGGGGCGGAACCTCCCGGCGATCGTCGTCTTTGGCCACGCGGATGATCCGGGCGCCGGCGTCCTCCACCAGCAGGCCCGCGTCCTTAAGTTCCGCCACCATCGGCTCGATCAGGGAATCGACGTCGCTCTCGCCCCGCCACAGGTCGAAAATTATGCCCAGGGCCGCGAAGTCGCGCTCCAGCGCCACCCGCGTGACCTTGGCGAAGTGGCGCCAGACCTGGCGGTGGCCGAAGCGACCCGCCTGCAGTTCGGCGGTGGCCCGCCGGGCGCGCTCGCGATAGGCGGGGTCGGACCTAGCCCTCGCGGCGGCGGCGGGATAGAGCCGGTCGAGGTCGTCCAGGCCGATGCGCGCCGACAGTTCCTGATCGATAGCCGCCTCGTCGGCCTCGCCGAAGCCGGCCGGCTCGGTCGCCAGTCGCTCCAGCAGGGCGCCCACCGCCGGATCGGCGTCGGCGCAGGCGACCAGCAGCAGGCCCATCTGGAAGCCCCAGTCGCCGAAATGGGCGTCCCCCAAAACCTCGTCGCCGCGAAAGCGGAACAGGCGCTTGATCGCCTCGCCGATGATCGAGGCGCGCAGGTGTCCGACGTGCATCTCCTTGGCGACGTTGGGCCCGGCGTAGTCGATGATCACCCGCCGCGGCGATGCAACGAGGCTGGCGCCGGCGCGGTCGTCGGCCGCGAGGCCGTTGGCGCGGGCTGACAGGGCCTCCGGGCCGACCCGCAGATTGATGAAGCCCGGGCCGGCGACCTCGGCGGAGGCGACGGCCGGCTCGGCGGTAAGCGACTGGGCGACGGCGGCGGCAATGCGGCGCGGGTCCGTCTTGGCTGCCCTGGCGGCCGCCAGGGCGCCGTTGCACTGGAAGTCGGCGAGGTCCGGCCGGTCCGACGGCGTCACCCGCCCGTGGTCGCCTGGCAAGCCCAGTCGGGCGAAGGCGGCCTCGGCCGCTTCGCCGAGGACCGACGCCAGGGCCTTCATGGCTTGGCGGCGGCGGCCTGGGCGGTGATCTGACCGGCGTTGGGCCGGAAGCGTTTGCCGTCACGGTTGAAGGCCGCCATCTGGGGCGTGACCTCGAAGCCGATCAGGATCTCGAAGTTGGCCCCGCTGACCGTGGTCGCGACGCGGGGAATGGTCACGCCCCCCAGGGTTTCGGTGAGGGTGACCCGATCGCTTCCGGCCGGGAACGTCACCGGCAGGTCGAAGAACTCCTTGCCCAGGACCGCGTGATTGCGGTCGGTGACGGCCACCCAATAGCGATAGGTCTTGCGGTTTCCAGCCGCCTGGGGCCCTCGGCCCAGTTCGAACAACACCTGCATCTGGACCCTGATCGGCTCGGCCCCCTTGTAGGCGCAGGCCGAGGCCACCTTCTGGATTTCTCCGGTGTATTGCACCGCCGCCGAGGCTTCGACGTTGTCCTTGAATTCGACGTAACGGGCGGCGTCGTAGAGCACCTTGGCGAAGGGGCAGGGGCCGGCGTTGCGCAACGCCGGCAGGGCCGCCTTGCCGGCGCCGAATTCCTCGTCGCGTTTCTTCTTCTTGGCGTCGTCCTGCGCCTGCTGATCGCTAGGCCCGTGCGATGCGCCGCCGCTGTACTGGGCAAAGCTGGGAACAGCCCAAGAGAAGCTCAAGGCGGCGGTGGCGGCGAAGAGATAGAGGCGAAGGCGGCGCATGGAATGTCCAGACTGAAAAGGCCGGCCGGCGGCCGTTCGGCGCAAGCTGGCCCGGTGATAACGGCATATCCGCGGCGCCGCAACGAACCGGCCGGCTTGACGCATGACGCGGCGTCGCGGATGGACCGCCATGGCCGTCTATACCGACATCACCGACGCCGAACTGGCGGCCTTCCTCGCCGACTACGACCTGGGTGCGCCGACGCGTTTCGAAGGCATCGCCGAGGGTGTGGAGAATTCGAATTTCCTGCTGGAGACGGCGGCGGGCCGCTATGTGTTGACGATCTATGAGCGGCGGGTGCGCGCCGATCAGCTCCCCTTCTTCCTTGGCCTGATGGAATGGCTGGCCTCGCGCGGCTTTCCCAGCGCGCCGCCGATCGCCGACCGCGAAGGGCGCAGGCTCAAGAGCGTACGCGGCAAGCCGGCGGCCCTGTCGGCGTTTCTGCCCGGGCTTTCGGTGCGCCATCCCACCATCGCCCACTGCCGGGAGGCGGGCGAGGGCCTGGCCTGGCTGCACCTCGCCGCGCGGGGCTTTCCGCGCCGGCGGGCGAACGATCTGGGTCAGGGCGCCTGGGCGGGGATCTTCGCGCCCCTGGGCGCCGCCGCCGAAGCGCTCAAGCCCGGCCTGGCGGCGGCCGTCGAGGGGGATCTCGCCCTGTTCGCCGGATCCTGGCCCACCGGCCTGCCCGAGGGCATCGTCCACGCCGACTATTTTCCAGACAATGTGTTTTTCCGCGACGGCCGTTTCGCCGGCGCCATCGACTTCTACTTCGCCGCCTGGGACACCCTGGCCTATGACCTCGCCGTGGCGCTGAACGCCTGGTGCTTCGAGGCCGACGGCGATTTCAACTCTGCCGCCGCCAGGGCTTTTGTCGACGGCTACCAGCGCCGGCGACCGCTGTCGGCCGAGGAGGCGCGGGCCCTCCCCCTGCTTGCCCACGGCGCGGCCATGCGGTTTTTTCTGACCCGCCTTCACGATTGGGGCGCGACGCCGGCGGGCGCCCTGGTGCGGCCCAAGGACCCCCTGGAATATGAGCGCAAGCTCGCCGTCCACCGGGCGGCGGGCGCGGCCGGCGGCCGGGCGCTCCTGGAAATCCCCGCGTGACGCCGAGCGTGGTCATCTTCACCGACGGCGCCTGCCGGGGCAATCCCGGCCCCGGCGGCTGGGGAGCGATCCTCATCTTCAAGGACCAGGAGCGGGAGATCTGGGGCGGCGAAGCGGCCACCACCAACAACCGCATGGAGCTGACCGCCGCCATCGAAGCGCTGACGGCCCTCAAGCGCCCCTGCGAGGTCGAGCTTCATACCGACAGCCAGTATCTCAGGAACGGCATCACCCAGTGGCTGCCCCTTTGGAAGGCGCGCGGCTGGCGGACGATGACCAAGGGGGCGGTGAAGAACGACGACCTCTGGCGCCGCCTCGACGAGGCGCGGCTTCGCCATCAGGTGGATTGGCGCTGGGTCAAAGGCCATGCCGGCCACGCCCTGAACGAACGCGCCGACGCCCTCGCGCGGCGGGGATTGGAGGAGGTCGAGGCGGCCAGCCGCTTCTGAGCAGGTTGCGCCGGCCGCCTGGAGGGCTGTGAACCATTCCCGTCCGCAGGCGCCTGGATCGGCGCGCGGCTGGAATTTCCGGTTTATCTCTCCGACGGCGGGTCCGCCGCGAGGCGCCATGGAGGATTGAGCCGGTTCTCTCCGGCGCGATAGAGCAGTACGCGATTGCCGCCGGGATCGAACAATTCGGCCTCGCGCCAAAGCCAGGCCTTGTCCTCCGGTTCGCTGGCGAACACGAAGCCGGCGGCCTCGAGGGCCGCGACCCGCTCGTCGAGGTCGTCGCATTCGAAATAGACGGTCGTTCCGGCGCCGCTCGCCTCGCTCTGATGAAGCGAAAACGTGCTGTCGCCGTCCGGGCATTTGAATCGCGCGTAACGGGGCCGCGCATCGACTATCGGAACAAGCCCAAGGCCTCGATAGAATTCCCAGCCGGCGTCCAGATCCGGCAGCGTGACCGTGACCTGATTCAACCGCACAGCGAATCCTCTGGATCATCCGCCTCGACGGCGCGCCAAGCCGTGGCGGTGTCATGGAAGAACCTTTCGGCGTGGATGCGATCGCCACGCCAGATCTGAAGCGCCAACTCCTCCAGCCGGCGGGTGACGCCGGCGGGGTCGGTCGCCTCGAAGACCCAATGAATGACCACCCGATCACCGTCGATCACGACCGCCTTCGGCGGGTAGGTGCGCATTCGCTTGAGGCGGGACAGAGCCTTGGCCTCTTGCGCCATCAACAGCTCCCGCCCGCGGCGGGGTTCGGCCAGGTTCTCCCGCATCGACGCGTCGTCCCAGTAGTAGTCCCTAATCGCGCCGACATGGTCGCCGCTGACTACCACGGCCACGAAGGCCTGGACGCGCTCTGAAGTCGGCATCTCTCAAAGACCTTCCCGTTCAGCCGGCGGCGGTGGGATCATCGCATAAGACCGCATCAACTGCCGGGCATAGGCGCGTTTCCACGGTTCGAAGGTTTCCAAGGCGCCATCGACCCAAGCACCTCGTCCTTCACGATGAAGCGGTGAAACAGCGCCGCCAGGACGTGAAGCCCGATGAGGCCAAGTAGCGCCCAGGCCGAGAACTCGTGGATCCCGTGAAAGAGGTGGGTGAGGGCCTTGTCCCTCACCATGACGGCGGGCGCCTCCCAGGCCAGCAGCGGGAAGGGGCGCCCGCGGGTCAGGCTTTGCGCCAGGCCGGTCAGGGGTTGGGCCAGCAGGAGCGCGTAGAGGCCCAATTCGCTCAGTTTGGCCAGGTGTTGCTGGGCCTTCGGCATGGCGGAGGGAAACGCGGGGATGAAGGCGAAGCGCAGGCGCCAGGCGACGCGGCAGAAGGCCGTGACCCAGGTCAGCACCCCAAGAGAGCGGTGCAGATAGAGAAGGCTCTCTTCCTGCTCGTGATCGGTCGCGAGCCCCAGGCTCAAGCCGGTGGCGAACATGCCGACGATCAAGGCGACCGTCGCCCAATGCAGGGCGATCGTCACCCCATCGAAGCGTCTGGGGCCGATGCTCCTCGAGGGGGGCGTGTGGCGGCGGGCCGACTTTCCAATGGACATGGGTGTCTCCGGCTCGAGCCGCGGGACCCGCCCATGGTTGGGATCGGGCGATACGGTTCTTTCGGGTAGACCGGGGTGCAAGCGGAATTATTCCCGGCCATGATCCACCATGCACACATCTCGCCATTCGGTGTGGGCGCGGTTTGGAAGGTCGGCCACGGAACCCCTCTCCCGTTTGGGAGAGATGTCGGTGGGCGTGCCGGGTGGCGCGGCGCTCTCTCGCGCCGTGATGGAGCGTCCTGCTCCCCTAGGCTCCCCATTGTTTTGCGCATCGATTCTGCGACTTGTTAGTTTGGGCGAGGACATCAATCAAGCGATTAGACGATGGAAAGATCGGGCGGGCGACGACGTCAGGCGGTTCACCTTTGAGCGGGAACTGAAAGAGCTAACGGACTCGCAAATAAGGACTCTTTTTGCTCTTGCGGCGCTAGGTGAGACGACGCAGCTTGAACTCTCCCAGGTATTGAACACCGATAGTGGCCAGCTTGCTGGCGACCTTGCGAAGCTCAGACAATACCATCTTTTTGCCGCGTCTGGTGATCCCAGCACGGGGGCCAAGTTGGAGGCGCCCGAGGGGCCCGCGCCCTCTTGGGCGTGGGAGGGTGAGGGGTTACCCGCTATCCGATCGAGCCGCCGGCTTGCGTCAAGGCGCTGAAACATGGCGTGAAATCCCCCGGCGGCCGAACCCCTCACCCTCCCATGGCTTCGCCATGGGCCCCTCCCTCTCCCTTTGGGGGAGGTGTTGGTGGGCGTACCCGGGCCAAGGGTGAATCCGGTGGCGGTGAGGAGAGATCGAACAAGGTGATTCAACCGCGACGGCCAAGGCTCTAGCAGGCTGTTGAAGAAGTCGGTGGCGCGACGGGACTCGGCATGATTCACTCCTCTCCTGAGGTGTTCGGGAGAGGCGGATGCGTGGTTCGGACAGGCGATCGGGGGCGCTGTTTTCGTACGTTGATCTGGAGGCT
>JBBQGZ010000114.1:0-7405 GCA_038323535.1 Caulobacterales bacterium
GTGGCCTTCTCAGCGCGCAACGCACCATGGCGGAGGCTCTCGCCGTCTGCGGGGGCGAGGATTTCGCGGCGGCGCACGCCCGCCTGACCCGTGAACTCTCGACCCTGGAAAGCTTGGCGCCCAACGCCGCGCTGGACGACTCGCCCGCCTCCGTGAGGGCCTTGGAAGCGATCGTCACCGAGGTGCTCGCTGGCCGCGCCCAACGGCTCGAACGGCGCCACTATCTGGGCTCGACCCTGCTGGTCAGCGGTTCTCTGGGATCGGGCGGCGCCGAGCGCCAACTGGTCACGACGGTGTTGTCGCTGAACCAAGCGATGCAAGAGGGCCGGCGCGTCGCCGGCTACGAGATGGCGGGACCGGTCGGCGTGGCCTGCCGTTCGCTCAACGCCAAGCGCGGCTATGACTTCTTCCTGCAGACGCTCACCGCTTCGGGCGTGGCGGTCACCGAATACAACCGCCTCGAACGCTTTGGCGGCCACGGCCGGCTCTCTCGCGTCGGTCCTTTTCGCCAGGCGATCGATTTCCTGCCGTTGAGGATGAAGGAGGGCGTGACCCAGCTCGTCGACCATCTGCGCCATGCGGCGCCCGACGTGATCCATATCTGGCAGGACGGGATGGTCTTCGCCACCGGGCTAGCGGCGCTGATGGCCGATATCCCACGCATCGTGCTGTCGGTTCGCACCTTGCCTCCGACCGATCGCGTCAACCGTTGGCGGCTGGAGCTGGAGCCCATCTATCGAGCCCTGCTCGGCGCGCCGGGCGTGGTCATGACGGCCAATTCGACCTTGGCCGCGCGGCGCTACGAGGATTGGCTGGGCATGGCCAAGGGAAGCGTGCCGGTGATCCACAACGGTGTCGAGCGCCTGTCGCCAGCCGCCGCGCCAGGCGACGAGGCCATTTGGGCGGACTTCATGCAGCGCACCGCCGGCGCGGATTTCACCCTCGGCGGCGTCATGCGGCTCGATCACAACAAACGTCCGCTGGAATGGCTCTCGGCCGCGGAGCATCTGCACCGGCGTCATCCCGGCGCACGTTTCATCATCGTGGGCGACGGGGCCCTGCGCCAGGAGGCGCAGGAATACGCGGCCAGGCGGGGGCTGTCCGACCGGGTGCTGTTCACCGGCCTCTCGGGCTCGGTCGGCTACTGGCTGGAGCGCGTGGACGCCCTGATGCTGCTTTCGCGCTACGAGGGGATGCCCAATGTGCTGATCGAAGCGCAACTGGCGGGAACGCCGGTGATCACCACCCCGGCGGGCGGCGCCGCCGAAACCGTGATCGCCGGAGAAACCGGTTTTGTCCTCGCAAGCGCGGAAAAGCCCGACCTTGAAGAGGCGGCCGACTGCCTGATGCGCCTGGTGCAAGCCGGGCCAGAGGGTCGCCGACGCCTGGGGGACGCGGCGCGAGCCTGGGCGGAGCGCTCGTTCTCGGTGGAGGCCATGCTGGAGAGAACCGTGGACGTGTTCATGGCGCCGTACGACACGGCCATGCTCCCGGCGGGCTAGGGATCAATAGCGCGCGAGAGGCCGGCGCCGAAGGCTTTCCCAGACCGCGCGCCAGTAACGCAGCCGCCTGGGGCCGCTTTCGGGCGTCGAATCATGCGCTCGCTCAAGAAACGCGATCAGATCTTCCGGTGCGCAAGGCAGCCCATTCTCCGGGTGGACATAGATGGGATAGGCGATCAAGGCGCCGGCGACGAGCTGATCGAGGGTCAGGCGACGGGTCCGCCTTGGGCAGTCGAGCCGGTCACGGGTCAGGCCCCAACCGGCGAAAAACGGCCGCCCGAACGTCCATACCGGCTTGCCGCGCAGAAGCGCCTCGAAGCCCGCCAGCGAGGTCATGGTGGTCACGCCGTCGGTGGCCGAAATGCAGGTGAGAATATCGCGGTCCTTGGCGATCGCGTCGACCAGCGCCGTAACCACTTCGACCGGCACGGCGCCGGGGCGGTTGCCGGCTTCGACGTCGGGATGGGGCTTGAAGACGATGAAGGCGTCGGGATGGTCCTGGCGAGCGGCCCGCAACAGGCCAAGATTGGTGCGAACCGCCTCGCATCCCTTGATGATCGACTTGTCGTTCTCCACCTGGCCGACCACCAGCAGCTTGAACCGATCGGCGGGCCACGCGGGCGCCGCTTGGGCAGCCGTCCGCAGGTTGTATTTCGTAAGGCCGGCGTCGACCACGCGGGTTCGCAGATCCGACGCGCGCGCGAGCGTCTCGGCGTCGAACTTCGCCTCCTGCAGGATCGTCTCCAGCCTCGAAGGCCGTGTCGCGTCATAATAGACGCCAAGGTCGTCCAGCACGACCGATGCGGCGCGATGGAAGTCGGAACCCAGGCCCCGAGAGCGGATGAATCCGTCCTCCATGCGAAGCAGCGGAACGCCGCCACCCTCGAGTTCGGCCGTCAGGGCGGGGGTCTCTCGCCCGGCCCAGAACACCACACGCCCGCCGCGCGCGCGCGCGGCGCCGATGGCGGATGACGCTCGCGAAAAGAACGCGGTCCGGCCGCGCGGTGAATAGAGCAGGGTGCGGGCCGAGCCGTGTTTCCAGGGCGCGTAGCCCAGGCAGGCGGTGTAGCCGGCGTGGCGGTCGGCGCGGTCCCGGAATTCCACGAGCCTTTCGACGGCGGCCTCGGCGCTCGCTGGCTCGCCGGTGAGCGGATCGATGTACCGGGGATAGAGCAGATAGGCCGCCGCGAACAGCTCCTCGGGCGTGCGTCGCGTGGTGCGCCGGGCGCAGGCGATCTCATCGCGGGTGGCGCCCCAGCCGGCGTAGAACGGCAGGCCGAAACAGCGGACGGGCAGACCGCGGATGAGGGCCTCGAAACCGGCAAGGCTGCTCACGGTATAGACCGCGTCCACGCGCGCCAGGAGGTCGGAAATCCGGCAATCGTCCTTGAGCACGAAGGTGTCGGCGAGGGCCTCGGGATCCAGGCAGCCGCGCTTCAGCCCGGCCTCGACCGCGGGGTGACGGCGCACGACGATCAGCGCCCCCGGCTCGTCGCGCCTGGCGGTTTCGAGCATGCGGGAAAAAGTCGCGGCGTCGGCGAGGCCGCCGGCGATGGAGGCGTCGCCTGCGGTCTGATCGACCACCAGGACACGGCGCCGCGTGGTCGGCTCCAGCACGCCGGAGCCCAGGGGAGGGGCGGCGTTGGTCTTGGAAAGGCCGGTCTCCACGAGGCGACCGATGATCGAGCGGGCGCGGGCGAGCAGGTCGGAATGCTCCCAGCCCCGCGCCTCCAGCAAGGCCTCCAGGCGCGACGGCTGTCGCGCGTCATAGTAGATTCCCAGGTCATCGACGACGAGGCTGATCGGCGGGGCGCCCGCTTCGCCCAGGCCGACCGATCGCAGGAAGCCGTCCTCCAGGGCCAGATAGGGCCAGCCCCGGCCGGCGGCGAGCGCGCGGGCGTAGCGCGCGGTTCTTTTGAACCCCCAGCCCGCCACGCTGTCGACCGGCGCGGTGGGCCGAGCCGACCGGACGATCCGCGCGCATTCCGGCAGGAACGCCTCCAGATGGGGCAGTCGGCGGACCCCTGGCGCGGGAACCAGGGTCGCCGCGAAGCGGGGCGGCGGATCGACGGTGCGGGTTTGCCGAACCAGTCGCGGCATGGGCGCTCCAAAATGGAATCAGAGGACGTGCATGCCGCCGTTTGTCCGCGGCGCGCAAGGCCGGCGCGGGACCGTGCCGACTTGACAGGCGCGGACGATCGGCTTCGAAGAGACGCCCGCGACCGCCGCATACTCAGGACAGGGATGAACGATCGCGTCGCGACAGCCGCCGCCGCTCTGGACGCCGTCGCGGCGCCGCTGGGGCTCCGGCGGCTGGAGTCCATGGGTGAAGAGGAGTCCGGCGCCTACCGCTTCTATTCCACCCGCCTGCGTCGCGGGACGATCCTCTCGGACTATGAAATCGCCCTGGCGGGAGCCCTGGTGGACTGGCCGGGCGCCCCCCGGAGGATCCACGAAATCGGCGGAGGGTTCGGTAGCCTCTGCCTGCTGCTCGCCCTGCTCGGGTTCAAATGCATTTGCCTGGAAGTCGACGACCGGCGGTTCGCGGCGGCCGAGGCGCTGCGCGACGGCCTGACCGAGGCGTTTGCGGAAATTCGCGACGGCTACCAGGTTCTCAACGAGCGATTCCCCCTGGCCCGCGGGGCCTTGCCGGCGGCCGGGGCGATGGCGGTGATCACCAATCTCGTCTTCACCACCAGCGCCGAGGCGAAGGCGGAGATCCTGGAAGGTCTGCGCGACTACGACCGCGCCATCATCGATGTCGATCGGTTCCTGACCCCGTGTGAGACTTCCGAGCAGAGAGCGGAACGATTGGACGAACTGGAAGCGGCGGGACTCTATGGGGCGCCGTTCCTGGATCTCGGAAAGAGCGCCTGTTTCTATCGGTTCGGAAGCCGGTGACGATCGAGGCCGTCCAAACCAGGCAAATGGTCAGCCCCTGGCATGAAGTGATCGAATCGCCCGCCCGACCCTTGTGATTCGGCGGGTGAAATACCTCGCCAACCTGCGCCAGATCCCTTTTCGCCCGCCGCCGCCACCCGCCCGAAGACTCGACCCTGCCAGGCGCCCGCGGGGCGGTTCGTACGGGAGGAGATCGGCGGACGCCCGCCTGCCCGCCGGGCGCGTGTCGCGGATAAGGCGCACCAGCATCTCCCCCAGAAGGGGATAGAAGGCTTCGGAATACTCATAGATGTCCGCGCCATCGCCGGCGAGCACGGTGGCTTGGCCGTAGTCGGTGATGAGTTGCGACGGATCGAAGAACGTGGCGCCGCAATGCGCCGCCGCCGCCTCCAGTTTGTCGTTCAGGTCGCGCCGCTCCCGCATGATCGCGCCGTCATGGCCCGGCACCACGAACGGGCCGATCACGACCCAACGGCCTCCGGCCTTCGACATCAGGGCGCCGAGCGATCGGGTCATCGCCTCCCCGGAATGGCGATCGAGCCGCACGCGACGCAACAGGTCGGCCATCGCATCGTCGTGCCGGAGCCCGGCGTCTCGCAGCCTGTCGAGGGCGGCCTGGACGCAAGGCTCGTCGGCGAGTTGGCCACGGCAGATCTGCCGATACCAGTCCAGCAACGCGCCCCTTTGGGCCTGGACCAGGTTTCGCGCGACGAAATTTTGATTGAGGTAGATGTCCTCATAAGAAAACTGCTTGTCTTGCGATACTTCCAGCACGAAGACATCGAGCCCTTCGCCCAGGATCCGCGCCAAATCATGCATCGTCGATGTACGCTCGGTCTCGAAAATGAATGGCCGCAGGGCGTCCGGAACGTGGCGCTCGCCCAGAACGATATCGAGAGTCTGTAAGGCTTCCGCCGCGGTATGGGTCGGAAGCGGACCCTCGGCGCAGAGTTTGAGATCCCCGCGATCGCGAAGCGTGAAAATGGGGTTTCGAACCCGGCAGGTTCCCAACGACGAAGCGCGCAGCGCGCGGCCGGCGGGGTCGGCGGGCAATTCGAAGATGATCATCCCGCGCTTCTGGCGCTACGCCGGCGGGGCCGTCAATCGGCCGGGCGAGGGCGGAGGGGCATGAAGCCGAAATCCGGCCCCGGGCGCTGCGCGCGGTTGGATGAACTCCTCATAGACTCCGCCGGCGGTCAAGAACGCGATCGAGGCGCCGGCCGCGCAGGCGGCGTCGAAGACGACGCCCATCAATTGGCGTACGCCCGGGTGCTCGTGGGGATAGACGACGGCATCGCCCGCGCGGCCGTAGTTGGAATGCATCGAGTGGCAGTGGGTCTTGAAATAGAGCGTTCCTTCCGCGACGTACGAGCCTTCGAAAATCCGGGCGGCGAACGAGACCGGATCCGCCAAATCCCGGCGCACATGGTCCGAATAGTAGTCGAGCGAACAGCCTCTGTGGCGGACTTCCGAGGCCCAGATGAAGAATTTTGACCCTGCGGCGGGCGCGTTCCCGAACGCCGTCTCCGGCTCGGCCTCGCCAAGACTGTAGCCCTTCGGGGCGTCGACCGGCCGCACGAAATGAGGCTGCTCCAGAAAGGGATCGGCCTTGGGTCGGCCGGCGGGAAAGGTGAAGTCCCCAAGACAGCCGTTGCGCATCAGGATCGCGATCTCGTCGGTGATGTGGCAGACGGCCGGGTCCGACGCGTTCAAGGCCCATAGGCCGTGCACGAAGAACCATCGCTTCAGGTCCAGGCCGGTTTCGCGCCGGATGGCGTCCAGCGCCAGGTTGAGGCCCAGTTCGAACCTTGCCGCGTCTCCGCCGCGGGCCTCCGGCCGCTCCAGGAGCTCGATGATTTCCGGATCCCGATGAGAGGTGTTGTAGGTGTAGCCCTCGTGATGGAGGTGAACCTGGATTTCGTGACCTGAACGGTCCAACAACCCCCGCATGGCGCCCGCGTAGATCGTCTCCTGTTTCGCCGTACGCGGCCGAAAACCGAGGCTGTCGCCGGGCGTGGCCGCGATGAATCCTTTCGTACCGGCCCGCGCGATCACCACCTGAGGCTTGTAGAAAAGAGTGAGCCGGCGGGCATATTCGTTGGCGGCCGAACAGTCGGCGAAGCGCAGGACATTGGCCGCATAGTCCTCGATGGCGGGGCCGCCGCCGTGCCAGGGTTCGAAGTGGTCGCAGTGGAAATAGACCACCCGGCGCACGTCGCGCCGCTTGAGGATATCCGCCAATCCATCCCGGGCGGAGGGGAGACGCGACTGGCTCGTCGCCGTCACGCCTCCCATGACCCGGCCATCCCTAAAACTTGCTGATCGCTACGGCCGCGAGCGCGGAATTGAACAGGATCTGGGTCACCGCCGAGGCGATGTCGATATAGTGCCCCGGAAGCCTGGTGATCACCAGTATGCGGTCGCCCGGCGTCACCGCGCCATTGGTCTGGATCGAGCCGTCCGGATGGATGATCAGGATGTGCCCCCGGTCGGCGAGGTTGCTGAAACCGCCGGCCTTCCTGATATAGGCCTTCAATGGCGCGCCAGGTTCGTAGATCAAGGTCTGGGCCTGGGTGACCTCGCCGCCGACCGAAACCACCTGGGACTTGAAGGGGATGACGATGACGTCGTCCGGTTCGAGCGAGACGCGGTTCAGGTCGATCCCGGCCGGGAAGGCGACGTTGCCGATCGGCATGATCTGGTTGGCGAAATTGATGTAGGTTTGAAGGCTCTGCGCGACGGAGGCGTAGGCGCCGGACAGGGAGGCCACCGGGGGCGGAGTGGTGTAGATCGCCTTTTGCAGCCTGGCCAGGCTCTCGCTCAGCAGTTGCTTCTGGGTCACCGCCACGCTGGCGCGCTGGAGATAGATCCAGCGGCGATCGGCCATGGAGTCGAGGGGAATCCTGGCGATCATGGCCGCGACGCTGGTCTGACGGGGCACCACATAGGCGCCCGGCCCATGGAAAGCGCCGGTCACCTGGATGGCCACTGTGTCGGAAAGC
>JBBQGZ010000115.1:0-7388 GCA_038323535.1 Caulobacterales bacterium
CTATCCGGCCATGCTGGTGGTGGTGGCGACCAGCGTCATCCTGGTCATGCTGCTGGTGGTGGTGCCGCAGTTCGAGGGCCTGTTCGCCGACGCCCACGGCAAGCTTCCCTTCGCCACCCGCGCGGTGATGGCCGCCAGCGATGGGATCCGGCACTACGGCTGGCTGGGGGTGATCGCCATCGGCCTGGCCCTCTTTTCCCTGCGCCAGTGGCTGCGTCGCCCGGGCGTGCGCCTGGCGTTCGACCGCTCGGTGCTGGGCCTGCCGCAGATCGGCCCCTTGATCATCAACGCCCAGACCGCCGCCTTCGCGCGCACCCTGGGCAGCTTGGTGGACGGCGGCGTGCCTCTGCCCACCGCCCTGGCGATCGCCCAGCGGTCGGTCTCCAACGCCCATATGGCGAGCGAAATCGCCAAGGTCGCCGCCGGCCTCAAGGAGGGGGGCGGCCTCTCCGGCCCCCTGGCGGCCAGCGGCGTCTTTCCCCCCATGGCCTTGAGCTTCCTGCGCACGGGCGAGGAAACCGCGCAGCTGGGCCAGATGCTGGGTCGCCTGGCCGATGTCCTCGACCGGACGGTCCGCTCGACCATCCAGCGCATTTTGGCCATACTCACCCCGGCAATTACCGTGTTCATGGGCGCGGTGGTCGCCACGGTGATCGCGTCCATCATGTCCGCAATCCTCGGCTTCAACGATCTGGCGCTCGCACCATGACCCTGACCCGCTTCCGCTCCCCCTTCAGCTCCGGTTCGCGCAAGCGGCCGCCCCGCGACGCCGGCTTCACCTTGCTTGAGATGCTGGTGGTGCTGGCGATCATGGGGCTGCTGGCCGCGATCATCGCGCCCCAGGTGCTCAAATACCTGGGCAGTTCGCGCAGCCAGACGGCCAAGGTGCAGGTCCAGAACGTGGTCGCGGCGCTGGAACTCTACCGCCTGGACGTCGGCCGCTATCCCAGCCAGGAGGAGGGCCTCGCCGCCGTCGTCGCCGCCCCGGCCACCGCGGCCGGGTGGAACGGGCCGTATCTGCAGAAATCCGCCGCCCTGAACGACCCCTGGGCGACGCCCTATCTCTACCGCATCCCCGGCAAACACGGCGAGATCGACGTCTACACCCTGGGCTCGGACAAGGCCGAGGGCGGGACCGGCGAGGCGGCCGATGTGGGCAACTGGTAGGGAGGCCCGGGGGTCGCCCGCCCCCTCCACCCCTTCGGGGTCCCCCTCCCCCGTGAAACCATCCACGGGGGGAGGATTTGATGCAGGCACCACCCTGATCGAAGCGCTGGTGGTGGTGGCGATCACCGCCCTGGTCAGCCTGATCGGCTTTCCCAGGCTCCAGCAGGGGATCACCCGGCTCTCGCAGCGCCAGACGGTGAGCGCGGTGGCCGAGCGCCTGCGCGAGGCGCGGGCCGGCGCCCTGCGGGGCGACCGCCCGACGACCTTCCAGGTCGCCGCCAATGGCCGGGCCTACGGCTGGTCGGGCGGCCGGCGCTGGGGCGTCCCGCCGGGAATCGCGGTGGGGCCGGGAGGCGGTTCGATCTCGTTCTTCGCCGACGGGTCGTCCAACGGCGGAGCGGTGTGGATCCTGGCGGGGCGCCGCCCACTCTACGTCCAGGTGGCGCCCGCCACCGGCGCCGTCGCCCTGGGGCCCAAATGAGCCGGCGGGACGGCGGGGCGATCTTCGTCGAGGCCCTGGTCGCCGCCGCCATCGTGGGCATGATCCTGGCGGCGACCTTCCGCGTGGTCGCCGCCGGGGCGGCGCGCGAACGCATGGCCGAGGCCCGCCGCGAGGCCCTGCTGGTCGCCCAGTCCGAGCTTTCGGCGGTCGGGGCCGAGATTCCCCTGTCGGAGGGCAGCACGGACGGCGTCGCCGGCGATCTGGTCTGGCGGGTGGACATCGCCTCCGCCGGGCAGCTGGGCGACGACAACACCGCCGGAGCCCTGTGGCGGGTCGCCGTCTCGGTCCGCCCCCGCGCCGGCGGCGTCCCCCTGATCGTGCTCAAGACCCTGCGCCTGGCGCCGGAGGCGGCATGAGGCTGCGCGTGGCGAGAGCCCCCTTCCCCGGCGCCTATGAAATCAACCGCGTGAAGCAGGTCGCGCGCGCGATCCTTCTCCCCTTGCGGGAGAAGGTGGCCCCCGAAGGGGGTCGGATGAGGGGTGGACGGGTCTATCGGGTTAAGCTATTGGCAACTCTCGGCAATCGCCGCGCGACCCCTCATCCGTCGCCTCCGGCGACACCTTCTCCCGCAAGGGGAGAAGAGAACGCTCCGCACCTTGTCGGAAAAATGTGCGCATACCTTAGCCCTTTGCGGTGGAGGGGGCGCGGGGCTGGGAGCTCGACCGCCGGTTTCGCGCTGATCGAGGCCCTCGCCAGCCTGGTGGTGGTGGGGATGATCAGCCTGATGCTGATCCAAGGCGTGGGGACGGGGCGGCGGGTGTGGGAGCGGCTCGACACTCGCTCGGCCGCGGGCGAGGCGGTGGCGGCGGCCCAGGACGTGCTGCGGGGCCGCATCGAGCAGCTCTATCCGGCCACCCTCTACGGCGGGGCGGAGGCGGAGGTCGACGTCGGCGGCGCCGCCGACAGCCTGGTCTTCCTCGCCCCCCCCGCCGACGCCGGGCGGCCGGCCCCCTTGCGCCGCTTCCGGCTGAGCCTGACCGTGGGCCGCGACCTGATCCTCACCTCGCTCAGCGACGTCGACGACCAAAAGGACGCGAAGGTCGCCACCCAGGTCCTCCTGACCGGCGTCGAGCAGATCGACCTGGCCTATTTCGGGGCCGCGCCGCCGGACGGGGCCCGGCGCTGGCGCCCGACATGGACCGGCCAGACCCGGATCCCTGAACTCGTCCGTGTACGCCTTTCGTTCGAACCGGGTGATCCGCGACGCTGGCCCGACCTGATCGTCCACCCCCGGACCACCGTCGACTCCTCCTGCGTCCTGAGCCCCTCCACGGGCCTTTGCCGGGGGCGCGGATGACCCTCCAGGAACTTCTCAACGCCGACGTGCGCTCGATCGGCGGCCTGGTTCGCCAGGCCCTGGCGTGGTGGATCGACGAACTAACCTCGCTCCTGCCGGCCGGCTGGCGCGAGAGGCTGTCGTCCAGGCCCAAGCTGCTGGCCCAGGCGCCGCCGCCCGGCGGGGGCTGGCGATTCTGGAAGAACGGGCGCCCGGTGGCGGTCGCCGACATCGCGCGCCAGGCCCGCGGCGAGGCGGGGCTGATTCTTCCGCCCGGCGCCGCCCTGGTTCGGGAACTGCGCTTTCCCAGGCTGCCGCTGGCGGATCTGCGGCGCATGGTGGCCATGGATATCGACCGGCTGTCGCCCTTGCGGCCGGACCTCATTCATTTCGACGTCGCGGTGCTGGACCGCGACGCCGGCGCCGGCGCCCAGCGGGTCCTGATCGGGATCCTGCCGCGAGTCACCGCCGAGCGCGCGCTGGAGCAGGCCAGGGTCGCGGGCCTGGTTCCGGTCGCCCTGGCGGCGGGGGCGGAGGACGGTTCGGCGGCGCACCGGTTCGATTTCCTGCCCGCCGTCCGCGCCGCCGCGGGCGAGACGGCCGGCGGCGCGGCCCGGCGATACTGGTGGGCCGCGGCCCTGGCCCTCGTCATCGTCAATATCGCCGCCCTGGTCGGGCGCGACATCCTCGACGTCTCCCGGCTGCGCCGGACGGTGGCGGCCCAGCACGGCGCGGTCAGCGCCGCCCTGCAGCTGCGCCATCGGGTCGAAAGCGAAGACGCCCAGCGCCGCGAACTGGTCGCGCGCGGCCAACGCAACGACCCCTTGAGGATGCTGGACGCCGTGACCCTGGCCGTCCCCCCCGCCGCCTGGGTCCAGCGCCTCGAATGGAACGGCCAAGCCCTGCGCATCGTCGGCTTCAAGTCCGCCGAAGTGGACATGCCCGCGGCGATCCGCGGATCGCCGGCCTTCACCAACCCCCGGGCGCTGACCACCGACGCGCCGGTGCGGCTGGGCTACGGCCAACCCTTCGACATCACCGCGGATGCCGGAAAAAGGCCACACTCGTGAGGCCTCTGAACCCGAGGGAGCGGCGCCTTCTGGCCGTGGGCCTGCTCATCGCCGCCATCGCGGCGGCCTGGCTCGGACTCGTCGCGCCCGTCGTGGGAGGATTTTTCGATCGCGCCGCCGAACGCCGGGAGCTTCTGGCGACCTATCAGCGAAACCAGCGCATCATGGCCTCGCTTCCGGCCTGGCGCGCCAGCGCGGCCGAGCAGCGCCGCGGCGCTCCGCGCTTCGCGATCATCGCGCCCAGTGAACAACTCGCGGTGGAAAACCTCAAGGAACGCCTTCTGCGCCTGGCCAACGACGAGGGTTTCACCGTCACCGCGATGCAGGATCTGCAAGCCGGAGCGCCAAACGGCAAGGTCAGGGTCAGAGCCGATCTGCAGCTGAGTTTGACACAATTGTACGAGAGCCTGAGAAGGCTCGAAACCGAGGGCTCCTATGTCGTTGTCGAATACCTTTCGATCTCCGCGGATCGGGCTCTTCAGACCGGGCGCCTCTCGCCCATGGCCGTTCGTCTCGAAGTCACCGCCGCTTGGCGAGCCCCCCGAGCCAAGCCATCCTGAGGCAAGCCATCCCGAGGCAGCCCGTCCCGAGCCCGGCCGTCTCGAGTGGCTTCCGGCGGCGGCCTGCGGCGTTCTCGTCCTTGCCCTGGCTTCGCAGGCGGTCATACCCTATGGCCGGCCGCTGCCCGAGCCCTCGCCGGTGGCGGCGCGGCGCCCGCGCATCCTAGCCGTCGCGCCCCTCCCGGAGTATGCCGCCATTCTGCAGTCCCCGATCTTCACCCCCGATCGCAAGCCAGGAGAGGATGCGGGGGCCGCGCCGGGCGCCAGCGTCCTGGATGGCTATACCGCGCTCGGCATCGCCACCGGGCGCGGCTTCGCCACCGCCGTGATCAAGGGCCCGGGCGACGCCGCCAAGACCGTTCGCCGGGGCGAAGCGGTGGAGGGCTGGACCCTGGTCGGCCTCGACTCAAGCAAGCTGACCTTCGAGCGGGCCGGCGCGCGCCGCACCCTGCCCATCGGCGCCGCCAAGGCGGCGGCGATAACCCAGGCGGAGGCCGACGAGTGAGCAGGCCTCGCGCCTTCCGCGCGCCCCGCGCCCCTTCCACCACCTCGTGGTCCCCCTCCCCCGCAAGGGGGCGGGGGAGGATTGTTATTTCCAGCGCCGCCGCGCTCGCGCTGGCGGCCTGCGCTTCGGTCGCGGATCGCCGTCCCGCCGCCCCGGCCCCCGCTCCGCGACCGGCCCCGCGGGCCCAGGCGCCGGTCGCCGCGCCGAAGGCGGACACGCGCCAGGTCCGCACCACCATCGTACGGGGGACCCCGGTCACGCCGCCGCCGCCGCCAGCCCCGGTGATCCGCCCGGGCGGCGACGTCACCTTGAACTTCCCGTCGGTCGATGTGCAGGCGGTGGCCAAGGCGGTCCTGGGCGATGTTCTGGGCCTGAAATACGCCGTCGACCCGTCCATCCACGGCGTGGTCACCATCCGCACCCCAAGCCCGATCCGGCGGGTGGACGTCCTGCCGCTGTTCGAGGAGGCGTTGAAGGCGGCCGACCTGGCCCTGGCCGACCGCGGCGGGATCTATACCGTCGTCCCCTTGAGCACGGCGCGCGGGTCGGCGCCCCTGGTCGGGCCCGCCGACACCGGTTTCGGCAACGAGACCATCGTCCTTCGATTCGCCAACGCCGAAGAGGTCAAGAAGCTCCTGGATCCCGTCGTTCCGGGCGCCATCGCCCAGGCCGACCCCGCCCGCAACGTCCTGATCGTTTCGGGCACCACCACCCAGCGCCGGTCGGTGCGCGAACTGGTGGGCCAGTTCGACGTCGATTGGCTCAAGGGCATGTCCTTCGCCCTGCTCGTGCCCCAGCGGACCGACGCGCGCCTGATCGCCCCGGAACTGGACAAGCTGCTCAACGGCCCCGGCTCCCAGTCCGCCGGGCTGGTGCGCCTGATCACCATGGAGCGCCTCAACGGCATCCTCGCCATCAGCGCCCAGCCGCAATACCTCGACGACGTCCGCCGCTGGGTCGAGGTGCTCGACCGCGAAGGCGAGGCCGCCGAGCGGCGCCTGTTCGTCTATCACGTTCAGAACGGCCGGGCCGCCGACTTGGCCAAGGTCCTGGACGGCGCCTTCGGCCTGGCCGCCCCCAGGGGCGACGACACCAGCAATGTGCCGGGCGGCAGCGCGGCGAGCAGCAATGTCGAGAACTATGGCGGCGCCGCACCCCGCGCTTTCGGGTCCTCGCCGTCCCAGCTGGTGGTCCAGGTGGGGGGTCAGGCGGCGCGCGGATCGTCGACTTCGCCGGGAACCTCCTCGTCCGGCCAAACCGCCACGAGCGGCCAGCCCGGGGCGCCGGGGCAGCCGGATCAGAACAGCCAGAACAATCCCAACGGGACGACGATCACCGCCGACGAGACCAACAACGCGATCGTGGTCTTCGCCATTCCCCGCGAATACACCCTGATCGAGGACGCCCTGCTCAAGCTGGATGTGCCGCCGCTGCAGGTCCTCATCGACGCCACGATCAGCGAGGTGACCCTCAACCACAATCTCCAGTACGGCATCCAGTGGTACTTCGCCTCCGCCCAGAGCACCGGCGCCCTCACCCAGGGGACGACCTCGACCCCGGTGCAGAATTTCCCGGGCTTCTCCTTCCTGTTCCAGCACGGGACGGACGTCACCGCGACCTTGAACGCCCTGGCCAAGATCACCGACGTCACGGTGCTGTCGGCGCCCAAGCTGATGGTCCTCAACAACCACACCGCCTCGATCGAGGTCGGCGACCAGGTGCCCATCGCCACCAGCTCGGCGACCAGCACGATCACCTCCGGCGCGCCGACGGTCAATTCCATCGAGTACCGGGACACCGGGGTGATCCTCAAGGTGACGCCCCGGGTGAACACCGGCGGCCTCGTTTTGCTCGACATCTCCCAGGAGGTCAGCGACGTTTCCAACACCTCCACCTCCACCCTGGACTCGCCGACCATCCAGCAACGCAAGATCTCCACCTCGGTGGCCGTGCAGGACGGGGAGACCCTCGCCCTGGGAGGCCTGATCAAGAACGAGGTCACCAAGCTTCGCTCGACGATCCCCATCCTGGGCGACATCCCGATCCTGGGGCATTTGTTCGGCGACACCGGCAATATCCTGGTGCGGACCGAACTGGTGGTCCTCTTGACGCCGCGCGTGGTCCGCACCCCGGTGGACGCCGACGCCATCACCCGCGAGCTGCGCGCGAAGATGCACCTGGCCCCGCCGCCGCCGCTCCCCGACCCGCGCCATCCCTATGGGCCGTGAGCGGGATCGCGGCTACGCCCTGGTGGCGGCGGTCACCGCCGTGGCCGCCTTCGCCTATATCGCCTTCCAGGTCCTGGCCT
>JBBQGZ010000116.1:0-7298 GCA_038323535.1 Caulobacterales bacterium
GGCCTGGGCCCAGGTCTCCGACCTCGCCAACCGATCGGTGAGCGTGGCCCCTGATCGAAGCTCGACCAGCCCGACCAATGACCAGTACGAGACGCCCGCGATCGGCTATGGCGTGGGCGCGGCGGCGCGTTGGCTTGCGCCCGTCGGCAGCCTGGAGGTCGGGGTCGACGCGCGCGGCGCCGCCGGAGAAAGCCGCGAACACTTCCGCCCGGTCGACGGGGTTTTGAGCGCCGACCGGCGCGCGGGGGGCCAGACCCTGACCGGCGGTCTTTATGGCGAAGCCACCCGCGACCGCGGCCCGTGGCTCCTCGTCGCGGGCGCGCGTCTGGATGGTTGGGGCCAGTTCGATTCCCATCGCCTTGAGCGCGGCCTGGCGACCGGCGCGACGACCTTGGATCTCCACCCGCCCGCGCGCGGCGGCGCCTTGCCCAGCGCCCGGCTGGCGGCGCGCTTCGACGCAAGTCCCGCGCTTTTCGCGCGCGCCGCGGCCTATTCGGGATTTCGCGCCCCGACGTTGAATGAACTCTACCGGCCGTTCCGGGTCGGCAATGACATCACCGAAGCCAATGCCGAACTGACGCCCGAGCGGCTCTATGGCGCCGAACTGGGCGCCGGCGGATCGGCCGGGCCGGCCCGATGGAGCGCCACGGCCTTTTACAACCGCCTGGACGGGGCCATTACCAACGTCACCGTGGCCTTTGGCCCCCTGTTCGATCCGGTGGCCGGCTTCATTCCCGCCGGCGGGGTGCTGCGCCAGAGGCGCAACGCCGGCGCGGTGGGCGCCTACGGCGTGGAGGCGCAGGCCTCGGCCCGCCTTTCCGGCGCAGTGACCGCCCGCGCGGCGCTGAGTTGGACCCATGCCAGAGTGGACGGCGGCGCGGCGGCGCCGGGGCTGACGGGATTGCGGCCGGCCGAGACACCGGCCTTGAGCGTCGATGGGGCGGCTGTCTGGACGGCCGCGCCGAGGCTCGAATTCGAGGCCGATCTACGCTACGAGAGCGCGCGGTTCGATGATGATCTGAACCTGCGCCGCCTGGCCCCAGCGGCCACGGTGGGCGCCCGGGCGCAATGGCGCCTTACCCGCGCCGCGGCGGTCTTCATCGCCGCCGAAAACCTCTTCGATGTCGCCGTGGCGACCGGCGAGACCGCGACCGGCGTGACCAGCTACGGCCCGCCCCGGACGGTCGCGATCGGGCTCACGGTGTCCGGCCCATAGCAGAGGCCTCCCTCTCCTTCATGGGGAAAGTGGCCCGACGGGCTGGGTGGGGCATTAGGCGGAAAGACTGGAAGGCGAGTGGTTCTCCCACGCTTCCCCACCCCGGCGGCTTCGCCGCCTGTCCCTCCCCATGAAGGGGAGGGAGGAAGGCTATTCCGGTCCTATTTGGACGGCGGCGTGTCGCTCGGCGCGGGCGCGTTCATCGCGCCGTTGTCGGGCGTCGCCATGGCGCCCGTGTCGGACTTCATGTCCTTTTTCATCGAGTGGCGCATCGCCTTATGCTTCATGTGATGACGCATGTGATGGTGCATATGATGATGCATGTGGTGGTGCGTCATCGTCGACGAGCCGCCAGGCGGATTGGGGATCGGCTGCATGGTCGCCTGGGCGACCGCCGTTCCCCCGACGAGCGCGGTCACGGCCAGCGTCGTGACGGCCAATGTTGAAAGCTTCATGGTTTGTCCCTTGTGGAAACGATTCAGTGCCCTACTCATAAGACTAATAACACTGTTCCGCTATAGTCAAAACGGTCTTTGTCGGCGCCCGCTCGCCGCGCGGGGGAAGGTTTCGCCGGGCGCGGCTTTACACCTCCCCGGCGCCGCGCGTTAATGCGCGCCTCAAAGTTTGACCGGGAGCCTAAAGGGACGCCATGGCGCGATATCGCAACATTCTCGAAACCGTGGGCCGCACGCCGGTGGTCAGGATCAACCGCCTGGCCCCGCCGAACGTCGAACTGTGGGTCAAGATCGAGGCCTTCAATCCCCTGGGCTCGGTCAAGGATCGCCTGGCCCTGGGGGTCATCGAGGCGGCCGAGGCGTCCGGGGCGCTGAAACCCGGCCAGACCGTGGTCGAGGCGACCAGCGGCAACACCGGCATCGGTCTGGCCATGGTCTGCGCCCAGAAAGGCTATCCCCTGGTCG
This sequence comes from Caulobacterales bacterium, assembly GCA_038323535.1. Classification (GTDB taxonomy): domain Bacteria; phylum Pseudomonadota; class Alphaproteobacteria; order Caulobacterales; family Caulobacteraceae; genus Acaudatibacter. The sequence continues at coordinate 2,137 of JBBQGZ010000116.1, forward strand.
TCACCATGGCCGAACCGTTCAGCGTCGAGCGGCGCAAGCTGATGCGTTTCCTGGGCGCCAAGGTGGTGCTGACGCCGGCGGCCCAGCGGGGCATGGGCATGGTCAACAAGGCGATCGAACTGGCCAAGGCGCACGGCTGGTTCCAGACTCGGCAGTTCGAGAACGAAGCCAACGCCGACATGCACTCGCGCACGACCGCGCGCGAGATCATCGATGATTTCGCGGGCGAGGCGCTCGACTACTGGGTCACCGGCTACGGCACCGGCGGCACGCTCAAGGGCGTGTCCCGGGTGCTGGCCAAGGAGCGCCCGGAGACCAAGATCATCGTCTGCGAGCCCGAGGACGCCCAACTCCTGGCCAGCGGCGAAGCCCAGGCGCGAAACCCGGACGGCTCGCCGGCCTCGGCCCACCCGGCCTGGAAGCCCCATCCGGTCCAGGGCTGGACCCCCGATTTCATCCCCAAGCTCACGGCGGACGCCACCGACGTGGGCAATGTCGATCGCATCCTGCCGATCAGCGGGCCCGAGGCGATCCGCCGCAGCATCGAACTGGCCCGCAAGGAGGGCATCTTCGTCGGCATCTCAGGCGGCGCGACCTTCGCCGGCGCGCTGCGCGTTTGCGAGGAGGCCAAGGACGGCGCCGTCATCCTGTGCATGCTCCCCGACACCGCCGAACGCTACCTCAGCACCCCCCTCTTCGCCGACGTCGGGGTCGACATGGACGAGTCCGAACTGGAAATCTCCCGCTCGACGCCGGGGTTCCAGCTGGGGGCGTGAGGCGCGCGTCGCGTGGGACGGGAGGGTAAAATGGTCGGCATTCGTGGGCTCGGACATCCCGCGGCGAGCGCGAGCCTCGCCGGGATCCTCCTTGGGGGCGCCGCCGTGGCCGCTCCGGCGCCGCCCACCAACTATCTGTGCAAGGGCGGCCAGGTCGTCCACGCCCGTTATCCCGACGCCGTCACCGCCGTCATCCGGTACCGGGGGCGGGTCCACGTCCTCAAATCGGCGGTCTCGGCCGACGGGGTGCGCTATGTCGGCGACGGCTTGCAGTGGTGGACCACGGGCCTGAACCGAGGCTCGCTCAGCCCGCTCCCCGCCGGTCAAGACTATGCGCCGCCCGGCGTGGAATGCGCCGCGCCGAGGCGTTGAATCGCCGCGGCGGGCCGGCCGGACCCCGACCTTGCTGACCCGTCCGCCCACGAGGCTGGTCAGGGACTGGTATTGCGACAGCCGCCGTTGGGAAGGCTATCGCCCGCGCGTGGTCGACGTCGTCATCGCCACGGCCCCCAAGGTCGGCACGACCTGGACCCAGCAGATCGTCAGCCTGCTGATCTTCCAATCGTCCCAGCCTCGCGACCTGACGGAGCTTTCGCCCTGGATCGACAGCCGCTCGCAGACCGCGATCGACGAGGCCCTGGCGAGGATCGAGGCCCAGACTCACCGCCGGTTTCTCAAATCCCATTTGCCGCTGGACGCCCTGCCGATCTTCGATCAGGTCCGCTACATCCACGTGGCGCGGGACGGGCGCGACGCCTGCATGTCGTTCCTCAATCATTTCAACAGCTACCTTCCACAAACGTGGGACCGCTACGACGCCGTGGGGATGGCGGACGAGACCATCGGGCGACCGCTCCCCCGCCCTCCGAAAACCGCCCGCGCGTTCTTCCGCTACTGGCTGGGCGGGGAAGGAGCGGCGGCGGGGGCGATGATGGCCGACGCCTTTTTCGCCATCGAGCGGTCGTTCTGGGCCGAGCGGGCCGCGCCCAATCTGCTGCTCGTCCACTACAACGACCTCAAGGCGGACCTCGCCGGCGAAATGAAGCGGATCGCCGCCTTCCTGGGAATCGCGACCCCGGACCATCTGTGGCCCCGGCTCGTGGAAGCCGCCACCTTCGACGCCATGAAACGGGACGGCGGGACCCTGCTGAGCGGCCTGGGGCGGGGATTTCGGGGCGGCCACGAGACCTTTCTCCACAGCGGCGCCAATGATCGCTGGCGAGGCGTGCTGACCAAGGAAGACCTCGCGTCGTACGACCAGGCCGCGCGAGAGCAACTCCCGCCGAACCTCGCGCGATGGCTCGAGGCCGGCCGGCGGGGCGCGGGCGATCCGCGGGCGGCGCCGGACTGATCCGCGTTTGAGCTAGCGCGGCGCCGAGGCCGCCGCCAGGATCTGGGCCTTGGTCTGGGCGCTGACGGCGCCGCCGGGTTTCAGGGCCAGGGTTCCCTGCGGCACGCTGACCAGTTTGCCGTCGATCCGGATCACCACCATCGCGCCGCGATCCGCTTCGCCCAGGCTCTCGATCGGGCCCAGCCGCGCGCCGGTCCGGTCGGTGACCACCCCGCCGATCTTGAAGGCGGGGACGGGCGGCGCGACCACGGCGGGCGGCGGCGTGGCGGCGCGTGGCCCGCCCAGGGGTTGGGCTCGGGCGCCGCAGGCGAGGGCGAAGGCGATGCCGATCACGGCCGCGCCAGGAATCGATAACCGAGACATTGCCGGTCCTCCATCGGGTCCGCGACAGCAACACGAGACGGGTGCTCGAGGTTCCGTGGCGCGCGCCGGGCGGCCGGGCCGGAGGGCCGCCTCGAGCGGGTTGACACCGGATTCGCCAAACGCGGCGCCGGCGCGCATAGTCGAAGCATCGACGCGCGCCGCCGAAGTGGGCTTCGGGCCATGCCGCAACGTCGAGGGGCTCGCATGGGCGGGGTGAAAGACAGAGGCGGCAACGCGCCGGCCCGGCCCGGCAAGACGGCGAGCGAATATATCTTCCTGGGCGACGGCGGCGAAATGGGCCGGCTGATCCGCGCCTATGATTGGGCCTCCTCGCCGCTGGGGTCTCCCGAGTCCTGGCCGCGGAGCCTCAAGACCGCGGTGCGCCTGATCCTCAGCTCCCGCCACCCGATGTTCATCTGGTGGGGGTCCCAACTCATCCAGTTCTACAACGACGCCTACCGCGAAACGATGGGTCCTGAGCGTCATCCTTCCGCGCTCGGCGACCGGGGCCGAGACTGCTGGGCGGAGGTCTGGTCCATCATCGGGCCGCAGATCGACCTGGTGATGTCCGGAAAAGGCGCCACCTGGCATGAAGACCAGCTCGTTCCGGTGACCCGGCACGGCGCGCGCCAGGCGGTCTGGTGGACCTATGGCTACAGCCCCATCGACGACGACGAGGGGGTCGGCGGCGTGCTGGTGGTCTGCAACGACGTGACGCAGGAACACCGGGTCAAGGAAGCCCTGGCCAAAGCCAACGCCGAACTTGCGTCCTACGCCGGCCGGCTGCGGGACTTTTTCGAGCAGGCGCCGGGCTTCATGGCCGTGTTGAGAGGGCCGGACCACATCTTCGAGCTGACTAACGCATCCTACGACCGGCTGGTCGGGCGCGGCGACTTGGCCGGAAAAAGCGTTCGCGAGGCGATGCCCGAAATGATTGGGCAAGGCTTCTTCGAACTGCTCGACGGCGTCTACGCTTCGGGTGAGCCGCACGTCGGTTCGGGCGTTTCCCTGGAGTTCGAAGACGGGCCGGGCGGCGCGCGGCGACAGCTCTACGTCGACTTCGTCTTTCAGCCGATCCGGGACGCCTCCGGGGCCGTGACCGGCGCCTTCGTGCAAGGCCACGACGTGACCGCGCGCATGATCGCCGAAGAACGCAACAAGCTCCTCGCCGATGAGATGAACCATCGGGTCAAGAACATGCTGACCGTCGTGCAGTCCCTGGCCATGCTCACCGGCAAATCGGCCAGGACCGTGGAGGAGTTCCAAACCACGCTCGCCGACCGCATCCACGCCATGGCCAAGACCCAGGATGCGCTGGTCCGCAGCGGGGCGGAGGTGACCGAAGTCCGCGACGTCCTGAAAGCCGAACTGGCGCCGTATCTCGACGCGGGCCCTCAGGTCACTCTGCACTGCGAAGTGATGGCGATCGGGCCCCAGGCGGCGGTCAACCTCGGGCTTATCGTCCATGAATTGCTCACCAACGCGGGAAAGTATGGGGCGCTCTCGACGCCCAACGGCCGCCTGACGGTACGCTGCGAACCCGCCCCGCAAGGCGCCCTCCTGATCTGGCGCGAACAGGCCGAGCGGGCCGTGGACGCCGGCGGCCGACGCGGCTTCGGCATGCTCCTGATCGAGCGCCTGACGCGGGACCTGGGCGGCGACGCGCGGATGGACCTGCTGCCAGAGGGCCTCGACGCGACGATCTCCTTCGCCCTGGACGGCCGCCGATAGCGCGAGCCCCGGGCGACCGCTACGCCCCGAGCGCGGCCTTCAGCCTGCCGGCGACAGAGTCCTCCGCCGACTTCAGTTTTTCGCGGCGGCCGGAGCGGCCGGCCCAGGCGCCGTGTCGGAGACAACCGCCCAAGCGATTTTCCACGATCCGTCGGCCTGCTGCTTGTAGCCCGCCAGATAGTTGCCGTTCTCGGTCACGGACTTCTTGGTCTTGGGGTCCGTGACGTTGAAGGCATAGGTCGAGCGATAGACCGCCATGTCGCCGGAGGCGGCGACATCCACGGCCTCGTCGGCGACCGTGACGTGCTGGGTCGGGCTGCCGGCGAAGGCCTTCTGATTGGCCGCGAGGTCCGCGGCCGCGCCGACGATGTTCGCCCGCCCATGGGCCATCTGAACCACGTCGGCGGCGGAATGGCTGGCGGCCTTGGCCGCGTCGTGGGCGTTGAAATCGGCCACCAGTTGCGCCACGTCCGCCTTGACCGCGTCGGCGATCTTGCCGGCGTCGGCCGCCGGCTTGGCGGATTGGGCTTTGTTGCAGGCGCCGACCGACGCGGCCATGAGCGCGGCGAGCGCCGCGCCGGCGAGTTGGGTATTTGTCATTGTGAGGCCCCTCCCTACGGACCGTCCGGCAACCTCCGCCGGAACCTCTCGACGGTCAAGCGGGATGATCGGGGCCCTCGCGCGTCGGCGGGGTTCGTCTCGCGGCGGGTCGCGCCCGAGGACAGCGGCTCTTTCGGAGAGTCGCGTCCGGCGACGCCGCCGCCGGAGTTGGCGGGCCGCGGGGGCTTGGCCAACGGACGGCCCGTGGATAGCCCCGCCCCCTCCACCGCTTCGCGGCCCTCCTCCCCCGCAAGCGCTAGGGGATGCACACATCTTCGAGGGGCGCGAATGACTCAGCCGTGATTGGCTCTGGTGGGTGCAATCGTGATTCCCTTTTCTGG
>JBBQGZ010000117.1:0-7287 GCA_038323535.1 Caulobacterales bacterium
CGAGGAGGACGATTTCGACGACGGCGCCGGCCCGACGATCAGCGCCATGGAAGCCGAACTGCGCGAAGGGGTGATGGCCACCCTCGACGCCATCGCCGCCGAGTTCGAGGCCTTCCGCCGCCTGCAGGAAAAGCTGGTGGACCACCGCCTCAAGGGCGCCGATCTCACCCAAGCCGACCGCAAGGCCTATGAGGCGGCCACCACCACCATCGTCAATCACCTCAAGACCCTCAAGCTCAACAACAACCGCATCGAGGCCCTGGTCGAGCAGCTCTATACGATCAACAAGCGGTTGATGGGCCTCGAGGGCCGGCTCCTGCGCCTGGCCGACAGCTACGGCATCTCACGGACCGAATTCATCAAGGCCTATTTTGGATCGGAGATGGACCCGGCCTGGCGCGAGACGATCCGGGACCTGGGCGTGCGCTGGACCAAGTTCGCCGAGAACGACGCGACCCAGATCGGCGCCATCCGCCAGGAGATCGCGGCCCTGGCCACCGAATCGGGCGTGCCGATCGACGACTACCGCCGCATCGTCCACACCGTCCAGAAGGGCGAGCGCGAGGCGCGCCAGGCCAAGAAGGAGATGGTCGAGGCCAACCTGCGCCTGGTCATCTCGATCGCCAAGAAATACACCAACCGGGGCCTGCAGTTCCTCGACCTGATCCAGGAAGGCAACATCGGCCTGATGAAGGCGGTGGACAAGTTCGAGTATCGACGCGGCTACAAGTTCTCCACCTACGCCACCTGGTGGATCCGCCAGGCGATCACCCGCTCGATCGCCGACCAGGCGCGGACCATTCGCATCCCGGTGCACATGATCGAGACGATCAACAAGATCGTCCGCACCAGCCGCCAGATGCTGCACGAGATCGGCCGCGAACCCACCCCCGAGGAGCTGGCCGAGAAGCTCGCCATGCCGCTGGAAAAGGTGCGCAAGGTGCTGAAGATCGCCAAGGAGCCGATCAGCCTGGAGACCCCCATCGGCGACGAGGAAGACAGCCATCTGGGCGACTTCATCGAGGACAAGAACGCCGTCCTGCCGATCGACGCGGCCATCCAGTCCAACCTGCGCGAAACCACCACCCGGGTGCTGGCCTCCCTCACCCCGCGCGAGGAGCGGGTGCTGCGCATGCGCTTCGGCATCGGCATGAACACCGACCATACCCTCGAGGAAGTCGGCCAGCAGTTCAGCGTCACCCGCGAACGCATCCGCCAGATCGAGGCCAAGGCCCTGCGCAAGCTCAAGCATCCCAGCCGCAGCCGCAAGCTACGGAGCTTTTTGGATAGTTGACGGCGGTCCGCGGCTGAGAGACGATCCCCCATGGACCACGACGCCTTCACCCTCCGCATCGAGGCCGATCTGGCCCGCCGCCTCAAGACCACCGCCGATTTTGTTGGTCGGCCGGTCGATGATTATGCCCCGCGACCTCATCCGTGACGCGCTTGACGAAGGTTGGGCCGAGGAAGAGGCTCGATGGGCCGAATTCGAGCGGACCGGGGAAGCCATTCCCGCGGAGCGGGCGCTCTTGGAGTTTCGCAAGTCCGTCAAGGCGCGGTTCGCGGCGCGGAAATGAGGGCTGACGCCCGGCGCTCGGCGAGATCTTGCGCGGCTCGAAGAGTTCCTGAACCAGAAGAACGAGCGGGCCGCCCTCTCGGCGGTCCGGGTGATCACAGATGGTATTCTATCGCTCGGCGAACTTCCCCGAGCGCGGCCGCTCCCTCCAGGGCTCGCCGTGGCGCGAGTTGAATGTCCGGTACGGTCGGGATGGCTACGTGTTGCGCTATCGCGTAACCATCGCGCGTGATCGTCGTCCGCATCTTCCACGCGCGAGAACAGCGCTGATGTCCGAAAGCCGGAACCGAGCCGCGAGTCGCGCGCCCTGACCGCGCCACCGACGATAGACGGCCCCCGGGTCGCGCCCGCCTCGGGCGGCGCGCCCGGATCGATGGTCATCTTCCTGCATGGATACGGCTCCAACGGCGCGGATCTGATAGGCTTGGCGCCCTATTGGCGGGATGTGCTGCCGCGGACCGTATTCCTGTCGCCCAATGCGCCTGAACCCTGCCCGGGGGCGCCGGGCGGCTATCAGTGGTGGGGCCTCTCCAGCTTCGACGCCGGCGCCAGGGCGGCGGGCGCCAGGCGCGCGGCGCCGGTGCTGGACGCCTTCATCGACGCCGAATTGGCGCGGTACGCACTTTCGGACGACCGGCTGGCTCTGGTCGGTTTCAGCCAGGGGACGATGATGGCCCTGCATGTTGGGCCTCGCCGGCAGCGGTCGCCGGCGGGAATCGTGGGCTATTCGGGAATGCTGGCCGACACCACGGAAGCGGCGGCGGAAGAGAAAGGCAAGCCTCCCATCCTGCTGGTCCACGGCGGCGCCGATCCGATGATCCCGGTGGGCGCCTTTCACCAAGCCAGGGATGCGCTGACCAAGCGCGGTTTTGCGGTCGAGAGCCACGTCTCGCCCGGGCTTGGCCACAGCATCGACCAGGCCGGCCTGGATCTGGGGGGCCGATTCCTGGCCAGGGTCCTGCCTTCGCCGTGAGTCACACCGCCCCGGCCGCGATCAGGCTGCGGGCGCACTCGAGCACGGTTTCTTCCATCGGGCGGGGGCGCCAGCCGAGCATGGCCTGCGCCTTGGCCGAGGTAAAGGTCCGCTTGCGGCCGAGGCCGGGGGTCACGGTTTTCAGGTCACGGTCGAAGAGGGACGCAAACCGCAAGAGGATATCGGGGGCCTTGCGGGTCGGGACCTTGGCCGCCGCGTCGCCCAGGCGCGCGCGCAACAGGGCGGCCAGGTCGGCCATCCAGGCGAAGTCCCCGGCGGCGATGAAACGCTGGCCGGCGGCCTCCGGGGCGGTCATCGCCCGGATGTGCAGGTCGGCGACGTCGCGCACATCGACGATGTTGAACCCGAGCCTGGGCAACCCCGGAATCTTTCCCGACAGCAGGCGCTGCACGACCTGGACGGAATCGGAGAAGTCCTTGCCGAGGACCGGCCCCAGCACCAGGGCCGGATTGACCGTCGCCAGGCTGGTCGCCCCGCCCGATGACGCCATCAGGTCCCAGGCCGCGCGCTCGGCGATGGTCTTGGAGCGGGTGTAGGCGCCGGCCCCGGGGTCGTTCGGATCGGTCCACACCGTCTCGTCGCTGACCCCGTCGGCGTGGCTCAAGGCCATGCTCGTGGCGGCCACCGAAGAGGTCATCACCACGCGCTTCACGCCGGCCTTGATGGCCGCGTTCAGGGCGCGCAGGGCGCCGTCCCGGGCCGGGACGATCAGATCCTGGGGGTCCCTCGGCTCGGGCACGCCGAGAGGCGAGGCCACGTGCAGCACATAGTCGCAGCCTTGCGCCGCCGCGTCCCACCCCGCGTCGCTCGTCAGATCGGCCGCATGGAAGCTCAAGGCGGCGCCGGGGTCGACCACTGTCCCCAAGGCCGCGCGAACCCCCGCCTCGCGGGCGAGGTCACGCACCGTCGTGCGCACCCGGTAGCCTTGCTGCAGAAGGCCGATCACACACCAGCCGCCGATATATCCCGACCCGCCGGTCACCAGAACCGTTTCGCCGTCCGCCATGGTCTCGTCCCTCCGCCTGACTTATCAGTGATAAGATAAGGATCCGCGTCACGCAAGACGAAGGCTCACTCGAGGGCGGGGCCTATTTCCCCAGAGCCGCGTAGACCGCCTTTTGGAACATCGGCAGGGCCAAACGGCCTTCCATGCGCTGGCCGACGGCAAGTTCGGGGCCGAGGGGCACGGAGTTCTGGATCAGGTAGAGGATGATCATGTCCTCTTCCGGGTCCACCTGCCACCAGGTGCCGAAGGCTCCCGGCCAACCGAAGGCGCCGCGCGACCCGGCCCCCATCCACGCCTGCTTCTCCGGATCGGTGATCATCGAAACGCCCAGGCCGAAGCCCTGGCCGAGCCAGAACGGAATGCCCAGGAACGTGATCTCGCGCTGGGCGTCGGTGAGCCGGTTGGCGCGCATCAGCGCCACCGTCTCGGGCTTCAGCAGCCGCGTTCCGTCCAGGCCCCCGCCCTTCAGCAGCATCCGCGCGAACTTCAGATAGTCGTCGGCGGTGGAGATGAGACCGCCGCCGCCACCGCAAAAGGCCGGCGGTTCGTCGTGGCGATCGAAAGCCAGGGGCGCCAGCGCGCCGGTCTCCTCGTTCAGGCGATAGACCACCGCCGCCCGATCCCGCTTGGCAGGGGCGATGTAGAAGTCGGTGTCCACCATCCCAAGCGGCTGGAAGATCCGCTCTATCAGCAGGTCGCGAAAATCCATTCCCGCGATTCGGCCGATCAAAAAGCCCAGCACGTCGGTCGCGTGACTGTAGTGGAAACGCTCGCCCGGCGGATAGGAGAGCGGCAGGCCGCCCAGGGCCTTCATCCAGGCGTCGGCGGTCATGCGCACGTTCATGACGTCGCCCAGGGCCGCGTCGTGGGCCTGCGCGATCGGGCCCATGGAAGAGAAGCCGTAGGCGAGGCCGGCGCGGTGAGTGAGCAGATCTTCGATCGTGATATCGCGCGGGGCCGGATATGTTTCCTCCAGCGGCCCGGCGGCCGATTTGAGCACCCGCATGTCGGCGAATTCCGGCGCCCATTTGGTGATCGGATCGCCGAGGGTGAGCTTGCCTTCCTCCATCAGCATCAGGGCGGCGACCGAGGTGACCGGCTTGGTCATCGAGGCGATGCGGAAGAGGGTCTCGCGCGTCATCGGCGCGCCGGTCTCCACATCGCGCCGGCCCATGGTTTCGACCTGGGCGATTTCGCCTTCCCGCCAAATCAAGGTCACCGCGCCGGCCAAGTCGCCTCCCTCGATGGCGGCTCGAAGCGCGGCCGGCGCCTGGGCGAGGGCCTGGGGGTCGAATGTGGCTTTGGGGGTCGTGGCGCCGTCCATGGTCGTCTCCTGGTTCGAGGTCCGTTCGCCTCGATAGCGGCTAAAGGAGCGCCGGCCTATGGCGCGGCGAAGGTCCCGATCAGCTCGCCCCAGGCCAGGACGTGGCCGCGCATGGCGGTGAGCAGCGCGTCGCGGTCCGCGCCGCCGGCCAGGGCCAAGACCCGGTCCAGGGCGAACACTTCGAAATGATAGTGATGGGTCCCGCCGGGCGGCTTGGGCCCGAAATAGCCGACATCGCCGGCGTCGCCGCGCCCCTGGGCCGCGCCGGGCGGGCGGTTCGGCGCGGCGCCCAGAGGCACGCCCTCGGGCAGGGATGTCTCGGCGGGCGCGATGTTCCAGATCAGCCAATGGCTCCAGGGGCGGGGCGCTGGCGCGTCCGGATCCTCCAGGATCACCGCATAGCTCCGCGCCCCGGCCACCGGCGACCACTCGAGCGCCGGCGAGAGGTTCGCGCCATAGGCACTGTAACGGGCGCCGATCTTTCCGTCGGCGCCGATGGCGCCGGACGCGACGGTCATCCGCGAGGGCGAGGCGATCGCGCCGACCAGATCGTGGCTGAGGGCCTTGGGCGCCGGGCGCGCCTGACCGCAACCGGCCAGGGTGATCGCGAACATCAAGGCAAGCGCGACGCGCATGGCCTGCCCCTAGCTTTGGGCGCCCGAATGGGCTTTACACACCGCCGCGAAATCTCCCCGAACGACGCTGAGGAATCAAGCCACTCCATGAACCCCGCGCGCGCCGGCTATCTGTTCACCAGCGAGAGCGTCTCCGAGGGCCATCCCGACAAGGTGGCCGACCGCATCTCCGACACCGTGGTGGACGCCTTCCTGGCCGCCGATCCGGAGGCTCGGGTGGCCTGCGAGACCCTGGTCACCACCAACCGGATCATCCTAGCGGGCGAAGTGCGCGGCCCCGCCGGCGTCGTCGAGGCGCTGGAGGACAAGGTCCGCGCGGCGGTCAGGGACATCGGCTATGAGCAGGAGGGTTTCCATTGGCGCACCGCCGACTACGCCTGCTATCTGCACAGCCAGTCCCCCGACATCGCCAAGGGCGTGGACGCCGCCGGCAACAAGGACGAAGGGGCCGGCGACCAGGGGATCATGTTCGGCTACGCCACGAGCGAGACGCCCGAACTGATGCCCGCGACCCTGCAGTTCGCGCACAATATCCTCAGGCGCCTAGCGCAGGCCCGGCGGGCCGATCCGAACCTCGGCCTGGAGCCCGACGCCAAGAGCCAGGTAACCCTGGCCTATGAGGACGGCCGTCCGGTGCGCGCCGCCTCCATTGTCCTTTCCACCCAGCATCGCGACGGCCTCTGCCCCGCCGAAGTGGCCGAGATCGTCCGGCCCTATATCCTGGGCGTCCTGCCCGAGGGCTTCGTCACCGACGAGACCCACTGGCACATTAATCCCACGGGCAATTTCGTGATCGGGGGGCCGGACGGCGACTGCGGCCTGACCGGGCGCAAGATCATTGTCGACACCTATGGCGGGGCGGCGCCCCACGGGGGCGGGGCGTTTTCCGGCAAGGATCCCACCAAGGTCGACCGTTCGGGTGCCTATGCCTGCCGGTATCTCGCCAAGAACGTGGTCGCCGCGGGCCTGGCCGACAAATGCACCATCCAGATCGGCTATGCGATCGGCGTCAGCCACCCCTTGAGCTTCTATGTCGACCTGCATGGCGCGGGCGAGGTCGACCCGGCCCGGCTGGAAACCCTCCTGCCCCAGATGATCGGCGGTGCGACCCCGCGCGCCATTCGCGAACACCTGGGCCTCGGCCGCCCGATCTACGCCCGCACCGCCGCCTACGGCCACTTCGGCCGCGAACCGGCCGCCGACGGTGGATTTTCCTGGGAGCGGACGGACCTCGCCGAGGAACTGCGACGGGCGTTCTGAACGGGACTATTTGGAGAATTGGCCGTGTGGCGGACGAGCCCAGTCTGACTCCGCTAAGGACGTGGTGATCCCCTCTTCCCCCGATATCGACCCGGACCTCGAGGCCTTCGTGGCGGAGCTCGGGCTGGGACGAGCGCGCGCCTGGACGCGGATTTCCGGCGGGGTCTCCGGCCACGTCTGGCGGGTCGAGCTGGAGGGGCGCGCGGTCTGCGTAAAGCGCGCCCTCGCCAAGCTCGAGGTGGCCGACGACTGGCGCGCGCCGATCGGCCGCTGCCTGTACGAGTTCCGCTGGTTCGAAACCGCGCGCGCCATCGTTCCGGGGAGCGCTCCTCGGCCCCTGGGCGTGGATGCCGCTCGCGGCTTCCTGGCCATGGAGTTCCTGCCGCCGGAACACTTTCCGCTGTGGAAGGACCGGCTGATGGCCGGCGAGGTCGACATCGAGGTCGCCCGCGCGGTCGGCGCGCGCCTGGGCGCCCTCCACGCCGCGACCGC
>JBBQGZ010000118.1:0-7281 GCA_038323535.1 Caulobacterales bacterium
CCTGGATCATCGCCAAGCTCGGGGGCTGGGACGGCTATCCCAACTCCAAACCCCCCGGCCCAATCACATTCCGCCACGGCCTAGCCTACTTCCACTCCCTCGCCCACGGCTGGAGACTGAGAGATGTGTGAATCGCCTAGCCGTTTGCATGGGGAGGGACAGACCGCGCGAAGCGTCGTCAGGGTGGGGAAGTGCGACGCATGTCCGGCATTGGTGATGATCGAGACTTCCCCACCCGGATCGCTTCGCGATCCTCCGTCCCCATGAAGGGGAGGGAGGAAGACGCGCGCCCCTCTCATCCCACGATCCGCACCGGCATCGCCTCGTATCCCTTGACGAAGTTCGAGCGCAGGCGGCGGACGTCGCCCACGATCTCGATGCGCGGGAACCGCTTGAGGATCTCTTCCCAGACGATCCGAAGCTGCATTTCGGCCAGGCGGTTGCCGACGCAGCGGTGGACGCCGAAGCCGAAGGAGACATGCTGGCGTGGCCGTTCGCGGTCGACGATGAAGGCGTTCGGATCGTCGATGGCGGTCTCGTCACGGTTTCCCGAGACGTACCACATCACCACCTTGTCGCCTTTCCGGATCGCCTTGCCGCCGATCTCCGCGTCGGTGAGCGCGGTGCGCCGCATGTGCGCCACCGGGCTCTGCCAGCGGATGATCTCCGGAACCGCGCTCTCCAGCAAGGCGGGATCGTCCCGCAGCTTCTGGTACTGGTCCGGGTTCTGGTTGAGCGCCAGGAGCGCGCCGGAAATCGAATGGCGGGTGGTGTCGCTGCCGGCGACGATCAGCAGGACGATGTTGCCCATGTAGTTGTAGGGATCATCGCTGGCCGTGGCCGGCGCATTGGCCAGCATGGAGATCAGATCATTTCGCGCCGGGGCGCCCTTGCGCTCGTTCCACAGCGCGACGAACTGGGAAAAGGTGGCGAACATCTCGCCCTGCCGCTGCTCCTCGGTCTCCACCAGCCCGCCCGGCCCCGGCGTGGTGAGGATGAGGTCGGACGCCCGCGGCAGGAGCCGGCGATACTCGAAGGGAAAGTCGAACAGGGTGGCCAGCATCTGGCTGGTGAGCTCCACCGACACCTTGTCGACGAAATCGAAGGTCTCGCCCACCGGCAGTTCGTCTAGGATCCTGCCGGCCCGCTCGCGGATCAGGGGGGCCATCGCGGCCATGCTGGCCGAGGAGAACATCGGCGTCACGACCTTGCGCTGGGCGTCGTGCTCGGGCGGGTCCAGGCCGATGAAGCTGGTGCGTGGACGCTCCTCCGGGGCGTCCAGGATGGTGATGCCCCCCAGCGCCGCGTCGGAGGAGAAGGTCTTGCAGTCGCCGTCCACTGCGATGATGTCGTTGAACTTGGTGATCGACCAATAGGGTCCGAATTCGCTGTCGGGGCACCAGTGCACCGGGTCCTCGCGGCGGAGCCGCTCGAACCACGGCCAATGGGTGTCGGTGACAAAATGCTCCACGTCCGCAACCTGAAAGTCGGCGAGCGGAGTCGTATAGGCCCGCCGGCGCGCGTCCCCGGCGATGTCGGTCCAGCCGTCGGCCATGGCGCCCTCTCCCTCGTCCGTCGCGCGAGCATAGGGCGGCGCGGCGCCTAGCTCAACGCGGGGCCTAGCCGCTCCATGGCTTCGCGCAAGCTCGCGGCCGATCGGCACACACAGATGCGCAGGAAACCCTCCGAGCCCGGCCCGAAGAAGACGCCCGGCGCCAGGCCCACCCTGGTGTCGCGCAGAATATCGCGGCACGCCTCGCGGGAATCGGACAGGCCGTCCACCTCGAAGAAGGCGTACATCCCAGCCTCCGGCCGAGGCCCCAGGCGCACCCGGCCAAATCCTTCCAAGGCCTCGCGGACGATGCCCATGCCAGCCTGGCAGTATTCCCGCATGAAGGCGACGAAGGGTTCGCCCTGGGCGATCGCCGCGACGCCGGCGTGCTGAGTGAAGGTCGCCACCCCGCTGGTGGTATACTGGGTCATCATCGCCAGGGTCGGGCCGAGCGAAGGCGGGTGGACCATCCAGCCCAGCCGCCAGCCGGTCATGGCCCAAGACTTCGAGAAGCTGTTGACCACCATGAGCCGGTCCTCGGCCTCGCCGAGATCGAGGATCGAGGGCGCGTTGCGCACGCCGAAAGCCAAGCGGTTGTAGACCTCGTCGGCGATCAGCCACACGCCGCGCGAGCGGCAGAGGGCCAGCATCGCGGCCTGGGTTTCGATCGGGATCATTGCTCCGGTCGGATTGCCGGGCGAGGCGAAGAAGACGCCGCGCGTGCGCGCGTCCAGGGCGCCGGCGAGCCTGTCCAGGTCGAGCGCCCACCCGGCCGGCCCTTGATCCATGCGGACCGAGCGCACCGACGCGCCCGCCAGTCGCGCCATGCCGACGACATTGGGCCAAACCGGGTCGATCACCACGATGTTGTCGCCCGGCCCGGCGATCAGCTGAAGGGTCAGCATGATGGCGTTCATTCCGCCGGTGGTGACCGTGATCCGCTCGGGGCCAATCGGGCGCGCACCCAGGCCGGTCAGATAGTCGGCGAGAGTCTGGCGAAGCTCCGGGACGCCGTTCTGGTGGGTGTAGAAGACATGCCCCGCCTCGACGGCGCGAGCCATGGCCGCTCCGATGAAGGCGGGCGCCGGAAGGTCGCCTTCGCCGAACCACAGGGGAATGACGTCGGGATCGCCGAGGGTCTCCCTCACCAGGCTGGAAATGTTCTCGAGCGGGATCCGCCCGATGGCCTCACGCGCGCCAGACAGAGCGGACAAGGGATCGGCGACGAGGTCGGGACGGGAAAGGGCCATCGCCGATCTATACGGCCATCCCGGCAAAAATCATTCGCCTGCGCCACAAGGGCGCCGGACTGCGAGCCGCTACCCCGCGACAGGGGACGCCGTCACCCTCGCCCCTAACCTTCGAGATGATATCTTTCCGCCCCGGCGCGGATGACGGCCTTGACCAGGGGCTCGGGGAGGTAGCGCAGAAGCACGGCGGCGATCTTGTTGTGCCAGCCGGGGACCACCACCGCCCGGCCCCGCTCATTGGCGCGGATGCCGGTCTCCACCACCGCCTCGGCGGTCTGGAAGAAGAACCGGGGCGAAGCGTCCATCACCGCCTGGGTGCCGTTGGCCCGGGCGAAGTCGGTGTGGGTGAAGCCGGGGCACAGGGCCGTCACCCTGACGCCCTTGGCGCGATACTCCGCGTCCAGGGCCTCGGAAAACTTGATCGCCAGGCTCTTGGCCCCCGGATAGAGGCTGTGGCCGGCCGCGCCCGGCGCGAAGCCGGCCAGGGAGGCGACGTTGATGATCGCGCCGCCGCCGCGTTCGACCATCGGGCCGATGACGCCGTGCGCCAGTCCGCAGGCGCTCACCACCAGGGTCATCAGGAAATCGCGCTGCCGCTCCCAGGGGACGGCGGCGAAGCTCTGGGGAATCGAAAAGCCGGCGTTGTTCACCAGCACGTCGATGCTCCGCCCGCGCGCCGCCACCGCCTCCAGCACGGCCCCCTCCGCGCCAAAGGCCGACAGATCCACTCCGATCGCGAAGGCCTCGACGCCGTGGGCGCCGATCAGTTCGGTCGCCAGCGCCTCGAGCCGATCCATCCGGCGGGCCACCAGCGCCAGATCAAACCCCCGCGCCGCATAGGCCCGCGCGAACGCCGCGCCGAGGCCCGCCGACGCGCCGGTGATCAAGACCAGTTTCCTCAACGCGGCGGGCATGGTCGCTTAAGTTCCGGCGGGCTTTTGACGGCTGCGGCTCGGCGTCAGCTTGTGCGTCGCGAAGGGCGGCGTCAAATAGACGCTTGCGCGCCGTGCCGGAATTGGGCGTGTCGTCGGAGGGTAGCGTCGATGGCCTGGGACATGTCCGTGGACCTGATGTCGGCCACCGTGCAGCTGGAACAGCCGCTGGGCGACGGCACGCGCACGGTCGGCGCCGGATTTCTGATCTCCGATCCGACCCCCGACGGCAAGCCCAGGGTGGTGCTGGTCACCGCCAACCACCTCTTCAAGCGCATGCCCGGCGACAAGGCGACGATCGGCTATCGCATCCAGCAGGCCGATGGTTCGTGGCGCTATGCCCCCCAGGCCCTCGCGATTCGCGACGGTGGGCGGGAGCTTTGGACCCACCACGGCGCGCGCGACGTGGCGGCGATCATGGTCACGGCCCCGCCCCCCTTCGCCAAGGCGGCGATCCCGCTTGATTGGCTGGCTGGCGACGACACCTTCAACCGCTACCGGCTGGGCCCGGGTGACGAGATGATGGCCTTGGGCTTTCCCGAGGGCTTGTCCGCCAACGGCGCCGGCTTCCCCATCCTGCGCTCCGGGCGCGTGGCGTCCTATCCCCTGGGCCCCTCGGCGGCCTTCCCGACCTTCCTGCTCGACTTTAGGGTCTTCCCCGGCAATTCCGGCGGGCCGGTCTACCTGGACGACGGCCTCCACCGCCGCGCCGGAGCGCCCGACGAGCCCGAGGTCCAGTTCGTCGCCGGCATGCTTACCCAACAGGTCGAGGTCGCCGGGGAAAACCTCGAGATCGGAATCGTCACCCAAGCGCAATTCATTCGCGAAACGGTCGCCCTGCTCGACGCCCCGCCAGAGCCAGCCCCCACCCAGGCGGCGCTCCCGGCCACCCGCGTCGCCGGCGCCGTCGGCGCCGATTCCGCCGCCACCAGCCCTTAGGCGCCTACCACGTCGCCTGCTCGTTGGCTTCCACGTTCCCGCCACGCACGCCGAACATGTAGCTGAGGCCCACGGACCCGGCCACCTGATCGCGCGAGCCGGCGACCTGAATGACCGGGCTGTCGGCGGCGAGGTGGCTCAAGCGGTGGTAGCCGACGTCCACGATCGTCCACCACCGGCTGGTCAGATGATAGGCCCCGGCGACTTCCGCGCCGTAATAGCGCGTCCCCGCCCCCGGCTCGTAGGGCGTGGTGATGATCGGGCTGCGCAACGCCTCCTGGGGGGTCACGCCGAAATAGGTGTCGAGGTAGCGGGAGTCGCCATAGCCGAAGCGCGGCCCGACGGAGAAATCCCAGCGGTGGCCGGTGTACACCAGGTCGAGGCCGGCGTCACCGACGAAGCCGCTGTGACCGGCCACCCCCCGGCGGACCTCGACCCGGCCGCGCAGCCAGTTGACCGGCCAAAGGTCCACGAACGCCCCCGGCTCGGCGGCGAACCCGATCTTGTCGAAGCCGGTGAACGCACCGGTATTGGGGCGGGAGTATTGAAAGCGCACCAACGGTCCCGCGACGATATATCGGCTGGTGAACAAGCCCACCGAGCTGCCGCCGTCGGGAGGGGTGAAACGGAAAGGCTTGTCGGCGCGCCGCAGGTTGAAGATCGCCGCCGGCCGGATCACGTCATGGTCCGCGCCTTCATAGGGGGGGCGCGCGGTCGCCCGGCCGCCGATGGTGACGATCCAGCCGCCCTCGGCATGGCTTTCCCCGGCGACGGCCGCGAACCCGAGCACCGCGAAAAGCCCTGCAAAACCGTGCTTGACCGCATTGAAATTGATCATCGCCGTCCCTTTTGCGGTTCAAACCGAACCAACCTAATTCGGAGGGCGGCGCGAGGTTCCCGATACGCCGGCGCCAATCGGAACCGAGGGCCCCGCTCTAACCCCCGTACAGCACCGAAATAGTCTCGGCGACGCAGGCCGGGCGCTCTTCGCCCTCGATCTCGATGGTGCACTGGTTCTTGATCTGCAAGCCACCTGCTTTCGGCTCGGCGCCGATCAGCTTTTGGCGCAGGCGCACGCGCTTGCCCACCCGGACCATGTTGGTGAAGCGCACCTTGTCCGACCCATAGTTGACGCCGTGCGTCACCCCCGTCACCGGCAGAAGCCCGTGCGAGAGGAAGGGAATGAGCGACAGGGTTAGATAGCCGTGCGCGATGGGGCCGCCGATCTCTCGCGTGGCCCGCTCCACGTCGACGTGGATCCACTGATGGTCGCCGGTGGCGTCGGCGAACTTGTTCACCCGTTCCTGGTCGACCTCCAGCCAATCGGAGACGCCGATCTCCTGGCCGACCAGGCTCGGCAGATCCTTCAATTCGACCGGTTGCATGCGCCTCTCCTTGCCTTGCCTCAATGTCCGTGGTCTCACACGAAATCGCCGAGCGCGGCAAGGTCGCTTTAGACGATCGCGGAGTCGGCCTTGGCCCAATAGGCGTCGCGGATCAGGCGTTTGTAGAGCTTGCCGGTGGCGTGGCGGGGCAGCTGCGCCATGAAATCGATCCGCCGCGGCGCCTTGACGTGCGAGAGGCGGGCGCGGGCGAAGGCGGTGAGTTCGGCGGAGAGGGCCTCGCCGGCCTCGCTCCAGTCCACCGGCTGGATGACCGCCACCACCTCCTCGCCCATCTCCTCGTGCGGGGCGCCGACCACCGCCACGTCGGCCACCTTGGGATGGGTGATGAGCAGGTTCTCGATCTCCTGGGGATAGATGTTCACCCCGCCGGAGATGATCATGAAACTCTTGCGGTCGGTGAGGAAGAGGTAGCCGTCCTCGTCGAGCCAACCCACGTCTCCCAGCGTCGTCCAGCCGTGCCGGTTGCGGCTCTCGGCCGTCTTCTCCGGGGCGTTGTGATATTCGAACTCACCTCCGCCGGCGAAATAGACCTCGCCCTCGGCCCTGGCCGGCAGTGGCTCGCCCGCCTCGTCGCAGATCTTCACCTCGGCGGTCAGGCCCCGGCCGACCGACCCTTTCTTGCGCAGCCATTCCTCGGCGCTGATGGCGCAGAAGCCGTTGCCCTCGGTGCCGGCGTAGTATTCGTGGATGATCGGCCCCCACCACTCCATCATCGCTTCCTTCACCGGTACCGGACAGGGGGCGGCGGCGTGGAAGGCGCTTGCGAGGGACGAGAGGTCGTATCGGGCGCGCGTTTGTTCGGGCAGCTTCAGCATGCGCACGAAATGGGTCGGAACCCATTGGGCGCAGGTCACCCGATATCGCTCGATATAGGCCAGGGCGAGTTCCGCATCGAACCGCTCCATCAGGACGACGGTTCCGCCCAAGGCCTGAACGGCCATCGACCATCCTAAAGGCGCGGCGTGATAGAGCGGCGCCGGAGTAAGGTAGATCGTGTCGACGCCCATGCCGTAGAGCGCCTGGCCGTCCAGCGCCAGGGGGCTTGGGGCGTCGATGCGCGGATCGACCGCGGCGGCGCGCTTCACGCCCTTGGGCCGCCCTGTCGTTCCCGACGAATAGAGCATGGCCGAGCCGGCGCTTTCGTCGGCGATAGGCGTGGCCGGCAAGGCTGCGCGCGCGTCCTCGAAGCTCCGATAGGGCCC
>JBBQGZ010000119.1:0-7251 GCA_038323535.1 Caulobacterales bacterium
TCAGCGGTTCCAGAACGATACGATGTGGCCGTTCTTCGAGCGCATCCGGGCCGAGGATCCGGTCCACTTCACCGCCGAGCACGAATTCGGACCCTATTGGTCGGTGACCAAATACGCCGACATCATGACCGTGGACACCAACCATGGCGTGTTTTCGTCCGAGGGCGGGATCACCATCGCCAACCCGCGAGAAGACTTCCGCCTGCCGATGTTCATCGCCATGGACCCGCCCAAACACGACGCCCAGCGCAAGGCGGTGAGCCCGATCGTCTCGCCGCACAACCTCGCCAACCTCGAGCCGATCATCCGCGAGCGCGCCGGGTCGATCCTGGACGCCCTGCCGGTCGGGGAGACCTTCGACTGGGTCGACAACGTCTCGATCGAGCTGACCACCCAGATGCTGGCGACCCTGTTCGACTTTCCCTGGGAGGAGCGGCGCAAGCTCACCCGCTGGTCGGACGTGGCCACCGCCAATCCGGAATCGGGCATCGTCGAATCCGAAGAAGCACGGCAGGCCGAGCTTCTGGAGTGTGCGGCCTATTTCACCGACCTGTGGAACCAGCGGGTGAACAGCGAACCGGGAAGCGACCTGATCTCGATGATGGCCCACGCCGACGCCACGCGGAACATGGAGCCGATGGAGTATCTGGGCAATCTGATTTTGCTCATCGTGGGGGGTAACGACACCACCCGCAACTCGATTAGCGGCGGGGTGCTGGCGCTCAACAAATTTCCCGATCAGTACCGCAAGCTGCGGGAGGATCGGTCCCTGATCACCAGCATGGTTCCCGAGATCATCCGCTGGCAGACGCCCCTCGCCCACATGCGCCGCATCGCCCTCGCCGACTATGAGCTCGGCGGCAAGACCATCCGAGCGGGCGAGAAGGTGGTGATGTGGTACGTCTCGGGCAATCGCGACGAGGAGGCGATCGAAAACCCCAACGCCTTCATCATCGACCGGCCGCGCGCCCGCCAGCATCTCTCCTTCGGCTTCGGCATCCATCGCTGCGTCGGCAACCGCCTGGCCGAGATGCAGCTGAAGATCGTCTGGGAAGAGATCCTCAAGCGCTGGGAGCGGATCGAGGTGGTCGGCGAGCCCAAGCGGGTGCTCTCCAGCTTCGTCAAGGGCTATGAACACCTGCCGGTTCGGATCCACGCCTGACCGGCGGAACCCCCAGGAGACGACCATGCCGTTCCGCGACAACTATGTGATCGATCCGGGCGCCTCCACCTGGGCCGTGCCGCAGAATTTCGACGCGCGGTTCAACTGGGACTACGACGACGGCCGCGCGGCGATGATGGGCCTCTATCGCAAGGGCGTGGAGATGCAGTGGAACGCGGAAACGCGCATCGACTGGTCTTGGGACCTCGACGAGGACAATCCCCAGCAACTGCCGGAGGCCATGCTGCCGATCTCGGGCATGGCTCAGTACGAGGCCATGTCGCGCCAGGACAAGGCGCGGGTGCGCAAGCATTTCCAGGCCTGGAACCTGAGCCAATTCATGCAGGGCGAACAGGGCGCGCTGATCTGCGCCGCCAAGATCGTCACCCAGGTCCCCGACATGGACTCCAAGTTCTACGCCTCGACCCAGGTGATCGACGAGGCGCGCCACGTCGAGGCCTATAACCGCCTGCTGCGCAAGTTCGGCGTCGCCTATCCGATCACCGCGCCTCTCCAGGAACTGATCGACCAGGTGCTGCGCGACAGCCGCTGGGACATGACCTATCTGGGCATGCAGGTGGTGATCGAGGGCCTGGCTTTGGCCGCCTTCCAGCAGGTGCGCGACAACGCCCAAAACCCGTTGGCGGCGGCCGTCAACGCCTACGTCATGCAGGACGAATCCCGCCACGTCGCCTTCGGCCGCCTGGCTCTGCGCGACTACTATCCGCATCTCACCCGGGCCGAGCGCGACGAGCGCGAGGAATTCCTGCTGGAGGCCTGTTACCTCATGCGCGACCGTTTCGACGCGGTGGAGGTGTGGCGCACCCTGGGCCTCGACCCGGCGGCCTGCGCCGCGCACATGTACGATTCAGGCTACATGCAGCAGTTCCGCTCGGCCCTCTTCACCCGTATCGTGCCGATCGTGAAGGACATCGGCCTGTGGGGCGACACGATCCGCGAGGGTTACACCGAGATGGGCATCATCGGCTTGGCCGACGTCGACGTTCAGGCCCTCCAGGACTCCGACGAGGAAATCGCCCGGCAGTTCGACGCGAGGCGCGCTTACGTCGCCAGCGTGGCGGACCGGGCCAAGGCGATGGAGCCGGCGTAGGGCCATCGCGGCGCCCGTTCAAAGCGCTATTCGGCCGAGCCAGATCGTGATACGGTGTATGACACTGTAGCACCGCAGATCGAGGACGGCCGGCATGCCCAAGACCACCTCCGTAAGTGTCCGAATGGAGTCCGCCCTCAACGATCGCGTGGCGGCGGTGGCCGCCGCCTTGGATCGCCCGAAATCCTGGGCCATCGAGCAGGCGGTAAGAGACTTCGTCGAGGTCCAGGAGTGGCAACTGGCCGCCATCGCCGAAGGCATCCGTGACGCCGACGAGGGACGCCTCATCGACCACGAAGAGGTCGTGGCCTGGGTTCGGTCATGGGGGTCGGATGAGGAACTCCCCATGCCCTCATGCGACTGAGATGGTCGAGGCGGGCCGTGCGCGATCTGGGCGCTCTGCAACTTTACATCGCTCAGGACAGTCAAGCGGCCGCCCAACAACAGACGGCGCTCATCCTGGCCGCTACCCGCGGACTGCCGCGCTTCCCGGCAAGCGGGCGGCCTGGACGTCTGACGGGAACGCGGGAACTTGTCGTTCCAAGGACCCCCTTCGTCATTGCCTACAGGGTACGCGGAGAAATCATTGAGATTCTGGGCGTCCTGCATGGCCGACGGCGTTGGCCCAAGAGGCTTTGATCCGCCTGAGGCTCACGCCGCGAGACGGTTCGACCTTCAACACTTGAAATACATGTCGAATTCGACCGGGTGGGGGTGGAGCTGGAGGCGCATGACCTCTTCCATCTTCAGTTCGATGTAGGCGTCGATGAAGTCGTCATCCATCACGCCGCCCTTCTTCAAAAAGGCGCGGTCCTTGTCGAGGTTGTCGAGGGCTTCGCGCAAGGAGCCGCACACCTCCGGCACCTTCTTCTGCTCCCGGGGAGGCAGATCGTAGAGGTTCTTGTCCATCGGCTGTCCCGGATGGATCCGATTCTCGATGCCGTCGAGCCCGGCCATCAGCAGGGCGACGAAGGTGAGGTAGGGGTTGCCCATGGGGTCGGGAAACCGCACCTCGATCCGTTTGCCCTTGGGGCTCTCGACATGGGGGATGCGGATGGAGGCGGAGCGGTTACGGGCCGAATAGGCCAGCTTCACCGGGGCCTCGTAGCCGGGCACCAGGCGCTTGTAGGAGTTGGTGGTGGAGTTGGAAAAGGCGTTGATCGCCCGGGCGTGCCGGATGATCCCGCCAATGTAGTGGAGGCAGGTTTCCGAAAGGCCGGCGTATTTGTCGCCGGCGAACAGCGGCTTGCCCTTATTCCAGATCGACTGGTGGACGTGCATGCCCGAGCCGTTGTCGCCGAACATCGGCTTGGCCATGAAGGTGGCGGTCTTGCCATAGGCCGCCGCCACATTGTGGATCACGTACTTATAGAGCTGAAGCCGGTCGGCCATGGTCAGCAGGTCGGAGAACTTCAGCCCCAGCTCATGCTGCGCCGGCGCCACCTCGTGGTGGTGCTTCTCCGGCTGCATGCCGAGTTCGCCCATCACCGCCAGCATCTCGCCGCGTAGGTCCTGGGCCGAATCGATCGGGCCGACCGGAAAATAGCCGCCCTTGGGCCCGGGCCGATGGCCCATGTTGCCTTCGGGATAGACCCGGCCGGTGTTGGCCGGCAGCTCGATCGAATCGAAGGCGTAGCCGGTGTCGTGGGCTTGGGTGGACCAGCGCACGTCGTCGAAGACGAAGAACTCCGCCTCGGGCCCGAAATAGACCGTGTCGCCGATCCCGGAGGCCTTGACATGGATCAGCGCCTTGCGGGCGATCGAGCGCGGGTCGCGATTATAGGGCGCGTTGGTGTCGGGGTTCAGCACGTCGCAGAACAGCGCCAGGGTGGTCTGCTGGTAGAAAGGGTCGATGGCGGCGCTGGCCAGATCCGGGCGCAGTTTCATATCCGACTCGTTGATCGCCTTCCAGCCGGCGATGGAAGAGCCGTCGAACATGGTCCCGTCGGTCAGGAAATCGTCGTCGACCATGGCGATGTCGAAGGTCACGTGCTGCATCTGGCCGCGCATGTCGGTGAAGCGGACGTCGACGTACTGGACTTCCTTTTCCTTGATCTGATCGTGGATGTCCTTGGGTGTGGTCATGGCCGTTCAGGTGTCCTGTTCAGGTTGACGTTCGGTCCGAACCATCCGCGCCTAGACCGCGCTGGCCCCGGTCTCGCCGGTGCGGATGCGGACCACCTCGATGATGTCGGTCACGAAGATCTTTCCATCGCCGATGCGCCCGGTTCGCGCCGCCCTCTGGATGGCCTCCACGGCGGCGGCGAGCTGGCCGTCGCTGACCACCACCTCGAGCTTGATCTTGGGCAGGAAGTCGACGACGTATTCGGCCCCGCGATAGAGCTCGGTCTGCCCTTTCTGCCGCCCAAAACCCTTGGCTTCGAGCACCGTCATGCCCTGGAGGCCGAGTTCCTGCAGGGCTTCCTTCACCTCGTCGAGCTTGAACGGCTTGATGATCGCCTCGATCTTCTTCATGCGCTCCAACTTGGATGGACGGGGCTCGCACCCGGCGCGGCGCCTAGAATCGCCAAGCCGCCCATCGGCTAGAGTGTGTCGGAACGTCGCGCTGTCAACCGCCCCACCGCGCCGGCGAGGCTAAAAAAGTCGGGCGCCGTCGGCCTCGAAGCCTGGCCAAGCCGCCGACGGGTCTTTGCGCGGGCGCGCTGCCCCCCTTAAGATCAAGGCGACAATCGTGACGACACTCGTTCTTGCGGGGCTGACCGATGGCGCGCGTGTACCTCATCCGCCATGGCCGGCCCGCCACCGCCTGGGGCGGCGACGACGAGGACCCGGCCCTCGACGAGACCGGCGCGACGCAAGCGCGCGCGGTCGCGGGCCTGCTGCTCGCCTTGCCGTCGGCCCAGCGGCCTTGCCAGGTCGTGAGTTCGCCCTTGCGCCGCTGTCGCGAGACCGCGGCGCCCCTTGCCGAGCGGTTGGGCGTCGCGCCGTTGATCGAGCCGGCCGTGGGCGAGATCCCGACGCCCGCGGGCCTGGCCGTCCCGGCGCGACCCGCCTGGCTGCGGCGCGCCATGGCCGGGGCCTGGGGGGACATCGAGGGCGATCTCGACTATGAAGCCTGGCGCCGCGCGGTTTCGGCGGCGGCGATCTCGAGGCCCGCGTCGGCCGTGTTCACCCACTTCGTGGCCATCAACGCGGTCCTGTCCCTGGCCGCCAACGACCCCCGCGTGATCGTGTCGCGCCCCGACCACGCGTCGATCACGATCCTGGAGATCGGCCCCGGCGGGCCGATCATTGTCGACCCCGGGCGGGAAGCGGCGGCGACGAGCGTGCTATGACCGGTCCGCAACCAGACGCGGGTCCCGCCGATGCAAGGCCGTGAAATCCTCACCGTCGCCGAAATGGCCGCCGCCGACCAGGCCGCGGTCGGCGCCGGGACGCCCGGCGCGGTGCTCATGGAACGGGCCGGACAGGCCGTGGCCGACGCGGTGGCGGCGCGCTTTTCCCCGCGGCCGGTGGTGGTGCTCGCGGGTCCCGGCGCCAATGGCGGCGACGGCTATGTGGCCGCCCGGCTGCTCAAGGCGCGCGGCTGGGAGGTGCGCGTCGAGGCGCTGGGCCCGCCCAGGCCCCCCGACGCCGTCGCCGCCGCCGCGCTATGGGATGGCGGGGCCGGTCCGATCGGCGAGCGATGGCCGGCCCATGAGGTGGTGATCGACGCCTTGTTCGGGGCCGGCCTCGACCGGCCGCTGAGCGCCGTGCTCGCCCGCCGCGCCCGCGCGCTGGAGCGTTTCCGCGGGCGGGTGGTCGCCGTCGACGTTCCCAGCGGCCTGGCGGGCGACACCGGGCGGCCGATCGGCGAGGGGTGCTTCCACGCCGCCCTGACCGTCACCTTCCATCGCCGCAAGCCCGCCCACGCCCTGGAGCCGGGGCGAGGCCTCTGCGGCGAGGTCGTGGTCGCCGACATCGGCCTGGGCGCCACCCCGACCAGCCTGTTCGAGAACACGCCCGATCTCTGGCTTTGCCGGTACCCCTGGCCGGGCGTCGCCGCTCACAAATACACCCGCGGGCGCCTGATCGTAGTCAGTGGGGAGGCCTGGAGCACCGGCGCGGCGCGGCTGGCCGCGCGAGCGGCGCTTCGCGTCGGCGCCGGGCTGGTGACCTTGCTCTCGCCGCCGGAAGCCCTGATCGCCAATGCCGCCCACCTGGAGGCGGTGATGCTGCGCCCCTTCGAGACGGCGCCGGAGCTGGCGGCGGCCGCGTCCGACGTCGAGGCGGCGGTCATCGGCCCGGCGGCCGGCGTCAACGAGGCCACCTTGTCGAACGTCCTGGCGCTCGCTCGCACCGGCGCCGCCCTGGTGGTCGACGCCGACGCCCTGAGCGTCTTCCGCGACGAGCCGGAGGAACTCTTCTCAGCCCTCGACCGGGACGATGTGCTGACACCCCATCCCGGAGAGTTCGAACGGGTGTTCCCGGGCCTGCTGAAGAGCGCGCCGGAACGCATATCGGCGGTGCGCGCCGCGGCCAAGCGCGCTCAGGCGGTTGTCCTGCTCAAGGGTCCCGACACGGTGATCGCCGCCCCGGACGGGCGGGCCGCGGTCAACCTCAACGGTTCGCCGTGGCTGGCCACCGCCGGATCCGGCGATGTCCTGGCGGGGCTGGTCGGCGGCCTGATCGCCCAGGGCATGGAGAGTTTCGAGGGGGCCTGCGCCGCGGTATGGATCCATGCCGCCTGCGCCGACGCGTTCGGCCCCGGGCTGATCAGCGAGGATCTGCCCGGCCTCGTCCCTTCGGTGCTGAAGCAATTGAGGGCGCGCGACCCTTAGCTTAAGGCCCGACGGCGCGCGTCATCAGCCGGGCCAGGTCGGCTTGGCCGGTGGTTTGGGTCTTGTCGAAGATCCGCACGAGATGGCCGCGAACGGTGTGGAAGCTGACCTCCAGCTTCGCCGCCGCCTGGCGCGGATCGGCGCCCTCGAACAGGGCCAGGGCGACGCGCGCCTCGGCGCGCGAGAGGCCGAAGAGG
>JBBQGZ010000120.1:0-7222 GCA_038323535.1 Caulobacterales bacterium
CCTGGATCATCGCCAAGCTCGGGGGCTGGGACGGCTATCCCAACTCCAAACCCCCCGGCCCAATCACATTCCGCCACGGCCTAGCCTACTTCCACTCCCTCGCCCACGGCTGGAGACTGAGAGATGTGTGAATCGCCTAGCTCTTGGGGGAGGGGGACCACGAAGTGGTGGAGGGGGCCGCCAGCCGCGCGCCAAATCGGTCATCCAAGTCTGGCTCGATAGGCGGGTCCCGCCGATGATGCGCCCCCTCACCCCGCCGGCGCCACCGCCATCCGGCCGCCCGCCGAGCGGGCCTCGACGCCGGGATGGTACATGTCCACCGCCTGGGCGCCGGGGACGAAGAAGGCGCCGGGGGTCACCGCGCGGGCGACGTAGGCGAAGGCGAAGGGCTGGTTTCCGGGGAGGGCGAGGGTTCCGATATAGCGGTCGTCGCGGCTTTCCTGGCCGTCGGGGCGGGTCAAGGGCCCCAGGAACTTGAACGGGCCGGACTTCTCTCCGTTCAGGGCGTCGTCGGGGCCCAGGGTGGTCTCGATCTCGAAGCCGGCCGGCAGGGCGTCGTTGACCGCCATGGCCACGGTGCGGCCCTGCTGGGACCGCCCCGAGATCCGCACGATCACCCGATCGCCCTGTTTCAGGGCGGCGAGGTTCGCCGGCGCGCCGGCGAGGCTGAACCAGCTCTTGGCCACGGTCAGGCCGGCGGCCGAGGCCCCCGGCGAGGCGAGCGGCGTCCCGCGCACGGTCACCGTCCGCCACAGGGACCCCGTCCCGCGATTTACGAAGCGGGCGTCGGCGAGCCGCCCCACCGCCCAGCGCGGGGCTCCGCCGGCGGCGGCCAGCGGGACCGCGCCCGCCGCCTCGATGCGCATCGTCCCGGCCGCCCGCAGCATGAAGTGCGCCGCCCGCAGCAGTTGCGCCTCCTCCTGGGTGTTGAGGCGGTCCGGATCGGCGACCGCGCCGGCCAGGCGGCCCTGGAGGCTTCGGGCGATGGCGGATTCGCCGACCTCATAGGAAAGGGCGATGACGCCCGCCAGATCCCGCAATGGGCTCTGATACCAATCGAGCGGGTCCTTATAACCCAAGGCCGCCGCGGCCTGGCGCAGGGCCGAACGGGCGCGGGCGTGGTCGCCCATCATCGCCAGCCCCGCCCCGATCTGGGCCATGGCGAGCGGCGAGCGCTCGGTCTTCATCTGGACGTCGTGCCACCAGCGCAGGCGGGGCAGGTCGCCGCGCCCGCCCTTGGCCAGGACATAGAGGGCGTAGGCCGACGCCCGCGAACGCATGCGCGTCGTGGCCGCCTTGGACGCCGCTTTATCGGTCCCCCAGGAGTCGGGGTATTGCAGGCGATAGGCCACCGAAGCGAAGCCTTCGGGACGGCTCACCTGGCGCATGGCGTCCAGCGCCCGGTCGACGGCCCCGGAGGGAACCGGGGCGCCCTGGGCCTTCGCCTCCAGCAGGAAATCGGTGGCGTAGGCGCCCAGCCAGGGGTCCGCCTCGCCGTCCCCCACCCGCCACAGGCCGAAGGCCCCGTCCAGGCTCTGGCGGTCGATGAGCTTGCCCACCGCGTCGGCCAAGCCCCGCCGAAGCGTCGGGTCGCCGGCGACCTCGGCGGCGTAGAGCAGGGGATAGGCGACGGAGACCAGCTGTTCGGTGCAGCCATAGGGATAGCGGCTAAGCGCCAGGGCGACGGCGGCCGGGTCGAAACCCTGGAACGGCGAATAGCTCACCTGAAGCTGGACATCCCCCGCCGCCAGGCCGGCCAGCAGCGCGGCGGGCGGCGTATAGGTCTCGCCCGGGGCCTGGAGCTGGGTGGTCATCCGGGTGAGCGCCCCCCAACCCAGGCGGGTTTCGATGGCGTAGTCCTTGGTGGTGGAGAATCCCGGCCCGGTGACCTGGAAACCCACCTTGCCCACCCCCGTGCGGCTGGGGGCCAAAAAGGCGATGTGCTGGGCGATTCTCTGGCCGAGCAGGAGGCGGAAAACCTGCTTGAACGGCGCGAGGATGCCGCCGCCCCCGCCCGCGAAGGTCCGCGCCAGATAGTCGCCGCTCCGCCCCTCGACATTGTGCATTTCCAAGGTCGCCATCGGCCTGTCGCCTGGCGACAGGAACCGGGGCAGGTTCAGGTCCGCCACCACCGGCTCGCGCACGGTGAGCGGCTTGGCGCCCGAGCCCACCGCCTGGTCGGTCCAGGCCACGGCCATGATCCGAAGCTCGCCGTTGAAATCGCCCGGCGGAAGCTTGACCCGCGCGCGACCATCGGCGCCGGTTTTGACCACCCCGGACCAGAGCGCCACCGACTTGGTCGGCGTCACCGTCAGGCCCTGGCCGCCCAGTTCGTCGCCGCCGAAATTGACCCCCGCCGGCGCCCCGAGGTTGGGGTCCATCAGCCGGCCATAGTCGTCGCGGTAGTCCACGGTGAGCGCCCGCTTGCCGAAATACCACCGACCCGGATCGGGGCTCTCGAACTTGGTCAGGGCCAATATGCCCTCGTCCACGGCGGCCACGGTGACATAGGCGCTCTGGCCAAGGCCCAGGCCGCGCACGGCCAGCGGAACGGTCACCGGCGTCCGCGAATCGATCTTCGCCGGCGTGCCGATGTCCACCGTCAGGCGCCGCCCCTTGGGGTCGAGGGGCACGTAGACGAGGCCGAGCGCCCGGCGGGGGACGGGCGTGGCTACCGGGTCGCGCGGCTGGATCACGCTGACCAGGACATAGGCGCCGCCGCCCCAGGCGGCCGAGGTCTTCAAGGACACCGTCCCGCCGCCCGCGCCGAGGGTGAGGGTCTTGAAGTCCAGGATCCGGTCGGTAGCCACCGCCACCTGGGCCTCGCCGGCATAGGGGGCCTTGATGGCGATGCTCAGGGTGTCGCCCTGGGCATGGGTCCCGCTCCCGGCGCTGACCCGCACCGTGTCGGGCGCCTCCACGTCCTCGCCCGGCGTGCTCCAGCCGGCGGAGAAGCGGCGGACGCTTCGGGCGCCGTCCGGGCCGGTCAGTTCCAGGCGATAGTCGCCCCAGCCAAGGCGCCGGTTGATCCGCGCGGCCCCGCCCGCGCCAATGGCCAGGGCGCCGCGCGCCACCACCACGTCGCGGCTGGACCGGCGCCACTGCCATTTGCCGTCCTGCTGGAACCAGTCGTAGTTCCAGGTTTCGCTGATCAGGGCCCAGCCGACGCCAGGGGCGCCCACCCGCCGGCCGCCGGCGTCCACGGCGATGACATCCAGGCCGATCGGCGGGGCGCGGTCGTTCGAGGCCGGGCCCTGGTCGACCTTGACCCCCAGATAGGTCGGCCGGGTGCGCACCTTCAGCGACACTCCCTCGCGCACCGGCCGGCCGCCCGGCTCGAACACCGAGGCGGTGACCGCCGCGACCAGGGGATCGGCCGTGTCGCCCGCTTGGGATGCGGGGAACGCCAGGCTGGCGCGGCCCTCGCCGTCGGTGACCGTGGCGCCCAGCTCGACGAACTTCTCGGCGAAGGGTTTGACCTGGTCGCCCCATTGGTAGTCGGGAAATTGCGGGACGGGGTTGGGGTCGGCTCGCAGGCGCGCCTCGCCCTGGGTGGTCAGCCCGGCGCCGGTCGCGCCGTAGAGGAAGCGCGCGGTCACGTCCACCGCGCGCGTTTCGCCGGCCGCCACCGGGACCTCCGGCCGCCCGCCCGTGGTCACCGCCAGGCGCTGGGGAACGAAATCCTCCACCGCGAAGGAGAGCTGGCCGGAAGCCTCGTCATAGCCGTCGATGCGCAGTTCGGCGCTCCAGCGGCCGCGCGGCGCGGACCTCGGCAGGTCGACATCGGCCAGCACCGCCCCGCCCTTGGAGGCCGCGAAGGCGTAGCGCTTGAACTCCACCCCCGAGGGCCGCTTGACCACGATATAGCCGGCCCGATCGTTCACCGCCCTGGAATCGCGGTCGCGGGTCAGGGCGCTCAGGTGGGCGCGTTCGCCGGGCCGATAGATGCCCCGATCGCTGTAGAGATAGCCGTCGACGGCGGTTTTGGCGGTGCGCCCCGCGGTGAGATCTTCTGAGGCCCCCGGCGCTTCGCGCCCGCCCGTCCCCTGTTTGGAGAGATCCACCGGCGAGCGGTCGAGATCCAGCACCGCCAGATCCCCCCGCGCGCCATAGGCCATGACCATCTTGGCCGCCATGGCGCCTTCGCCCGACAGCAGGGCGGCGGCGAAAGTCGCGCGGCCGGTCGCGTCGGTGCGGGTCGCGCTCAGGCTCTCGCCGTCCTTGGCCAGCAGAGAGACGGGAAGCCCCGCCAAAGTCTTGGCGGTCTTCAGGGAGCGGACGACCACATCGAGGGAATTGGCGCCCTTGTAGGCGATCAAGGCCATGTCGGTGAACATCACCCAGCGCCGGGCCTGGGCGGGACGGGAGTCGGTCCCGGACTTCGCGAACGGATCGCCGCCGCCGGAGGCGTCGCGCGCCTTGATCACATAGCCGCCGGGGGCCATGGATTTGAGCACCGCGCCCAGCGGAAAGACGGTGGTCGCCTTGGCGCCGGGGTCGCCCTTGACGGCGACGACGCCCTTCCACATCACCCGGCCCTCGTCGTCGGGGCTGTCATCGCCATAGTCGTCGGCGTAGTCGCCTTGGGCCGTGGGGGCCGGCGCGCTGATCGATTTGCGCACCAGATTGCGGTCGGCCACCCGCCACACCTCGACGGCCAGCCGGCTGACGTTGATCGTCTCGATGCCGACCCCGTCGCTCTCGTCGCGCGGCAGGATCACGCCCTGGCCGGCGAAGCCCACGTAAGGCGGCTTGTCGCCGAAGGTGAAATCGACGTCGGCGTTCACAGCCAAGACATCGCCGGCCTTGTCGGCGAGCCCCTTGAGCAGCGTGATCCGCCGCTCGGTGAAGCCGACGCCGCCGACGCACAGGGAATCCCCCTTCACGCTCACCGCCGGGGCGTGGTCGAGTTCCGGCGAGATCAGCACGAAATCGGCGTAGGATTTGGCCGGGTCGAGCGGGCGGGTGAGCTGGATGCAGGCCAGGGGCTGCTCGCCGGACGTATCGAGCCGGGTCTTCCACACCGCGAAGCCGTCCGGCTTGGGAACGCCCCGGCGCGGCGCGTCTGCGGCGCGGGGCTTGCCGAACAGGTTCCACAGGTCGCCGCCCTGGGCGTGACGCGCGGGCCCGCCTTGAAAGCCCTTGGCCGCCAGCAAGCCGCCCCCGAACCCCACCACCAGCGCCAAGACCGCCGCCGCCAAAGTCCGATTCATGGCCATGCCCCCTTGATCGATAGGAGACTCAAGCCGGGGTGGCGGTCAATCCTCTCTCCCCTCCCTCCCCATGAAGGGGAGGGAGGAAAAATTAAAGCGCCCCTTAACCCTCTCGCAGCCACGATCGAGGCGGTAAGCTGGCGGAAGAATCCTTGAGGAGCGGGAATGGCGAGAGTGGCGCGGCGCAGGGGGATGGCGCGGCTTTGGGATCGGACGCGCGCCGCCTGGACCCATTCCGGCGCGGCGCGCTTTCGGGGCGCGCTGACCGCCGCCGCGGGCGCGACCCTGGGCCTGGTCCTGGCCAGCTACCACGCCGGCGATCCCAGCCTGGACGCCTCGGCGGGCGGCCGGGCGGCCAACTGGCTGGGCGGCTCCGGCGCCGATGTCGCCGACATCGCCGTACAGACCCTCGGCCTCGCCGCCTGGGCGATCGCCCTGATCCTGACGGTCGGCGGGCTCTCGCGCCTCTTCGCCGGCGCGCCGGCCGCGCGGCGACGCCTGGGGTTGCGGGCTTTTGCGGCGATCCTGGGCGTCGTCGCCCTGGCCGGCGCGTTGGC
Organism: Caulobacterales bacterium; assembly: GCA_038323535.1. Lineage (GTDB taxonomy): Bacteria > Pseudomonadota > Alphaproteobacteria > Caulobacterales > Caulobacteraceae > Acaudatibacter. Next base: position 5,771 of record JBBQGZ010000120.1, read on the forward strand.
GGCGCCGACGCCGCCCGCCGCCTGGCCCTTGGCGCGGGGACTGGGCGGCTTGGCGGGGGATAACCTTCTCGCCCTCGCCGCCGAGCCACTGGGCGCGCTGCAGCCGGCCTATGCGCAGGGGATCGCCGCCGCCCTGCTCGGGGCCGTGAGCCTCGCGGCCCTGGCCTTCACCCTACGGCTGGGGCGCATCCGCTGGGCCCGATTCGAAGCCCAGGCGCCGCTTGCCCGGCGGCGGGAGCGGGGGCTCGATGTGGAAGCGGGCTCGCGAGGCGCCGTGGCGCGGGAATCCCCGGCGCCCCTGGCCATCCGGCCGCCCAAGACCGCCCCCAGGCCCTCGGGCCGCGAAGAACGCGAGATCCAGCCGAGCTTCCCTTTCGCCGAGAGCGGCGGCTTCAAACTTCCCGAACTGGCCATGCTGGCCAAGCCCAAGCCTCGGGCCTCGGCCTTCGACCCCGACGCCCTGCGCCAGAACGCCCGCCTGCTCGAAGGCGTCCTGGCCGAGTTCGGGGTGCGCGGCCAGATCGACCAGATCCGGCCAGGTCCCGTGGTCACCCTCTATGAACTGGTTCCCGCGCCGGGGGTGAAGTCGGCGCGGGTGGTGGCCCTGTCCGACGACATCGCCCGCTCGATGAGCGTCGCGGCCTGCCGCGTCAGCGTGGTGCCCGGGCGCAACGCGATCGGCATCGAGCTGCCCAACCCGCGCCGCGAGACGGTCTACCTACGCGACCTGCTCTCCAGCGCCGAATACGAACGAGCCAGCCAGACCCTGCCCCTGGCGCTCGGGGAATCCATCGGCGGCGAGCCCTATATCGTCGATCTGGCCAAGATGCCCCACCTCTTGGTGGCCGGCACCACCGGGTCTGGCAAGTCGGTGGGGATCAACGCCATGATCCTCTCCATCCTCTACCGCCTCTCCCCCGATCAATGCCGGTTCATCATGATCGACCCCAAGATGCTGGAACTGTCGGTCTATGACGGCATCCCCCATTTGCTGGCTCCGGTGGTCACCGATCCGAAGAAGGCCATCGTCGCCCTCAAATGGACGGTGCGCGAGATGGAGGACCGCTACCGGCGGATGTCCAAGATCGGGGTGCGCAACCTGGCCGGCTACAACGAGCGGGCCAGGGAGGCCCTGGCCAAGGCCGAGCACTTCGTGCGCACCGTCCAGACCGGCTTCGACGCCCATGGCCGGCCGATCTACGAGGAGGAGAAGATCCGCCCCGAGCCCATGCCCTATCTGGTGGTGGTGATCGACGAGGTCGCCGATTTGATGATGGTGGCGGGCAAGGACATCGAGGGCGCCGTGCAGCGCCTGGCCCAGATGGCCCGGGCGGCGGGCATCCACCTGATCATGGCCACCCAGCGGCCGAGCGTCGATGTGATCACCGGCACGATCAAGGCCAACTTCCCCACCCGCATCGGCTTCCAGGTCACCTCCAAGATCGATTCGCG
>JBBQGZ010000121.1:0-7195 GCA_038323535.1 Caulobacterales bacterium
CGTGGACGCCGCCGGCGCGGAGCACCGCGCCTTGGCGATCAACGACGTCAGCCTCCTGCGCGAGACGCGCCAGGCCGCCAAGCTGCGCATCCTGATCGACGGGCGCCCACGCCTGGAGGAATTGATCTGCGATGGCGTGCTTGTGGCCACCCCGGCCGGCTCGACGGCCTATAACCTTTCCGCCCACGGCCCGATCATCCCGATCGACGCCCGGGTCCTGGCCTTGACCCCGATCAGCGCGTTTCGACCCCGGCGCTGGCGCGGCGCCCTGCTCTCACACCGGGCCCGGGTGACCTTCGAGATCCTCGAGCCCGACAAGCGCCCGGTGAGCGCGGTGGCCGACAACGTCGAGGTGCGCGGCGTGGTCCGGGTAGAAGTGGTGGAAGACCGGTCGATCTCCCTGGCCATGCTGTTCGACGCCGGCCGCGGCATCGAGGAGCGGGTCCTGGCCGAGCAGTTCTCGGTCTGATCCCTCCGAAACCAAGTCGGGCGCCGGTCGTTGAACACCAGCCCCCTCCAGAACCCCTCCATTCCAGCGGAAGCGACGGTCGGACGCGCCTGGGCGGCCAAGGAGCAAATCATGTCGAAGATTCATTGGTCCAGCCCCGTCGATGGCAATTTCGACACCGCCGCTGACTGGTCGACCGGTTCCGTTCCCGGGACCAACGCCCGCGTCTTCCTCGACGCCTTGGGCGGGACCCCCTACACGGTCACCGCCTCGATGAGCGAAACCGTCCGCGCCGTCCGCACGGCCCCGACGACGACCCTCGCGATCACCGGCGGCGTGTTCGTCATCCGCAATAGGATCGACAATCGCGGAACGATCGCATTGGACGGAGCGAGTTTGGAAATACCAGGCTTTACGACCTTGTCCGGCGGCGGGAACATAGTCCTGGGAGGAACCAAGACCGGCGTCCTCGGCGAAACCGGCCCAGGGGTCGCCAGCCTGATCAACGTCAACAACACCATCTCCGGCGCCGGCAGGATCGGAGGCCCGGGTTTCTTTTTCGAAAATCAAGTCGCCGGCGTGGTGAACGCGACCGGCGCGCGCGCCTTGACGCTCGAGCATATTGTCGGCGGCGCCAACGCCGGGCTGATCGAGGCCACCGGTTCGGGCGGCCTGACGATGAAGCGGACCTTCATCAACATGGAAGCCTTCGAGACCGGCGTCATTCTCGCGGGCGCCGGCTCGGCGGTGCGCCTGTCGCGGAGCGCCATTGACGGCGGCACGCTCCGGTCGGCGGATTCTGGGACATTCATCGTCAAGGGGAGCGTCCACGCCGGAGTCCGCTCTGGCGCCGCGAAGTTGACCGACGTGAACAATCAAGCCGCGATCCACGTCGCCCGCGGGTTCCTGGACATCGGTGAAAAGATCCACAACGCCGGCGCTATCGGCGTGACCAAAGCCGCGAGCGGCCTCGCCGTAGGGATCGACGGCGTGACCCTCTCAGGAGGGGGCTCGATCACCCTTCGTCGCGGAAACGCGATCGTGGGGGATGCGCGGGCGCCGACCCTCACCAATATCGACAACACCATTTCGGGCGCCGGTCTCATCGGCGGCGCCGCGCTCCGCCGCCACGGATTGAAGCTGAACAACCGCGCCCAGGGCGTGATCGACGCCGACCGGTCGGGCCGCCTGACCCTGGACACCGGCGCCCACACCATCGTCAACGCCGGAACACTCGAGGCCACGGGCGTCGGCAGGGGCGAGGTCCGTAGCGCGGTCGACAACACCGGTACGCTGGAGACCTCCGGCGGCGGTGCGCTCAGGTTCGACAAGGCGGTGACGGGAGAGGGGTCGGCAATCATCCGCGGCGGGACCCTCGCCTTCAAGGGGGCCTTCACCGAGGACGTCGCGTTCACCGGCGGCGCCGGCGTCTTGGAGCTCGGCCGATCGCGGGGCTACGCCGGCCAGATCTCCGGCTTCTCCAAGACCGGCGGGACCACGCTCGACCTGCGCGACATCGCCTTCACCGGCGCCGGCGAGGCGAGCTACAGCGGCACGGCGAGCTCCGGCGTGCTGACGGTGAGCGACGGAGCCCACACCGCCCACATCACCCTGATCGGCGACTACACCGGCCATCACTTCGTCGCCAGCAGCGACAGCCGTGGCGGGACGAACATCATCGATTCTGGTTCCGGCGCCCCCTCCCCCCACCGCCTCGTCGCCGCCATGGCGGGGATGGCCGGGGTCGGCACGGGTGTCGCCGGCGTTGCGCGGGAGGCTTGGCGCGAACCCTGGCGGCCGCTTCTGGCGACGTCGGGCCACGCCCGCTTCGCCTGATCGCGCGCTTGGGGGCCTTGCAAATCGCGCCTATCGGGGAAAGAAGGGGGAGACGAGACATCACGCGGGGCGCGATTATGACCAGCATTTCGTGGGCGACGCCGATCGATGGCGCTTTCGATGAGGCCGCCGACTGGTCGGGCGGGGCCGCTCCGGGGGCTGGCGACCGGGCCATCCTGGGCTTCATGGGGACCACCCACTACACCGTCACCGCCGCGGCCGACACGACGATCGGCTCCTTGCGCATGGCCGCCACCGCCACCCTGGCGATCACCGGCGGGGTGTTCACCATCGGCGGCTCGGTCAGCAACAGCGGCCTGATCACCGTCGGCGGGACCGGGGCGATCCTGAGCTTCTCGGGCGCGACGATACTCACCGGCGGCGGCCAGATCACCCTGGCCGATTCCAAGACCAGCCATATCAACGCCCTCAACCAGGCCACGGGCGAACTCACCAACGTCGACAACACCATCGCCGGCGCCGGCCAGCTCGCCGGGCAAGGCTTCTTCCTGACCAACCAGGCCGGAGGGGTGGTGGACGCCACCGGCGATCACGCCCTGATCGTCAAGGGGACCGACGCGTCCACCAACGCGGGCCTCATGGAGGGCACGGGCAAGGCCGGCCTCACCTTGAAGAAGACGACCATGGACAACGGCGCGACCGGCGTCCTCCTGGCCGGCGACGGCTCCAAGGTGCGCCTGCGCGGCGCCGTCATCGCCGGCGGGACCCTGGAAGCGACCGGAACGGGGAAATTCGTTGTCCGGGGCGTCGTCAACGGGACCGGGGAGAATGCGCTCGACGGCAGCGCCTCGGCGGTGAACAACCAGGCGATCGTGAGCATCGTCAAGGGTGCGTCCCTGACCCTCAGGGGCGCGATCGACAACAGCGGCCAGATCCATCTGGCCCAGCCCGGCGGCGCCTCGGACCTCTTCATCGGCAGTGGCGGCGCGACCCTTTCCGGCGGGGGCCAGATCATTCTCTCGCACGCCGATCGCATCCTGGGGGCGACGGCGGGCGCGACCCTCACCAACGCGGACGACATCATTTCCGGCGCCGGCCAGCTCGGCGCGGGCCAGATGACCCTGGTCAATCAGGCTGGCGGGGTGATCAACGCGAACGCCGCCCTGGCCCTGACCATCGACACCGGGACCAACGCCATCATCAACGCCGGGACCATCGAGGCGACCGGCGTCGGCGATGGGCGGGTAGTGAGCGCGGTGGACAACACCGGGACCCTGATGGTCGCCGGCGGGCGCCTCGCCTTCGAGGGCGCGGTCATCGGGTCGGGCTCGGCGGTCATCAACGACGGAACCCTGGAATTCGATTCCAGCTTCACCGAGGATGTGGCCTTCACCGGCGCCGCGGGCGTCCTGATGCTCGGCCAGTCTCAGGGCTACGCCGGCAAGGTTTCCGGTTTCTCCCTCACCGGGGGCACGTCGCTGGACCTTCGCGACATCGGCTTCACCGACGCCGGCGAAGCCACCTTCAGCGGCGACGCGACCTCGGGCGTGCTCACCGTCACCGACGGGACCCACACCACCCACATCACCCTGACCGGCGACTACACCAGCGTGACCTTCGTCGCCAGCAGTGACGGCCACGGGGGCGTGAGCATCGTCGATTCCCCCATGGCGCCGGTCCACGCCCTGGTCGCCGCCATGGCCGCCATGCCGAGCGCCGGCGCGGCGACGGCGCCGGCCGCCAACGATGCGGCCGCGGCGCCTTTGACACCCGCGCTCTGCACGCCGAGGCTCATGCAAGTCGGCTGACCGCGCCGCCCGCTCACATCACCTTTGACAGCGGCTCGGCCACCGCGCCGTAGCCGGCGTCGGGGGGCAGGACCAGCATTCGCCCTTCCGGGCCGTCCACCAGCCGGGGCTCGACGGTGACCAGGGTCCGCGCTCCTGCCCGTTCGACGGCGTCGCGCGTGCCGGAGGCCTCCGCCAGCAGCTTCAGGTTCATCCGGGTCGGGAAGATGATCTTGCGCTTCCCCGCCTCCGCCAGGGCAAGCGCCTGCGCCGGGGCGATCCATTCGGCGTCCACCGTCTCCCAGCCGTCGCACAGCGCCAGCTGGTCGGGCGGGGCGGCGGCGACATAGAACCAGGTGTCGAAGCGCTTGGGGGCCACCGGCGGGGTGATCCAGCGGGCGAAGACGCTGAGGGCGTCCAGGTCCAGGCGCACGTCCAGTTCGGCGACGAGGCCCAGGAACGATCGCCGATCGGTGGCGATCTCGTCCCGCGCCGCGCCGGCCCGTTCGTCGCCGGCGAAGGCCGAAAGGTCGCCATGCCGGGCCAGCAAGATTCCGGTCTCCTCATAGGCCTCGCGGATGGCGGCGATGCGAAGGGCGCGCTTGTGCGGCGCCGGCGCCTCCCAGCCCACGCACCGCGCCTCCCACGCGCCGTCGTGGTCGCCGGCGTGGGTCTTGCCCCCGGGAAAGACCAGGGCCCCCGCGGCGAAATCGATCTGGTGGTGCCGCTTGACCATCAGCACCTCGAACGCCGGCTCGTCGCGCAGCAGCAATATGGTCGCGGCGGGCAGGATGGGGGCGCTGTGAGGTCCGTCATTCATGCGCGCAGCCTTGCGCGCGAACCGGCGGCCCGCAAGAGGGACAGGCCCGACATTGTCCTTTAGGAACGTCCTGGCCGGGCGTGAGTCCCGGCATCCATGACGAAGGGGCGGAGTCGCCGGTGCTCGAGGGGCTGAAGATCGTGGAGCTGGCGACCTATGTCGCCGCGCCCAGCGCCGCCATGGTCCTGGCCGACTGGGGGGCCAGCGTGATCAAGGTGGAGGGCAAGGGCGGCGATCCGGTCCGCCACGTCTTCGCCGGTCAGCCGCACCTTACCGGCAATCCGGTGTTCGAGTTCGAGAACCGCGGCAAGCGGGGCATGGTGCTGGACACCGCGACCGCCGCCGGGCGCGAGGCCCTGGTCCGTATCCTGCGGGGCGCCGACGTCTTCCTCACCAACGTCCGCCCCAGCGCCCTCAAACGCGCGGGTCTCGACTACGACTCGCTCCACGCCCGCCTTCCCGCCCTGATCTACTGCAGCGTCTCCGGCCATGGCCTCCAGGGCGAGGGAGCCGAGGCGCCGGCCTTCGACATCGCCGCCTTCTGGACCCGCTCAGGGGTGGCGGCGGCCAGCTTTCCCAAGGGGGTGGAGCCCTTTCCCTGCCGGCCGGGCATGGGCGACGCTGTCTGCGCCCTGGCCACGGCCTCGGCGGTGCTGGCGGCGGTAGTGGAGAAGAGCCGCACCGGCGTGGGCCGGCTGGTGGAAAGCTCCCTGATGCGCTCGGCCGTGTTCGCGATCGGCTGGGACATGGCGATCCAGCTCAAATGGGGCAAGCTCTCCTCCGCGCGGGGCCGCAAGGACGCCTTCGACCCCCTCTCCAACTATTTCCCCACATCCGACGGCCGCTGGCTGGTCACCGTCCCCCGCCGCGGCGCGGATGACTGGAGCGGCATCGCGCGCGCCGCCGGGCGCGCCGATTTGCTGGAAGACCCCCGCTTTTCCACGCCCAAGGCGCGCGGCCAGAACGGCGAGTCCCTGGTGGAGGCCCTGGACGCCGGCTTCCGTGCCCTCACCCTGGCCGAAGCCGGCGCGCGCCTGACCGCCGGCGACGTGATCTGGGCCCCGCTGCAGCGCCCCCGCGACGTCGTCGAGGATCCCTGGGCCCACGCCGCCGGCTGCTTCGTGGAGGTGGAGGACTCGGCCGGCGAGCGTTTCCTCGCTCCCGCCTCCCCGGCTCGCTTTCCCGGCGCCGAAGTCGGCCCCCGCCGCCCCGCCCCCGCCCTCGGCCAACACACCCGCGAAGTCCTCGCCGAGGCCGGCTATGGCGTGGCGGAGATCGAGGCCTTGATCGCCAGCGGCGCGGCGGCGTGAAGCGCTCAATCCTCCCCCGCGCCTCTTCGCGGGGGAGGGGGACCCCGAAGGGGTGGAGGGGGCGGGTGACGGAGCGTCGGCTCGACGTCCCGAACGAATCGCCCAGGATCGAACCGCCTTCCGCCCTCGCCGCTACCCTCCCCCGACATCCCCCGCGCCACCACCTCGGCGATCAGCGGCGCCAGGAGCCAGCCGTTGCGGCGGGCGCCGACGGCGAGCCAGACGCCGGGGGTGGAACTGGGGCCGGCCAGGGGCAGGCCGTCGGGCGACGAGGCTCGTACGCCCGCCGATGCGACCACGGGCATCTCCAGGATCGCCGGCAGGGCGCGGGCCGCCAGGGCGCGCAGGTGCGCCACCGCCGCCGGATCGATCGCCGTGTCTTCTCGGCCGGCCTCCATGGTCGCTCCGATCAGCGCCCCGCCCGGCGAGGGGCAGACATAGCCGCCGCCCAGGCGCACGACCGGCCCGGCCAGATCGAGGGCGGGGGCGCGCAGGATGTGGCCCTTGATCGGGTTCAGGTGAGCAAGCTCCGGCGCGGCGGCGATCAGCGAGCGGCGCCAGCCGGTGGCGATCACCAGCGCGTCGGCTTCGAGTGCTTCGCCACTATCCAGGGTCGCCCGGCCCCCTTCGAACCCGGTCACGCGCGCCCTGACCATCCCAGGTCCCGCCGCCTCCAGCGCCGCCAGAGCCACGGTCGGATCAAGGCGCCAGTCATCGATCGTCCACACCGCGCCCAGCCCTGGTGACAGCCAAGGCGAGCGGCGTCGGGCCTCGGCGGTCGAGAGCCTGGCCGCCGCCACGCCCAGCGCCCTCAGCCCCGCCTCCCAGCCGTCCAGCTCGGCCGCCGATCCTACGGCCATGGCGCCGGCGCGATCGATCTGGAGGCCCGCCGAAGCGGCGAAGGGGGGCCACAGGTCACGGGCCCTGCGAAGCAGATCCAGCCCGCCCGCCGCGCCGTCCAGCAGGGTCTCGAACGCCGGCGCGAGCATGCCCGCCGCCACGCCCGAGGCGTTGTCGCCGAGCGCCGCCGGGT
>JBBQGZ010000122.1:0-7148 GCA_038323535.1 Caulobacterales bacterium
GCCGCGGGTCTGGTCCTGCATGTCGCTGTAGGCGGCCGGGTTCAGATAGTCCGAATGCGGGTCGAGCGAGGTCAGCATGCCGTTGAGCGCCGCCTCGATCAGCGTCTTGTCGTCGACCGGCGTGACGTACTGCCGCTCGACAGTGTCCAGCACGTTCCCGAACAGTTCGAGCATGTGATAGGTCTGCGCCCGGGGCTCGGGCGTGGCGCGCGCGCTCTGGCTGACATAGGCCATGGACCCGGCGCCCAGGACGAACGCCGAAGCGCCGATCAAGAGATACTTTCGCATATCCACCGCCATGACCACCACACCCGCCGAAATTATGGCGGTCCGAGAAACAACTTCGTCCCCGATCCTTCGAACATGTGGCGCCCGGCCTCCCGACGCAAGACGATCCGCCTCGCCGGCCGGCAAAAGCGCGCGTTCAATCCCGGTGATAGGGAGAGCCGGCCATGATCGTCGCGGCGCGGTAGAGCTGTTCAGCCAGCATGACGCGCGCCAGGGCGTGGGGCCAGGTCTGCGGCCCGAAAGCCAGCCGCTCGCGGGCCGCACCCAGGACCGCGCCCTCCAGGCCGTCCGCGCCGCCGACCGCGAAGACGAGGCGGCGGACGCCATCGTCGCGCAGGCGGCCCAGCCTGGCGGCGAATTCGCGCGAGGGCTGCCCGGCGCCATGCTCGTCGCAGGCGATCAAATGACCGCCGTCCAACCGGTCCAGCATAGCCGCCGCGGCGCCCTCTGGCCCGCGGCCCTCGACCTCGACGATCTCCACCGGCCCCAGCCCATGGGCGCGCCCCGCCGCCGTGGCGCGGCCCGCGTAGTCCAGGGCCAGCTGGGCTTCGGCCGTCTTGCCCAGCCTGCCCACGCACAGAAGGAGGACCCTCAAGGCCCGTTCAGAGCGCGGCCGACTGGCTGGGAAGCTCGACCGACCAGATCTTCTCGATGTTGTAGAACGCGCGGACCTCGGGGCGGAACAGGTGGACGATCACGTCGCCGGCGTCGATCAGCACCCAGTCGCAATGCGGCAGGCCTTCGACCTTGGCCCGGCCGCGGCCCGCGTCCTTGAGGGCCCGCAAGAGATGCTCGGCCATCGCCCCGACGTGCCGATGGGAACGGCCCGAAGCGATCACCAGGCCGTCGGCGAACGAACTCTTGCCCTTCAAATCGATGAACACGATGTCCTGGGCCTTTTCATCGTCCAGGCGACCCAGGATCAGGGCCTCGAGAGGCGTACGACCGCCGGGAGGGCCCTTCGCCTCGGGCGCCACGGACGTTTCGTGCGCGTCAAGCGCGATTTTACGGCTCAGTTGAAAGCTCCTCTCGCGTCCATCGCGGGGGCGACCCTATCACGGACCGCGGTCCAGGTCAGGCGCAAACGCGAAGCGCGGTCGAGGACGCGGGATCCAGCGGCGCGGTCAGGTAGATCCAGGCCGGGAGCTGGGCCTTGGCGAGGCGCCGCGCCGCGCCGGCCGGCAGCCGGGCGTGGGCGAATCGCCGGGCCATCGGCGAAAACAGGCTCTTGGCCATGAACCCCGGGCGCGAGATCACCGCCAGGGGAATTTCGGCCAGGATCCGCGTCCAGCCCCGCCAGCGGTGGAAGCCGGCGAGGTTGTCGGCCCCCATGATCCAGACAAAGCCGACCCCCGGAAAACGCGCCTTCAGCAACCGGACGGTGTCCAAAGTATAGCGCGAACCGAGCCGGCGCTCGGCGTCGGACACGACCATGGCCGGCCCACGCGCCTGGCGCGCCGCGTCCAGCTTTCGCCGCTCCAGCGACTGGCTCGAGCCCGAAGGCTTCAGCGGGTTTCCGGGCGAGACCAGCCACAGCACCCGGTCGAGATCCAGCCGTTGGAGCGCCGTGCGCGCCACGTGGCCGTGACCGCCGTGGGCCGGGTCGAACGAACCGCCGTACAGCCCAACGCGCATGCCCGGTTTCAAGCCGAAGCCCAGCCGAAGCGCGCCCGGCCGCCCGGCGAAAGGCGGCCGGGCCGGGGCGTTCACGGCCGCCAGGGCGCGACCGCCTCGTCCGCCACCAGCGTCCGATCGCGCGCGCGCACCCGCTCCTGGGCGGCGCGGAGCAGCGCGCGCACGCCATCTCCGGAAACCGCCGAAATGAGATGGGGCGCGGCGCCGGCGGCGTCTTGCAGCGCCCGGGCCTTGTGCGCCCGCGCCGCTTCGTCCAGGGCGTCGATCTTGTTTAGGGCGATGAGTTCGGGCTTTTCGATCAGGCCTTGGCCATAGGATTCCAATTCGCGGCGGAGGGAACGCCAGGCCTCGGCCGGGTCGTCGCCGGTCGCGTCCACCACATGGATCAGGACGGCGGTGCGCTCGAGATGCCCCAGGAATCGGGTCCCCAGGCCCGCCCCGTCCGAGGCGCCCTCGATCAGCCCGGGCACATCGGCCATCACGAACCGTTCGCCCACCGAAAGATCCACCACCCCCAGATGGGGCGTCAGGGTGGTGAACGGATAGTCGGCGATCTTGGGGGTCGCGGCCGAGACGGCGGCCAGCAGAGTCGACTTTCCAGCGTTCGGCAGGCCGACGAGTCCCACATCGGCGATCAGCTTCAGGCGCAGCCAGATCAGCTTTTCGACGCCCGAAAGGCCCGGGTTGGCCCGGCGCGGGGCCTGGTTCACCGGTCCCTTGAAATGGGTATTGCCAAAGCCGCCGTTGCCGCCGGCGGCAAGCCGCCAGCGCGCGCCGGAAACGTCGAGATCGGCGATCACCGTTTCCCGATCCTCCTCCAGGACTTCGGTGCCGACCGGAACCTTGAGCACCGCGTCCGCTCCGGCGGCGCCGGAGCGGTTGCGACCCATGCCATGACCGCCAGTCTTGGCCTTGAAATGCTGATGGTAGCGGTAGTCGATCAGGGTGTTGAGGCCTTCCATCGCCTCGATCCAGACATCGCCGCCGCGACCGCCGTTGCCGCCGTCGGGGCCGCCATATTCGATAAACTTCTCGCGCCGAAACGACACCGCCCCGGCGCCTCCGTCCCCCGACCGGATATAGATCTTGCATTGGTCGAGAAACTTCATGTCCCGTCTTGTGACCCAGACGAGGGCGAAAATCGAGGTCGGGCGCTAAAGACGCTCGAACTCCAGCCAGATCGGGGGGCAGTCGCCCAGGCGCTTTTGCTCGTAGCGGGTGGGGACATGGTCGGGCGGCGTGCGGCGCCAATCGTCGGCGACGAGCGCCGTCCAGGCGAAGGCGGGCGAGCGCAGGAAACGCGCCAGCGCCCAGTCGGCGTAGTCGGCCCAGTCGGTGACGAACCGCAAACGCGCCCCTGATTTAAGGACCCGCGCGGCGTCCTCGATGAAGTCGACCTGGACGAGCCGGCGTTTGGCGTGCCTCCGCTTGGGCCAGGGATCGGGAAAGAGCAGGAAGAGGCGATCCAGGCAGCCCACCGGCAGGGCCGCCATCAAGGCGCGCGCGTCGCCGGCATGGATGCGCACGTTGCCGGCGCCCAGCGCCTGGATGTGTCGCAAGGCGCTGGCCACGCCGTTGAGGAACGGTTCAGCCCCGAGAATGAGAACATCCGAGCGCCGCGCCGCCTGCGCCGCCAAGTGCTCGCCGCCGCCAAAGCCGATTTCCAGCCACACCTCCGCCGCGTCCGGGGCCAGGGCCCGGGGATCGAACGGCCCTTGGGGCGTGGCGAGCGAAGGCAGCAGGCTGGTCATCAAGGCCGCTTGGCTGGGCTTGATGGCGCGGAACGTCGTGCGGCCGAAGGTGCGTATGGGGCGAGCCCGGGAGTCCGGGGCGAGCCTTGAAGGGTCTTCACCCACGGGAGGATCGCGGCCAGGGGCGCCGGGCGCCGAGCAGAGAGACCAGCAACATGGCGAAGAACGGCAGATCGCCCAGGCAGCTGAACAAGGTGGGCTCGAGAGCCGGCGGCAGGGGCGCGTCGATCACGCCGGCCACGCCCTCGCCGAGTCGCGCTCCGGGGACCACGCGGCCGAAGGCGTCGACCACCGCGGAAATCCCCGTGGGCGTGGCGCGCGCCATGGGCAGGCCCTCCTCGATGGCCCGGTAGCTGGCGATATTGAGGTGCTGCAGGGGGCCGCTGCCGGTCCCGAACCAGGAATCGTTCGAGACGTTGACGATCCAGGCGGCCCGCACGCCCGAGGCCGCGGCGCCTTCCCGCGTGAAACCCGGGAACAGGCTCTCGTAGCAGATCAGGGGTTGAACCGCCGGCAGCCCCGGAAGGCGAAGCGGACGGGGCCGGCGGCCTGGGGAAAAACCGTCGCCGACGTGGACGAACTGTTTGATCCCCAGGCGCGAGGCCAGGCCGTCCAAGGGCATGAACTCGCCGAACGGAACCAACCGGAACTTGTCGTATAGGCCGAGGAGTCTGAGATTCCCGTCCGTCCGGCGCAACGCGGCGAGGCTGTTGTAGGCGGTCTGCCTGACCCCACGATCAGCGCCGTAGTGGTAACCGCCCACCAGCAGGGTCTGGCCGGGGTGGAGCAGCCCCAGAATCGCGTCGCGGGTCCAGGTTCCCGGCGCCAGATAGGACTCCAGCGCATCGGGGATGGCGCCCTCCGGCCAGACGATTATGGTCGGCGGATGAGCCGAGGGGCGGGCGCTTAGGCTCAGGTAGCGCTCCACGATGCTGGCGAAGAGGGCCCGGTCGTACTTGGTCTCCTGTTTCACGTTAGCCTGGACGAGGCGGATCCACGGCGCGCCGGGCGCGCTGGCGGGGGCGCCCGCCAAGCGGGCCGAGCCGAACGCGAACAGGCCGGCGACCAGGGCCACGCCGCCCGCCGCCGCGATCCGGCCCCGCTTTCCTTCGAGCGCCACCGCCGGGGTGGCGAAGGCCGCCAGGGTGAGCCAGGTGAGACCATAGGCGCCGACCAGTGCGGCCGCCTGGGACACCGCCGAGCCGGCCTTCCAGCTTTCCCCCGGCAGATCCCAGGGAAAACCGGTGAGGATATGGCCGCGCAGCCACTCCGAGGCGGCCAGGGCGGCGGCGAACAGAAGCACCCGCCGCGCGCCGCGGCCGGCCAGGGCGCGATAGGCCCAGGACGCGGCGCCCCAGAAGAGAGCCATGCCGGCGGCCACGATCACCACGGCGAACGGCGCCATCCACCCCTGGGCCTCGGCGTCGACATAGAACGGCTCCGCCAACCACCAAAGCGAGATCAAGAAATAGGCGCAGCCCGCCAGCCAACCCCGAAAGAAAGCGGATCGCAGCGGCTGGGGGGAGGCTGGCCGATCGACCAGCCAGAACATCAGGCCATAGCCGAAGAGGCCCGGCAGCAGGCCGAAAGGCGGTTGGGCCAGGGCGGCGCCGGCGCCGGCAAGAAGGGCGAGCGCCCGGTGGAACCACGCGCGGCGGGCCGTCGCCGCGGCGTCACCCATCGACGGCGGGGACCCGTTTCGACGGGGCGGCGGCGGGGCGGATGCGCAGCCGCTTGACCCGGCGAGGATCGGCGTCGGTGATCTCAAAATCGAGGCCGGCGGGGTGGGCGATCACCTCCCCCCGCTGGGGCACCCGCCCGGCCAGGGCGGTGACCAGGCCCGCGGCGGTGTCGATGTCCTCGTCCATGTCCGGGGTGGCGAGACCGCGGCCCAGGGCGGCCTCGAGCGACTCCAGCGCCACCCGGGCGTCGATTTCGAACACGCCGCCGGCCCTCGCCACGATCTGGATCTCGGCGGCCTCGTCGTGCTCGTCGTCGATCTCGCCGACCACCGCTTCGATCACGTCTTCGAGAGTGACCACCCCATCGACGCCGCCGAACTCGTCGATAACCATGGCCATGTGGATGCGGCTGGCCTGCATGCGGACCAGCAGGTCGGCGGCGCGCATCGAGGCCGGCACATAGAGGGTCTCGCGCTTCAGCCGCCGCAGCACCGGAGCACCGGCCCCCTGCCGCAGTTCGGGCTGGGCCAGGAGCTTGAAAACGTCCTTCAGGTGCGCCACCCCGACCGGGTCGTCGAGGCTGTCGCGATAGACCGGCAGGCGCGAATGTTCGCTTTCGGTGAAGGCGGCCACGACGGCGTCGAAGGAGGATGACAGTTCGATCGCCGTGATGTCGGCCCTGGGGGTCATGACGTCGGCCACGTCGAGGGTCTGGAAGGCGCGGGCGTGAGCCATGAGATCCGCCCCCGGCGAGCGCGCGGCCGTCTCGCCGCCTTCGCCGGGCCGCGGCGCCTTGTTTCGCCCAAGGCCGACCCTGGCGAAGAAAGCGCCCAAACGGCCGCTCCCGCGCGGCTCCGCCGCCGGGGAAACCCTAGGCTTGGAATCCGTGTTGGACATGGTCTCCCTGGTCATTGCCGCCGGCGTAGGGGTCCGGGACGCCGAGCGACGCGAGAAGGTCGCGTTCGATCGCTTCCATCGCCTCGGCCTGAGCCTCGGTCTGGTGATCATAGCCCATGAGGTGCAGGACGCCATGAATCACCAGGTGCCGCAAATGATCGGCCAGCGGCTTGGCCTGGGCCTCGGCCTCGGCCGCGCAAACCCCGAACGCCAGGGCGACATCGCCAAGGTGGCTTTGGCGGTTGGGCGGCGCCGGGAACGCCAGCACATTAGTCGCGTTGTCGGCCCCCCGGAAACGCCGATTGAGATCGCGCAGAACCGCGTCGGAAGCGAGCAGGATGGTCACCTCGCCGCCTTGTCGCCGCCGAGCCGCCGCGCCCCCAGCCCGCCGCGTCAAGGCGACGGCGTCCGGCAGGGCCCGGACCCACCCGGGTTCCTCGATTTCGACCGCCACCTTGATCACAACGCGCGGCGGGCCGCGTCGGCGTCATAGGCCTCGACGATGCGCCCGACCAAGGGATGGCGCACGACGTCGGCGACGGAAAACCGCGCGATCCCCACCCCCTCCACGCCCTCGAGGATCGCCACGGCGTGGGCCAAGCCGGAGTCGGCCGGATTGACCAGGTCGACCTGACTGGGATCGCCCGTCACCGCCATGCGCGAGCCTTCGCCCAGGCGGGTCAGGACCATCTTCACCTGCAGCCGGGAGGTGTTCTGGGCTTCGTCGACGATGACGAAGGCGTGGGCCAGGGTCCGGCCGCGCATGAAGGCGATCGGCGCCACTTCGATTTCGCCCCGGTCACGACGGCGGCGCAGGGACTCGGCGCCGAGGATATCGTTCATCGCCTCCCAGACCGGGGCCATGTAGGGATCGAACTTTTCGCCAAGGTCGCCC
>JBBQGZ010000123.1:0-7145 GCA_038323535.1 Caulobacterales bacterium
ATGCCGGCTATGGCATGAGCCAGAGAATCCGCAAGCGGATCGAAGAGGGCTTCGGCTGGATCAAGACCATCGCCGGCCAGCGCAAGACCCGCTTCCGAGGCAGGGACAAGGTCGGATGGGCCTTCGCCTTCGCCGCGGCGGACCTTGAAGGTCATCGAGCGCTTGCCCGGTTGGCGCGGACGTTATTTCCATACCGCGGCGATGACCTTCGCCCACTATGAGTTCGACCGCGACGCGACGATCCACGAGCACTTCCACCCCGAGGAGGAGGTTTACGAGGTTCTCGAAGGCGAACTCGAGATCGTCATCGACGGGGTTTCCCACGCCGCGCGGCCGGGCGTGGTGGCCATCGTTCCGGCCAATGCGCGCCATTTCGTCAGGGCGCTGACCGACGGCCGGGTGATCGTCATCGACCATCCGGCGCGGCCGGACTTCGGCTAGGCTGGCGCTCGCGGCGACGCGAATCCGATAGTGTGAAGGCGCCGGCCAACCGCATCTCCGAGATCATCCGCGGCCGGCGCTCGATCACCGGCGACACCGACTTGCGCCTTGGCCACGGGTTCGGGACGGGGCCGCGGTTCTGGCTCAATCTGCAGTCAGCTTATGATCTTCGAACCCGGCCTCGAGACCACCGGCCCGCCACCTCACCCCCACCGCGGGAGAACCCCCATGCCCACCATCCACCCCTTCCTCTGGTTCGACGACCAGGCCGAGGAGGCGATGAACTTCTATGTGTCCGTGTTCGCGGACTCCAAGATCGACAAGGTCATGCGCCAAGGCGAGGCGGGGCCGGGGGCGAACGGGAGGGTGATGACCGCTTCGTTCGAGCTGGCGGGGCAAAGGTTCACGGCGCTCAACGGCGGGCCGCATTTCAAGTTCAGCGAGGCGGTGTCGTTCGTGGTCACTTGCGCGGATCAGGCGGAGGTGGACCGGTTCTGGGACAAGCTGTCGGAGGGCGGCCAGACGAGCCGGTGCGGCTGGCTGAAGGACAGGTTCGGACTCTCCTGGCAGATCGTGCCGGCGCAGCTGCCCGAATTGCTCGGCGGCCCCGATCCCGACAAGGCCAAGCGAGCCATGGAGGCGATGATGAAAATGACCAAGCTCGACATCGCGAAGTTGAAACAGGCGCGCGAGGGGTAGGGGTCCGCCACGCGGCCCCGACCAAGCGGCTAGCGCGCGGCCTGATCGGGCGCACACTCGCGGTACTGGAGTTCGACGCCTGGAGGACGCCATGCTTCGCACGCTGCTCGCCGCCCTGGGCGCCCTGGCGCTCGCCTGGCCGGTCGCCGCCCGCATCCAGCCTTTCCCGGCCGGCTTCCGCACCCAGGAGATCGCCACCAACGGTGCCGTCATCCACGTGCGTATCGGCGGCAAGGGCCCCGCGGTGGTGCTGATTCACGGCTATGGCGAGACCGGCGACATGTGGGCGCCGCTGGCCGCAGCCCTGGAGCGCGACCACACGGTGATCGCGCCCGACCTTCGGGGCATGGGCCTCTCCTCCCGGCCCACGGGCGGCTATGACAAGAAGACGCAAGGGGGCGATGTCGCGGGGGTGCTGGACGCGCTGAAGATCGGCAAGGCCGACCTCGTCACCCACGATATCGGCAATATGGTCGGCTACGCCTTCGCGGCCGAACATCCCGAGCGCGTGAGGCGGCTCATCCTGATCGACGCGCCGCTTCCCGGCGTGGGGCCGTGGGAGGAGATCACCCGCGCCCATGCGCTTTGGCACTTCTCGTTCTGGGGCCCGGACGCCGAGCGCCTGGTGGCGGGGCGCGAGCGAATTTACCTCGACCGGTTCTGGAACGAATTCTCCTTCGACCCCGCGTCCTTCGACGAAGATTCCCGCGCCCACTACGCCGCGCTCTACGCCCGGCCCGGCGCCATGCACGCCGGATTCGAACAGTTCAAGGCCTTCGACCAGGACGCGGCCGACAACAAGGCCTTCGTGGCCCAGGGCCGGCTGACCATGCCGGTGCTGGCGGTGGGCGGCGAGAAATCCTTCGGGACCCGGATGGCGGCGGTGGTTCGGTTCTCGGCGAGCGACGTCGAGGGGGCCGTGGTCCCGCGCTCGGGCCATTGGGTGATGGAGGAAAACCCGGGCGCGACCATCGCGCTGATCACCGCCTTCCTGGCCAAACCCTGATCGGAGCGGAACGATGATCATCTGGCTCATGTTGGCGCTTCTCATCGGCGTGATCGCCGGCCTGCGGTCGATGACCGCCCCGGCGATGATCAGCTGGGCCGCTTGGGCGGGGTGGCTGAAGCTGGGTGGAACCGGGCTCGCGTTCCTGGGGCTGGCCGTCACGCCGTGGATCCTGACCGTCCTGGCGCTGGGGGAACTCGTCGCCGATCAGCTGCCCGCCACCCCCAGCCGCACGGCGCCCCTACCCTTCGGCGCGCGGATCGTGAGCGGCGCCCTGTGCGGCGCGGCGATCGGGCTGGCGCATGGGGCGGTGGTCGGCGGCGGGATCGCCGGGGCCGTGGGGGCCGTGATCGGCACGCTGGGCGGCCACGCCGCCCGCGCCCGCCTGGCGGCGATGTTCGGCCGCGACCGTCCCGCCGCCCTGATCGAGGACGCCGTCGCGATCGGCGGCGCCGTGCTGATCGTGCTGGCGTTGCGGTGAGTTTCGGGTCCAGTTCGGCTCACTGGATTCCCGCGACGGGTCGGGGTGCGCTTAAAATCACCTCTCCCAGAGGGAGAGGGAGGGGCCCATGGCGGAGCCATGGGAGGGTGAGGGGTTACGGCGCTCGCCGGTTTTTCGCTATCCTTCAGAGGCTTGCCAAAGGAGAGCGTGCAGATCGGACGGGCTGTAACGCCTCACCCTCCCACGCCTCTTCGGGCGCGGGCCCTTCCCTCTCCTTACAGGAGAGGTGTTCAGTGGGCGCTTCTCCGATGGGCGACGAAGCCCCCCTAGTCCGCGTACTTCGGCCGGCCTTCGAAGCCGCCGGCTTTGCGCAGGGCGTCGGCGTCCATGAGCTTGCCGTCCATCATCACCGTGCGGGTGTGGCGAAGGTCGCCGATGGTCTTGGAGGGGTCGCCCTTCACCAGCACCAGGTCGGCGGCCTTGCCGACCGCGATCGAGCCGGTGCGGGTATCGGCGCCGACGAGGTGCGCGGTGGCGAGGGTGGCGCTGGCCAGGGCCTCGCTGGGGGTGAAGCCGGCGGCGACATAGAGCTCCAACTCGCGCACCAGTTCCAGGCCCGAGCCGTCGGTGCCGGCGACGATCGGGACGCCGGCCTTGTGCAGGGCGGCGACCAGGTCCGAGAGCTTGGCGAAGCTGGCGCGATAGTCGGCGCGGGTGAGGTCGGCCGGAACGGTGAAGCCGCCCTGGCGGAAGCCGCGCTCGACGGCCGGCGGCAGGGTGCCGACGAAGGGGGCGTAGGCCGGCGAGAGGTCGCCGTTCTCCGGCACATAGAGGCTCTCGGCGACGACCAGGGTGGGATCGACGGTGATCTTCTTGGCCGCCATGGTCGCGATCAGCGACTTCATCGGTTCGGCGTTCAGGTCCACGTTCTTGGCGTAGCGCCCCGGCCCCTCGAAACGCGCCATGCCGTTGGATTTGGCCACCACCGCGTCGGGCATGGCCTGCATCATCACGAAATAGATGTGGGTGATCTCGTCATAGCCGTCGGCGATGGCCTCGGCGGTGCGCATGCCGGCGGGCAGGTGGCCGTGGACGTGCAGGCCCAGGCGGTGGGCCTCGGCGGCGGTGCCCTTGACCCAGGCCGGGTTGAAGGTGCCGTAGATCTTGATCGCCGTGAATCCCTCGGCCTTGGCCTTGCGCACGATGGCCAGGGCCTCCTCCTTTGAGGTCGCGACCGATCCGGCCTGGGCGGTGTTGGGGCCCTTGCCGTCGATCAGCACCGAGGGATAGACCCGCGGGCTCAGGAGCTCGCCCTTGGCCCGGCGCTCGGCGCGGGCGAGGGTCAGGGCGTTGACGTTGCCGGGGTCGCGCACCGAGGTGACCCCCAGCGACAGCAGCATCGGGCCCGAAGAGTCGTCCCCGAAATGCATGTGCGAATCCCACAATCCGGGGACCAGGGTCTCGCCGGCGCCGTCGATGACCTCGGCGCCCGCGGGCGGCGTATAGCCGGCGGCGGGGCCGACGCGGGTGATGAGGCCCTTGTCGACCACCACCGTCTGATCGGGGGCGAAATGGTCGCCGCCGACGAAGGCGCGGACATGGGTGAAGGCCACGGGCCCGACCGGCGTCCTGACCAACGCCTTGGCGAGCGCCGGGGAGCGTTTGGCCAGCGCCTCGTCCTGGGCCTTCTGAAGCAGGGGCTGGGCGCTTTCATAGCCGGCCGGCATCCACGAGAGGCCGCCGATCAGGGCGAAGAAGGCGCCCTTGTTGTCGGCCCAGACCGCGACCGGGGTGTTGAACACCCCGGTGATGGCCCAGGCGGCGACGGTCTTTTTCGCCGCCCCTTCGCCGACCGTAAGGGTGGTCAGGGGCTCGGCGTGGGCGCGGCCGCCCGGCAACAGGGCGAGGGAGCGGCCGGGCGCGGCCAGCAGGGCCTCGAAGAAGTCGGCGTTGAGGCTCATCGGCGCGCCGAAGGCGACGTACATGGCCGGGGACCGGTAGGGGGCGGCGGCGCCGTCCACCGGGCTCTTCCAGCGCGCGGTCCCGCCTTCGATCGCGAAGGTTTCGGCCGCGTCGCCGTTGGGGGTGAAGCCGCGGATCGTGACCTTTTGCAGCATCCGGTCGGGGCCGAGGCGCGCGGCGCTGTCGGTCTCGAACACCTGGCCGCGCAGGAGGAGGCTCTCGCGGCCCATGCGCGCGCCGTCCGGCGCCGTCCACCGGGTCGAGGCGCCGTGCTTGCCGGCGGTCGACATGATGGTGAAGGCCTGCGCGTCCGCCGGGGGCTTGGCCAGCTCCGCCACCGGCGTCGGCGCCGCGCCCACCGGCCCGGCCAGCAGCAGCGCGATGAGCGCGATCAGGCTTCGCATGGATAAGTCCCTCCCTCTCGAAGGCGCCAAGCTGTCAAACTTTGAGGCGGAGGGAAAGATGGGTTCCTCGAGCTTTCCTCATTCAAGACCGTCATGGCCGGGCGTAAGTCCCGGCCACCCATGATCTCACCGCCAGCCCTGGCCGCGCCTGGCGCGGCCACCCCACGGAAGGTGTTCATGGGCCCCCGGGACTTACGCCCGGGGGTGACGGAGAGGATTGAAATGGTGCGGCCTCCCGATCTCCCTAAACCCCCGCCGCCGGCCGGGGTCCCCGCCGCAGGCGGGCGAGGCGGCGCAGGCGGCGCCAGAAGCGGCTCTTTTCGGGTTCGGGGTAGGGCTGAAGGTGGCGCTGGAATTCCTCGGCGCAGGCGCGCCAGGAAAATTGCAGGGCGTGCTCGCGCACCTTGGCCCGGTCGAGGGTCAGAGCCTCCAGGCAGGCTTCCTTGAGGCCGGTGGTCCGGCTGGGGCTGAGGACCCCGGCCCCGGAGCCGGGGATGATGTCGATCGGCCCCGGGGCGGTGAAAGCGGCGACCGGCGTTCCGGCGCCCCAGGCTTCCAGGATCACTAGGCCGAAGGTGTCGGTGAGGGAGGGGAAGACGAAGACGTCGGCGCAGGCGTAGCTGGCGGCCAGCGCCGCTCCGAACCTCGCACCGGTGAAGACCACGTCCGGATACTTCGCCGCCAGTTCCTCGCGCTGGGGCCCGTCGCCGACCACCACCTTGGTCCCGGGCAGGTCCAGGCCGACGAAGGCCTCGATGTTCTTTTCCACCGCGACGCGGCCGACGTTGAGCCAGATCGGCCGCGCCAGGCCCTCGAAGGCGTCCGGCTCGCCGGCGCGCCTGGGATGGAACATCTCGGTGTCCAGCCCCTTGGACCACAGGGAGATGTTGCGAAAGCCGTGGCTTTGAAGCTCGTCGCGCATGGTCGGCGTGGCGACCATCACCCGGCCCGACGGCCGGTGGAACCAGCGCATATAGGCGTAGCCGGCGGCGAGCGGCAGCGGCAGGCGGGCCGAGACGTATTCCGGGAACCGCGTGTGGTAGCTGGTGGTGAAGGGCAGCTTCCATTCCAGGCAGATCCGCCGCGCGGCGAGCCCCAGCGGGCCCTCGGTGGCTATGTGGATGGCCTCCGGCTCGAATTCCTTGAACCGCTGACGCACCTTTTCCAGCGCGCCCATGGCCAGCCTGATCTCCGGATAGGTGGGCAGGGGGAAGGTGGCGAACTGGTCGGGGCTGATCACCTCGACATCGTTTTCCATCTCCCGAAGCTCGGCGACGACCCGGGTCAGGGTGCGCACCACCCCATTGACCTGGGGCTCCCACGCATCGGTGGCCAAGAGGATTCGCATCGCGCGGGAGATCAGGGTCCGGTGTCGGGGGCGCTCTATAGGCGGACTCGTTCGCCGTGGCGAGATGGGTGGGGACCGGGCTCGCGCGGACCTCGCCCAAAATCACCCCACGCTCACCGCCGTCGCCGGGGCCGGCGGTCGGGGGCGGAGAGGGAGGCCTTTGAGGGCGAGCCTCAGGCCCTCCCAATGGATCGCGGCGACCACCTTGAGGGTGAGCAGCGGGTAGGCGAAGAGAGCGCGCAGCAGAGTGCGGTCGGAAAGGGCCTCCCGCCGGCCGGCGAACGCGGCGGCGATCATCGGGCCGCCCGCCGCGTCGGTTCCCTGGATGACGGTCCGGATCGATTCGCCAGGCGGGGTCACGGTGAAGGCGTAGGTCATGGACATGTCCATGAATGGAGAGACGAAGAAGGCCTTGGCGCAGGATTGGCGCACCACCTCCTCCGCCCCGGCCGGGACGGCGATCAGGTAGCTGTGGCGCTGGCCGAAGGTGTTGTTCACTTCATAGAGCATCGCCGCCAGGGCGCCGTCGGCGCGGTGGCAATAGTAGAGGCTCAAGGGATTGAACACGTGGCCCAGGAGCCTGGGCATGCACAGGAGCCGCACCTTGCCGTCGCCAAGCTCGATCCCCGCCGCCGCCAGGGTCTCCTCGACATAGGCGCGCAGGGGGCCGGCGCGGCCGTCGCCGTGATCGCGGTCATGGAAACTGAAGAGGTTGAAGGCGTTGTGCGAGAAGAGGCGCAGGACCCTTCCCAGGCGCGGCGCCTCGTCCAGGTCCAGCAGCATCTGGAACATGGCGTAGCGCAGACGATGGCGCCGGGGCTTGAACCGCTCATGGGTGACGAA
>JBBQGZ010000124.1:0-7002 GCA_038323535.1 Caulobacterales bacterium
GCGCGCGGTGTTCGGCGAGGCCGCGCCGCTGATCTCCTCCACCAAGTCCCTGACCGGCCACAGCCTGGGCGCGGCCGGCGCCCAGGAGGCGATCTATTGCCTGCTGATGATGCGCGAGGGCTTCGTCGCGCAAAGCGCCAATATCGACACCCTCGATCCCGCCTTCGAGGATCTGCCCATCGCCCGCCAGAGGATAGAGCGGCCCCTAGAGACGGTGATGTCCAACAGCTTCGGCTTCGGCGGCACCAATGGCTGCCTGGTGATCAGCCGCGCCGACCTCTGAGCGCCTTGCCCCCTTGTCGCGCGGGGTTCAAATAACGCCGCCCTCCAACTCCACCTCACGGACGCCCCCTATGGCCGACGACTACGACCTGCCCAAGGGCGCCCTGATGGCCGGCAAGAAGGGCTTGGTCATGGGGGTGGCCAATCGCAATTCCATCGCCTGGGGCATCGCCTCTCAGTTCGCGGCCCAGGGCGCGCGGGTAGGCCTGGCCTATATGGCCGCCAACGAAAAACGGGTCCGGCCGCTGGGCGAGAGCATCGGGGCGGAAGTCTTCACCCCCTTCGACGCCACCAGCGACGAGTCCATGGAGGCGGCCTTCCAGGTGGTCGCCGGCGCCTTCGGGTCGATCGACTTCCTGGTCCACGCCATCGCCTACGCCGACCGCGAGCAAATCAAGGGCTCGTTCGTCGAGAACGCCACCCGCTCCGGTTTCGCCCAGGCCCTGGATATCTCGGTCTACAGCTTCGTCGACGCCGCCCGCCGCGCCGCCGCCCTGATGCCCGCCGGCGGGGCCCTGATCACCCTCACCTATCTCGGTTCGGAGCGGGCCATCCCCAACTACAACACCATGGGCGTGGCCAAGGCGGCCCTGGAAGCGGCGGTGCGCTATGTCGCCCGCGACCTGGGGCCCAGGGGTATCCGGGTCAACGCCATCTCGGCGGGGGCCATGCGCACCCTGTCGTTGGCCGGGATCTCCGGCGGGCGCGGCATGCTCGCCCAGGGCCGGGCCATGAGCGCGCTCAAGGAGGACACCACCATGGAAGGGGTGGCCGGTTGCGCCCTGTGGCTGGCCTCGGACCTCGGCCGCTCGACCACCGGCGAGGTGGTGCATGTGGACGCCGGCTTCCACATGATGGGCCTGCCGAGCGAAGAGGACTCTTCGAGTCCGGCATGACACCCCTTGGCGACGTCGATGTGATCATCGCCGGGGCCGGCATGGCCGGCGCCACCCTGGCCCTGGCCCTGGCGAGAGGCGGGCTGAAGGCGGTGCTGATCGATCCCGCGCCCTTCGAGGCCCAGTGCGCGGAGACCTTCGACGGGCGGGCCAGCGCCATCTCCTTTTCCGCCTTCCGCCAGTGGCGGGCCTTGGGCGTGGCGAGCTTCCTCGAGCCCCATGCCCAGCCCATCGAACAGATCCTGGTCACCGACGGCCGCTCGCCGGGCGCGGCGGCGCCGGCGCCCGGGGGCGCCTGGCTGCGGTTCGACGCCGCCGAGCTGGGCGCCGGCGCGGACGGCGGGCCGATGGGCTACATGCTGGAGAACCGTCACATCCGCGCCGGCCTAGCCCGCGCGGTGGAGGCGGCCGGGATCGAGATCCTGGCCCCCGCGCGCCTAGCGGGGGTGGAGCGCGCGCCCGGCGCGGCCCGCGTGACCCTGGAGGACGGCAAGGTGCTGGCCGCGCCCCTGGTCGTCGGCGCCGACGGGCGCGGCTCCCTGGTCAGGCGATGCGCCGGGATCGGCACGGTGGGCTGGGACTATGGTCAGGCCGGGGTCGTGGCGACGGTGGCCGTGGAGCACGACCACGGGGGCGTGGCCTATGAGCATTTCCTGCCCGCCGGCCCCTTCGCCATCCTGCCGCTCACCGGCCGCCGCGCCAGCCTGGTTTGGACCGAAAGCGTCCGGCGGGGCGCGGCCTTGAAAGACGCCTCGCCGGAGGTCTTCGAGGCGCACCTGCGGCGCCGGTGCGGATCCTTCCTGGGCGGGATCGAGCTGGCGGGCTCGAGGTTCGTCTATCCCCTGTCCCTGCTCCTGGCGGATCGCCTGACGGCGCCTCGGACAGCGCTGGTGGGCGACGCGGGCCACGCCATCCACCCGATCGCCGGCCAGGGTCTCAACATGGGCCTCAAGGACGTCGCCGCCCTGGCCCAGGTGCTGACCGACGCCGCCCGCCTGGGCGAGGACCTGGGCGCCCTGGCGGTGCTGGAGCGCTATGGCCGCTGGCGCGGCGTCGACAACGTCGGGGTCGCCCTGGCCACGGACGCCTTCAACCGCCTGTTCTCCAACGGCCACCCAGCCCTGCGCGCCGCGCGCGGGGCCGGCCTGGCCCTGGTCAACCGCATCGGCCCGGCCCGGCGCTTCTTCATGCGCGAGGCTGGCGGCGCGGTGGGCGACCTGCCGCACCTGCTGCGCGGCGAGGCGCTTTAAGGGCTCGTCAGGGAATAGGCGAATCGCCGTCGTCTGTGCGCGCACGATGATGCTCGTTCGGACGTATGAACCGCCAAGGAGCCAAGGAGCCAAGAGTTCGGTAAAATCAATGCCTAGGCGCGAAGCGCCGTTCTCTCTCCTTGGCTCCTTGGCGACTTGGCGTTTCAAGGGGCGGTTCCCGACCCAACGCCATTTCGATCATCTGTTTCCCAAGGGTCCTTAAAATCGTCAAATCCGCGAGGCCTTCGCCGGCGCTTGCCGGTCTCGGCTCGCCATGCGAAAAGCTCTCAAACAAGCGTTTGAACGGAGGGTCCGCCATGGACTTCGACTATTCCCCGCGCCAGGCGGAGTTGATGCGGCGAGTCGCTGATTTCATGGACGAGCACATCTGGCCCGCCGTGCCGATCTATGAGGAGCAGGCTCACGAGGGCGAGCGCTGGAAGGTCATTCCGGTGGTCGAGGACCTGAAGGCCAAGGCGCGAAAGACCGGCCTGTGGAACATGTTCATGCCCCCGCACTCGGGCGTTTCGCCGGTGGAAGACACCTTCGCGTTCGAAGGCATCCAGCTCACCAACCTGGAGTATGCGCCGATCTGCGAGATGTTCGGCCGCGTCGGCTTCGCCAGCGAGGTGTTCAACTGCTCGGCCCCCGACACCGGCAATATGGAGGTGCTCAACCGCTTCGGCACCCTGGAGCAGAAGGAACGCTGGCTGCGCCCCCTGATGAACGGCGAGATCCGCTCGGCCTTCCTGATGACGGAGCCGGCGGTGGCCTCGTCGGACGCCACCAACATCGAGACGAAGATCGACCGCGACGGCGACGATTATGTGCTCAATGGGCGAAAATGGTGGTCCTCGGGGGTCGGCGACCCGCGCTGCAAGGTCGCCATCGTCATGGGCAAGACCAACCCGAACGCCGCGCCTCACCAGCAGCAGTCTCAGATCCTGGTGCCTTTGGACGCGTCCGGCGTGAAGGTGCTCCGGATGCTGCCGGTGTTCGGCTACGACGACGCCCCGCACGGCCATGCCGAGGTCCTGCTGGAGGACGTCCGCGTGCCAGCCGACAGCCTGATCCTCGGCGAGGGCCGCGGGTTCGAGATCTCCCAGGCTCGCCTTGGGCCCGGCCGCATCCATCACTGCATGCGCACCATCGGCGCCGCCGAGGTGGCCCTGGAAAAGATGTGCAAGCGGCTGATGAGCCGCAAGGCGTTCGGCAAATACATCTCCGAACATTCGGTGTGGGAACAGCGGGTGGCCGCGGCGCGGACCGACATCGAGATGAACCGCCTCCTATGCCTCAAGGCCGCCGACATGATGGACAAGGCCGGCAACAAGGCCGCGCGCCTGGAGATCTCGATGATCAAGGTCTCGGCCCCCAACATGGCCCTCAAGATCATCGACGACGCCATCCAGGCCCATGGCGGCGGTGGGGTGACCAGCGACTTCGGCCTGGCGCGCATGTACGCCGGTCAGCGCACCCTGCGCCTCGCCGACGGCCCCGACGAGGTCCACAACCGCACCATCGCCCGAATGGAATTCGCCAAATACGGCGATCTCCACGCCAGGATCAGGGCCGAGCGGGACGCGGAGCGGATGCCGGTGGGGTCGCGGTAGGGATAGCGCCCCGCCAGCCGGGCGGCGAGAACATCATTCAGAGGCGCGATGCGGGCCTGTAGAGGTCCGCCACGCGGCCTTGCGCCCCCTCCGTCACGGCGCAAGATCGCGCCGCGCCACCTCCCCCGCTTCGCTACGCTCGCATGGGAGGATTGAGGGGTGCAAATCCTCCCCTGCGCCTCTTCGCGGGGGAGGGGGACCGCGAAGCGGTGGAGGGGGCGGGCCGGGCAATGTCGGACCCTCGTGACGAACGGACAAAAACGGCCGGCGTCCCAGCGTGAAGCTGGCCCAGCCTGGAACCCGAGGAGTCCGTCGCGCCCACGCCGGGACCCTGGGATTGCTCAATCATCCACGATTTCCCGGCCCACGTCATCACCCCAGTCGAACGCGGCGCGCATGGCGTCCGGAGTCATGTTGGCCAACAGGGCCGACAGCCGATCGGCCGGCCCCGCGACGTCGGCGCGCGGTTTGTCGCCGACCTTCCCGTCACCGGGCATGGGGCCCGAACGCTCACCCCGGCGCATGGCACACCGCCTCTATGTTGTGACCGTCGGGGTCGAGGACGAAGGCGCCGTAGTAGTCGGGATGGTAGTGGGGTCTCACGCCGGGCGCGCCGTTGTCGCGGCCTCCGGCGGCCAGGGCGGCCTTATGGAAGGCGTCCACCGCGGCGCGGTCCGGGGCGGTGAAGGCGACGTGCAGGGCGCCGGTGGTCATCTCACCGCCACCCACCCAGAAATACGGACGACCGTTCGAGCCATAGCCGAGATAGGCTTGGCCGCCCGTCTCCTCGGCCGAGACCGACATCACCAGGCCGACGCCCAGGGGCGCCAGGGCGGCGTCATAGAAGGCCTTGGCGCGCGCCACGTCGCCGACCGTCAAGCCGATATGGTCCAGCATCGTTGTTCCTCCTCCGGTCAGGCGACCTGCCGCGCGGCCGAGGCCAAGGCGCGCTCACCCTCCTCAATGTAGCCGCGGGTGATCGGCAGGGCGTCGACGCGTTTGCTCAACTGGAGCTGGAAGTTCATGTGGTCGCCATGGCGGAAGCCCATTTCCGCGCCGCTCAGGTAGTATTCCCACATCCGGCAGAACCGCTCGTCGTAGAGCGCCGCGACCCGTTCCCGGTTGGCCAGGAATCGCGCGCGCCAGCGCTCCAAGGTATAGGCGTAGTGGAGGCGCAGGATCTCGATGTCGGTGACCCGCAGGCCCGCCCGCTCGACCGCCGGCAGCACTTCGGAGAGGGCGGGAATGTAGCCCCCCGGGAAGATGTATTTGGCGGTGAACGGGTCGGTGGTGCTCGGCCCCTCCGAGCGGCCGATCGAATGGATCAGGGCCACGCCGTCGTCGGTGAGCAGGCGGGCCACCTGGTCGAAGAAGGCCTGGTAGTTGGGCCGCCCGACATGTTCGAACATGCCCACCGAGACGATGCGTTCGTAGGGGCCGGCGACATCCCGGTAGTCGGTGAGGGAGAACTTGACCCGCCCGGCCAGGCCCGCGGCTTCCGCCCGGGTTCGCGCGGTGGCCAGCTGTTCGGCCGACAGGGTCACGCCGTCGACCTTGACGCCCCCCCAGCCGGCCAGGGACAGCGCCAGCCCGCCCCAGCCGCAGCCGATGTCGAGGACCCGCTGGCCGTTGGAAAGATGCAGCTTGGCGGCGATGTGGCGCTTCTTGGCGCCCTGGGCCTCGTCCAGGCTGGCGTCGGGGGAATCGAAGAAGGCGCAGGAATACTGCAGATCATCGTCCAGGAAGCAGCGGTAAAGCTCGAGCGACAGGTCGTAGTGATGGGCGACGTTGCGGCGCGCGGCCCGGCGCTCGTTGCGCTCGCGCATGAGCTTGGTCCACCCTCGTTCGACCGCGCCGGGGCGCGGGCCGTTGGGGCGCGACCGGGTGTTGCTGGCGGCCAGGTCGACCAGGTCGTGGATCGTGCCCCGCTCGACGACGAGCTTGCCGTCCATATAGGCCTCGCCCACGCCCAGGGAGGGCTTGGCCATGATCCGCGCCAGAGTGAGCCTGTCGGTGATGGCGACCGCCACCTTCGACGCCGAGCCATCGCCCACGACGATCCGCCGCCCGCCCGGCAGGGTCACCTCCACCGCGCCGACGCGGAACATACGACCCAGAAACGCTTCGATGGTCAATTTCGCCTCGGCCCCTGACGTGACGGTCACGTCCATTTCGGCCGCTCCGCCTTGACTCGCAAGGGCCGGGCGCCTATTTTCCCATCGTTGGCACTCACCTTGCCCGGCTGCTAACGCCGAGGCGCCGAGGGTCGGCGAACAGACATTCATGACAGATACTACGGAGAAAACATCCATGGCGTTTCGTCCGCTTGGCGACCGCGTCCTCGTCCGTCGCGTCGAGGAAGAAGAAAAGACCAAAGGGGGGATCATCATCCCCGACACCGCGAAGGAAAAGCCCCAGGAGGGCAAGGTGGTCGCCGTCGGCCCCGGCGCCCGCGACGACTCGGGCAAGGTTCAGCCCCTGGACCTGAAGACCGGCGACCGCATCCTGTTCGGCAAGTGGTCGGGCAATGAAATCAAGCTCGAAGGCGAAGATCTCCTGATCATGAAGGAGAGCGACGTCCTGGGCGTGCTGGAATAGCGTCAGCTAAACCCGCCCCGCCCCTTCCCCAGAACCCCATTCGAAAGAAAGAGCCTTAAAGACCATGGCTGCCAAAGACGTCTACTTCTCAACCGACGCGCGTGACCGCATGCTCCGCGGCGTCAACATCCTGGCCAATGCGGTCAAGGTGACGCTGGGCCCCAAGGGCCGCAACGTGGTGATCGAAAAGTCCTTCGGCGCTCCACGCTCGACCAAGGACGGCGTCACCGTCGCCAAGGAAGTCGAACTTTCCGACAAGTTCGAGAACCTGGGCGCGCAACTGATCCGCGAAGTCGCCTCCAAGACCAACGACAAGGCCGGCGACGGCACCACCACCGCCACCATCCTGGCCCAGGCGATCGT
>JBBQGZ010000125.1:0-6985 GCA_038323535.1 Caulobacterales bacterium
TACTGTGAGCGCCAGCGGTAGAGAATCTCCCGCTTCACCTCCAACTCACGCGAGAGCGCACTGACGTTCTCCCCCGCATCCATCCGCTCGATCGCCTTCAGCTTGAACGCCCGGCTGAAGATCCGGACTCTCTCTTCGGACCTAGGTTCTCCTTACAGAGAACTGTCCCTATTTTCCCTGACTCATTCTAGGGGTTCACTCCAGACCATCATAACATCGGTCGTTGACGACGGCGGGGCACTGTTTGCGGTCTTGTCGGTGAAGGGAAGGGGTGTGAGGACGACGTCGACGAACTCAAAGGGCATCGTAGACGTCGTCTTCGAGGTTGTCCCAGACGGCGCCGAAGGCTGTGGCGCTGGCGCGCGCAGCGGCGCGCGAGAGGCTGCGTTCCTGTTTGCGATGCCCGATGAAATCCACGAAGTCCTCCACCTCGGCGATGCGTTCGAGCGGCAAGGCGCTGATCTTGTGGATCAAGGTCTCGGGCAGGGCTTTGGTGTGGGTGGCGGCCACGTTTGCGTCTCCCTGGAACAGCGCCAATGCCTTGCTAAATCCTCGCCTGATGAGCAAGAGTGATCGGCGGCACGCCCTACCGCGCGGTCTTCTCCACCAAATCCGCCAGGCGCTCCGCCGCATCCGGTGTCGCCACCATTTGGGCGGCCGCCGCCATCCGGCACAGGCGCCTGGGATTGCCGAGGAGCGCCGCGAGCGCCGAGGTCAGCGCCGGCTGGGTGAGGTCGTCCTCGTGGGCCACCTCGGCCGCGCCGGCCTGGGCCAGGACCCGGGCGTTCTGGCCCTGGTCGTCGTCCAGAGCCGCCTTCAGGGGCGCCAGGATCGAGGGGCGCCCGGCAACGGCGATCTCGCTGACGGTGGAGGCGCCGGCGCGGCCGATGACGAGATGGGCCTGGGCCAGGCGGCCGGCCATGTCGCGGAAGAAGGGGGCGATCTCGGCCTCGACCAGGGCGTCGGCATAGACGCGGCGGGCGTCCGCCATGCATTCGGGCCGGGTCTGCTGCTGGACCTTGAGGCGGACGCGAAGGGCTTCAGGGAGCTTGGCCACGGCCGCCGGGACCAGATCGGAGAGCAGGCGCGCGCCCTGGCTGCCGCCGGTGACGAGAAGGCGAATCTCGTCGGTCGGGGGCTCATAGGGCCGGCCGGCCAGGGCGCGGATCTCCGGGCGCACCGGATTGCCCACCACGACGGCGCGGGCCTGCACGCTCGGCCTGGCTTTGAGCAGGATCGGAAAGGCGCAGGCCACGGCGGTGACGTGGGGCGCCAGCAGCCGGTTGGCGCGGCCGGAGACGGCGTTCTGTTCGTGGATCAGGGTCCGGCGGCCCTGGGTGATCGCCCCGATCAGGGCCGGCAGGGAGGGGTAGCCGCCGAAGCCGACGACGATCAACGGGTCGACCTCCGTGAGCGCCGCCCTCGCCTGCAGAACGCCGCGCAGTATGGTCAGGGCGGCGCCGGGAACGCCCAGCGGATCGCTTCGCCGGAAGGTGGCGGAGGCCAGGGCGATGCGCTTCTCGGCCGGAAAGCGGTCGGAGAGCCCGTGGGCGCGGTCGTCGGTGGCCAGCACGATCCGCCACCCCCGCGCCGCCAGGGCCTCGGCCAGGGCCTGGGCGGGGAAGAGATGACCCCCCGTCCCTCCCGCGGCGATCATCGCGACCTTGCGCGAAGCGAGACTGGTGTCAGGCAAACGCGCCCGCCCTGGCCAGGCTGTCGCTGGCGCCATAGGCGCCGGGCCGGCGGCGGGTCAGGGCCAGGGCCATGCCCATGGTCAGGCCCATGGCCAGCATGGAGGAGCCGCCATAGGAGATGAACGGCAGGGTCATGCCCTTGGTGGGCACCAGGTCCAGGTTCACGGCCACGTTGATGAAGGCCTGCATGCCGACCAGGACGAACAGCCCGGCCGACGCCACCTGTTCGAAGGGATCGGTGAGTTTCATCGCCTTGTAGAGGCCTCGGATCACCAAAAGCGAGAACAGGGCGATCAGCACGAGCGACAGCCACAGGCCGTATTCCTCGGCGGCGGCGGAATAGGCGAAATCGGTGTGCATGTCGGGGACATGGACCTTCATGATCCCTTCGCCGGGTCCCCGGCCGAAGCCGCGGCCCGCCGCGATGGCTTCGGCCGCGCGGTGGACCTGCTGGGTATCGGTCTTGTCGGGGCTGAGGAAGCCGTCGACCCGGGTGGCGACGTGCTGGAACACGAAATAGGTGCTGCTGAGCCCGACGATGGCCAAGCCCCCCAACACGCCGATCCAGGTCATCGGGACGCCGGCCATGAAGAACGCCGCACCGAAGGCGGCGGTGATCAGGACCGTCTGGCCGATATCCGGCTCGATCAGCAGCAGGGCCACGGCCACGGTGTAGAGGCCAAAGGCGATGGAGACCCCCGGAACGCCCTCGCCCTTCTGGCCCTCGGCGAACATCCAGGCGATCAGGACGATCAGCGCCGGTTTCATGAACTCCGAGGGCTGCAGGGTGAAGCCGGCGAACTCCACCCATCGCGTGGCGCCCTTGGCGATGTGCCCCAGGAACGGCAGGGCGAACATCATGCCGATGGCGGCCAGGTAGACGAAGAAGGCGGCGCGCCGGACGCCGCGCGGCGAGAGCATCGCGGCGGCCAGGAGAATGGCGGTCCCCCCGGCGGCGAAGAGGCATTGGCGCACCGCGAAATGGAACGGCCAGGCGATGCCCAGCCGCGACGCGGCGGCCGGGCTGGTGCCGAATTGCAGCAGGACGCCCAGCGCGATCAGCGCCGCCGTCGCCCCCAGCAACCAGGGGTCGGTGGTCCACCACCATACCCCGATCCGAGACCGGTCGGAGCGGGCAAACGCATGGGTTTGGGCCGTCATCCCGTGGCCTGTTTTACGTTTGGGGCGGCGAGGGCGTGGACCGCGTCGCGGAACGCCTCCCCGCGCGCTTCGAAGTCGCTGTACTGGTCGAACGACGCGCAGGCCGGAGAGAAGAGGACGATCGCCTCCTCCCCGGCCGCCCGGGCGTCGGCGAAGGCGGCGGCGACGGCCGCTTCGATCGTGCCGACCTCCTCGAACGGCGCTTTTCCGGCCAGGGTCTTGGCGAACTGGGCCGAGGCCTCGCCGACCAGATAGGCCTTGGCCACCGCGGGAAAGAGATCGGCCAGGCATTCGATGCCGCCGGCCTTGGCCCGGCCCCCGGCGATCCAGCGGAAACGGGGGTAGGCGCTCATCGCCTGACGGGCGGCGTCGACGTTGGTCGCCTTGGAGTCGTTGACGAAGCGTACGGTGCCGATGGTTCCGATGGTCTCCATCCGGTGGGCCAGGCCGGGGAAGCCGAGCAGGCCGTCCACGGTGTCGCGCACCGAGACGCCCAGCGCCCGGGCGGCGGCGTAGGCGGCCGCGGCGTTCTGCCAGTTGTGCCGGCCGGCCAGGGAGCGCGCCAGGGTCAGGTCGGCCACCTCGGTCACCCGGCCGTCGGTGGCGTCATAGAGCCGGCCCTGCAGCGCATAGATCCCCCGGCCCATGGCCTTTCGGGCGCTGATCGGCCAGATCGTGCGGCGGTTGGCGGCGGTGATTTCGGTGCACAGCTGCTGGCCCCAGCACTCATCGACGCCGATCACCGCGGTGTCGCCCTTGCCCTGGTTGAGGAGGATGCGCCGTTTTGCCGCCACATAGCCGGCCATGTCGCCATGGCGCTCGAGGTGGTCGGGCGTGACGTTGAGGACGATGGCGACGTCGGGTTTGAGGTTCGAGGTCAGGTCCAGCTGGTAGGAAGACAGCTCCAGCACATAGACCGCGCCGCCATGCATGTCCTCCAGCCCCAGGACGCCAATGCCGATGTTGCCGCCGATCCGGGTGTCGCGGCCGGCCTGGCTCAGCACATGGCCGATGAGGGCGGTGGTGGTCGACTTGCCGTTGGTGCCGGTGATGGCGACGACCTTGGGGCGCTTGTGGTCGGGCGCTAGCGCCACCGTGCGCGCGAAAAGCTCGATATCGCCGACGATCTCGACCCCGGACGCCAGGGCCATCTCCACCACCCAGTGGGGAGCGGGATGGGTCAGGGGAACGCCGGGGGAGAGCGCCAGGGCCGCGAAGCCCGACCAGTCGGCGGCGGCGAGGTCGACCAGGGTCAGGCCTTGCGCCTCGGCCAGGCCGCGCGTCGCGGGGTCTTCGTCCCACGCCGCCACCCGCGCGCCGCCCGCCTCAAGCGCCCGCGCGGCGGCAAGGCCGCTGCGGCCCAGGCCGAACACGGCGACCGTCCTTTCCTCGAAGCCCCGGACCGGGATCATGGCGCGCTTCGCCCTCCCCTCACCTAAGCTTCAGGGTCGAGAGGCCGAGCATGGCCAGCATCACCGCCACGATCCAGAAGCGGATCACCACCGTAGGCTCGGACCAGCCCAGCTTTTCGAAATGGTGGTGAATCGGGGCCATCAGGAAGACCCTGCGGCCGGTGCGCTTGAACCACAGCACTTGGACGATCACCGAGACCGTTTCGACCACGAACAGGCCGCCGACGATGCCCAGGACGATCTCATGCTTGGTGGCCACCGCGACCGCGCCGATGGCGCCGCCGAGCGCCAGGGCGCCGCTGTCGCCCATGAAGATCCGGGCCGGCGGGGCGTTGTACCACAAGAACCCGAGCCCCGAGCCAACGATCGCCGCGCAGATCACCGCCAACTCCCCAACCCCCGGCACGAAGTGGAGCTGCAGATAGTTGGCGAAGACGAAGTTGCCCGCCAGATAGGCGATCAGCCCGAAGGTGGCCGCGGCGATCATCACCGGCACGGTGGCTAGCCCGTCGAGGCCGTCGGTGAAGTTCACCGCGTTGGACGCGCCGACGATGATGAAGGCGCCGAAGGCCAGGTAGAACCAGGAAAGGTCGATCAAGGCGCGCTTGAAGATCGGGAAGGCCAGGGAGGTGGAGAGGCGGGCCCCCTCCGGCGAGGGCTGGCCGAAGCGGATCATGATCAGGACGGCGGCGACGGCGATCGCGGCTTCCACGGCCAATCGCGCCCGGCCCGAAACGCCAGCCGTCGTCTGCCTGGTGACCTTGGCGTAGTCGTCGATGAAGCCGAGCAGGCCAAAACCCGTCGTGACCAGCAGCACCACCCAGACATAGACGTTGGAGAGATCCGCCCACAGCAGAGTCGCGACGCCGATGCCGGCCAGGAACATCAGGCCGCCCATGGTCGGCGTGCCCGCCTTTTCCAGGACGTGGCGCTCAATCCCGTCGTCGCGGATGGGCTGGCCCTTCCCCTGCCGAGCGCGCATCCAGCGGATGAAGCGCGAGCCCATGGCCACCACCACGAGCTGGGCGGTGGCGACGGTCATCCCGCCGCGAAAGGTCAGGTAGCGCAGGAGATTGAGGCCGGGGATGGAGAGGTGATGTTCGGCCAGGCTTTGGTAGAGCAGGTAGAGCATCAGCCCCCCTCCCCTTCCGGCGTCCCCAGAGCCGCCAGGGCCTCGACCAGCGCCTCGGGCCGTGAACCGCGCGAGCCCTTGACCATCACCACGTCGCCCGGCGCCACGGCGTTGGCCAGGGCGGGCGCGAGGCTCTCGGGGGTTTCGGCCCAGGCGCCCTTGCGGGCGGGCGCGAGCTCGCCCCACAGGGACTTCATCAGCGGGCCGGCGCAGAACACCAGGTCAACCCGGGCCGTTTCGATGGGTTCGAGGAGGGCGGCGTGACGGTTCGGCCCATCCGCTCCCAATTCGAACATGTCGGTCAGGGCGACGATCCGCCGCCCGCGCACCGGCCGCGCGCCCAGGGCGCCCAGCGCCGCGACCATCGAGACGGGGCTGGCGTTGTAGCTCTCGTCCACCAGGGTGAAGGCGCCGGCCGGGGCGCGGATGAGGCGTTCGACCCCTCGGCCTTCCAGCGCTTCGAACGCGCCCAGAGCTTCCAGGGCGGTGTCGAGGTCCACCTCCAGGGCGCGCAGCATCAGGACGGCGCACAGGCTCATCGGCCCCCAATGGGCGGCGGAATGACGGATGGAGAATTCCACCGCCGCGCCGTCGATCCGCGCTTCCACCGAGGCCCCGCCCGGGGCCGGGGAGAAGCGGGTGAGCCGGGCGTCCGATCCTTTGGCGGCGCCGAACCCGCGCGGCTTGGCGCCGGCGCGCCGGGCTTCCCCGCGAAGGAAGTCGAACCAGCGGTTGTCGGCGTTCAGCACCGCGACGCCGCCGCGATCGATGCCGGCGAAGATCTCCGCCTTAGCGCGGGCGACGCCGGCCTCGCCGTCGGGGAAATTCTCCACATGCACCGCTTCGACATTGGTGACGGCTACGGCGTGGGGGCGGACCATGCGCGAGAGGGGCGCGATTTCGCCGGGATGATTCATGCCGATTTCGAAGACCGCGCGCTCGGTCTTCCTTGGCATCCGCGCCAGGGTGAGCGGCACACCGATATGATTGTTGTAGGACTTCACCGACCCGTGGCCCCGGCCCGCCCGGCAGAGGCCGGCGCGGACGATCTGGGTGACGCTGGTCTTGCCCACCGAGCCGGTGACGGCCCCCCGGCGCGCGCGGCCGGCACGGCGGCGGGCCGCCTCGCCCAGGCGGCCCAGGGCCTCGAGGGTATCGCCGACGACGATGCAACGCTGATCGACCGCCTGCGATGCGAGGGCACCCGCGGCGCCGGCGGCCAGGGCGGCGGGGATGAAGGCGCGCCCATCGCGCTTCCCGGCCAGGGCGACGAACAGGTCGCCCGGCGCCAGTGCTCGGCTGTCGATCGCGACGCCGTCGGCCTGGAACGCGGCGCCGTCGAAGCGGCCGTCCGTCGCGGCGACGATTTCGTCGGAGGTCCAGAGGGGATCGGCCGTCGGAGAGTCACGCAAGGGCCGGCTCCAGGCCCAGCGCGCGGCGGGTCTCCTCGACGTCGTCGAAGGGGTGGGTCTCGCCGGCGATCGTCTGGCCCTGCTCGTGACCCTTGCCCGCCACGACGAGCACGTCGCCGGCCTCCATCAGGCCCGCGGCGATCGCGCACGCCGCGCGCCGAACACCGACCTCCC
>JBBQGZ010000126.1:0-6984 GCA_038323535.1 Caulobacterales bacterium
CGCCCGCAGCGGCGACCGCGAGGCCGATCACCGCGCGGTCGCGGCCCTGGCCGAGGCGAGGGTGTGCGGCGACATCCGCAGCCTTGCGCCCGGCCAGCTGCGCTACACCCTTTTGCTCAATTCCACCGGCGGCGTCGCCGATGACTTGATGATCGGCCGGCCGCTGAGCCCCGGGCGTCAGGGCATGCTCTACATCGTCGTCAACGCGGCCACCAAGGACGCGGACTTCGCCGCCCTGGCGTCGGCGGCCGGCGACCGCGCGCGGCTGATCCGCGCCGACGACCGCGCCCTCATCGCGCTGCAGGGCCCGGCGGCGGCGGACGTGCTGGGCGAAATCTTGCCCCAAGCGTCCGATCTTAGCTTCATGACTTTCGACCGCGTCGACTTCCAGGGCCACGCTCTGATCGTCTCGCGCAGCGGCTACACCGGCGAGGACGGCTTCGAGATCCTGGTCCCGGCCATGATCGCGCATCGTTTCTGGAAACGCCTGCTGGCCGACGAGCGGGTGGCGCCGATCGGCCTGGGCGCTCGGGACTCCCTGCGCCTGGAAGCGGGGCTGCCTCTTTACGGACATGACCTCGACGAGACGGTCTCGCCCATCGAGGCCAATCTCGCCTTCGCGGTATCCCGACGCCGCCGCAAGGACGGGGGATTTCCCGGCGCCGCGCGCATCGCCCGCGAACTGGCCGACGGGCCGGCGCGGCTGCGCGTGGGCCTCAAGGTGCTGGAGGGTGCGCCGGCGCGCGAAGGCGCCGCGATCACCGACGAGACCGGCTCGGCGGTCGGCGCGGTCACCAGCGGCGGGTTTTCGCCTTGCCTGGGGGCGCCCATCGCCATGGGCTTCGTTCCCCCCGCCCTTTCGGCGCCGGGGACGCGCCTGAACGTCGTCGTCCGGGGCAAGTCCCAGGCCGCCGAAGTTACGGCCTTGCCCTTCGTTCCCCACCGATATCGCCGAGCCGTCTGAGCCAGAAAAGGGAATTTCCGCATGCGCTTCACCAAGGACCATGAATGGGTCGAGCTGGCCGGAGATACCGCGACCATCGGCATCACCGCCTACGCCGCCGAGCAGCTGGGCGATGTGGTGTTCGTGGACCTGCCGGCGGCGGGCAAGGCGGTGAAGCCCGGCGACGCGCTGGCGGTGGTCGAAAGCGTCAAGGCCGCCTCGGACGTCTTCGCCCCGATCGGCGGCGAGGTCACCGCCGCCAACGACGCCCTTTCGGGCGCTCCGCAGACAGTCAACGACGCGCCCGAGGCAGCCGGCTGGTTCGTCAAGCTGAAGGTCGCCGACGCCGCCGAGGTCGAGGTTCTGATGGACCGGGCGGCCTACGACGCCTTTTTGCAGACGCTCTAGGGCCCGAGGTTTTTCCCAAGGATGCGCTATCTTCCCCTCACCGACGCCGATCGGGCGGACATGCTGGCGGTCATCGGCGCCTCGGACATCGACGCGCTCTTCGTCGACGTGCCCAAGTCCGCCCGCCTGGCGGGGCCGGTCGATCTGCCCGGGCACGCGGGGGAACTGGCGGTCGAACGGGCCCTGGGCGCCCTGGCCGACCGCAATCGCGCCGCCGGGGCCGGGCCGTTCTTCTGCGGGGCGGGGGCCTATCGCCATCACGTTCCAGCCAGCGTCGATCACATCATCCAGCGCTCGGAATTCCGGACCAGCTACACGCCCTATCAGCCCGAGATCAGCCAGGGCACGCTCCAGGTATTGTTCGAATTCCAGACCCAAGTGGCGGCCTTGACCGGCCTGTCGGTGGCCAACGCCTCGATGTATGACGGCTCCACCGCCTGCGCCGAGGCGGTGATGATGGCCGCGCGGGTCACCGGCCGGCGAAAGGCGGTGCTGTCGGGCGGGCTGCACCCGCACTACGCCAGCACGACCCACACCCTGGCCCATTCCGCCGGCGTCGAGACGCGGCGGCTGGCGGTCGCCATCGACGCCGAGCGCGCCGTCGTCGAGGCCATCGATACGCAGGCCGCCTGCGTCGTGGTCCAGACGCCCAATGTATTCGGCGCGGTCACCGACGTCACCGCCGTCGCCGAGGCGGCCCACGCGGCCGGCGCCCTGATGATAGTGGTGACGACCGAAGCGGTATCCTATGGCCTGCTAAGGTCCCCCGGCGAGATGGGGGCCGACATCGCCGTGGCCGAGGGCCAGTCGATCGGCAACGGCCTCAATTTCGGTGGGCCCTACGTCGGCCTGTTCGCCTGCCGCGAGGCCCTGACGCGCCAGGCGCCCGGCCGCCTGTGCGGCCAGACCGTGGACGCCGAGGGCCGGCGCGGCTTCGTGCTCACCCTCTCCACGCGCGAACAGCACATCCGCCGCGACAAGGCGACCTCCAACATCTGCACCAATTCCGGCCTGTGCGCGCTCGCCTTCTCCATCCACATGTCCCTCTTGGGCGGCACGGGCCTCAGAGCCCTGGCCGAGGAAAACCACGCCCGGGCGCGGGCCCTGCACGGCGCCCTGGCCTCCACACCCGGCGTCGAGATCATCACCCCCCGCTATTTCAACGAATTCGCCGTTCGGCTGCCGAAACCGGCGGCGGAGGTCGTGGAGTCGCTGGCCGCCAAGGGCGTTCTCGCCGGCGTCCCGTTCTCCAGGCTCGATCCGGAGGCCGGGCTCGACGACGTCCTCCTGGTCTGCGCCACTGAAATGACGACGGCGCGGGACATCGCCGCCTTCGCCGGAGCCTTGAAGGCGGAGATTGCTCCATGACCGGCGTGTTGAGTGTGGGGCGCCCGACCCGTCCCGACTCGGCCGAGCCGTCGGAAACGCCCGCCCATCCCGGCAAGGGCCTCGCGCAGGACGAACCCCTGATCTTCGAACTGGGCGGCTGGGACAAGTCGGGTGTCGATTTTCCCACCGAAGCGCGGGGCGCCGGTCTGGACGCCTCGGATCTGGAAGGCCTGATGCGCGCCGCCCCCCCGCGCCTTCCGGGACTCTCCGAACCGGAGACCCTGCGCCACTATGTGCGCCTGTCGCAGAAGAACCACGCCATCGACCTGGCCGTCTATCCGCTGGGTTCCTGCACCATGAAGCACAATCCGCGCATTGGCGAAAAGCTCGCCCGTTTGGCGGGGTTCGCGGACATCCACCCACTGCAGCCGATCTTCACCGTCCAGGGCGCCCTGGCGCTGATGAACGAGTTGGCTCATTGGCTCAAGACCCTCACCGGAATGCCGGCCATCGCCCTTTCCCCCAAGGCCGGCGCGCACGGCGAGCTTTGCGGCCTGCTGGCCATCCGCGCCGCCCACGAGGCGCGGGGCGACGCGCGCAAGACCGTGCTCGTCCCCACCTCCGCCCACGGCACCAACCCGGCCACCGCCGCCCTGGCCGGCTATCAGGTGGCGCAGATCGCCCAGACCGCCGACGGCCATGTGGACCTCGCCGATCTGGCGGGCAAGCTGCATCCCGACGTGGCGGCGGTGATGGTCACCAACCCCAACACCTGCGGCCTCTTCGAACGCGACGTGATCGAGATCGCCCGGCTGACCCACGAGGCCGGCGCCTACTTCTATTGCGACGGGGCCAATTTCAACGCCATCGTCGGACGGGTGCGGCCGGGCGACCTGGGCATCGACGCCATGCACATCAATTTGCACAAGACCTTTTCCACGCCCCATGGCGGGGGCGGCCCCGGCGCCGGCCCGGTGGTGCTCAGCGCCGCCCTGGCGCCCTACGCCCCCGTCCCCTGGCTGACCCATGGCGAGGCGGGCTTCGATCTGACCGAGGAAGCGACGGGGGAAGCAGGGTCGAGCCTTGGGCGGATGTGCGCCTTCCACGGCCAGATGGGCATGTTCGTGCGGGCCCTTGCCTATATGATGAGCCACGGGTCCGACGGGCTGCGGCAGGTGGCGCAGGACGCCGTTCTCAACGCCAACTACGTCAAGGCCCGGCTGTCGGGCGTCATGACCGCGTCCTATCCGGACGGGCCGTGCATGCACGAGGCCCTGTTCGACGACCGCTGGCTGGAGGGGACGGGCGTCTCCACCCTCGACTTCGCCAAGGCGATGATCGACGCCGGCTTCCACCCCATGACCATGTATTTCCCCCTGGTCGTCCACGGGGCCATGCTGATCGAGCCCACCGAAACCGAATCCCGGCGCGAACTCGACCGCTTCTGCGACACCCTGTTGGAATTAGCCGCCGCCGTCCGCGCCGGCGACGTGGAACGCTTCACGGGCGCCCCTTTCCACGCCCCCCTGCGACGCCTCGACGAAACCCTCGCGGCCCGAAAGCCCCGGCTGACCTGGACCGGCTAGCTAGCGCTGAACAATCTTACCTTGGGCATTAGCCTTCAGGGCTTTTGAAACACGAAGCTCACGAAGGCCACGAAGAACACCAAGGAGGAAGAACACGCTTCGCGCGAAGCGCTAAATTCTATCTTCGTGCACTTCGTGCCCTTCGAGTTCTTCGTGGTTCATGTTTTTGAGTTCGGCGTCGAAACCCAATTTTAGGAAAACCGCGCCGCCAAACTCTTCAGCCCCGCGTCGATCAGCGGGTCGGTGGTGGCGCCGGCGATCCGGGCGGCGAGGATCGTCTCGGCGGCGTGGGCGGCGAGGTCGGCGGCGGCGGCCTTGACCTCGGCCGCGGCCTGGGCCTCGGCGACGGCGATCTTGCGCTCCGCCAGAAGGCCCATGCGCCGGATCTCCTCTTCCAGCTCAAGCACCGCCAGGCCGCGCAGGCGTTCGGCGTCGGCCCGGGCGGCGGAGAGCATCTCGGCCGCCGCTCGATCGGTTTCCTCGCGCTTGACCTTGATCTCTTCGAGCAGGGCCCGCGCCTCGTCATGCAGCAGGGCCGCCTCGTCGAGTTGGGCCTGGACCTTTGCCCCCGCGTCGTCCAGGGCCTGGATCGCCATGCCCGGAACCTTGGCGCGCCAGAGGATGAAGGCGAACGCCAGCAGGGCGATGAAGATCCAGAAGTGGGCGTCCTGGGGATTGATCAGCGCGGACAAGACCCTCGAGCTCCTCTAAGCGCGCCCGGCCGGGGCGGGGTCGCCCAGGGCCTGTTCGACTTCGGCGCTCGTCGCCGCTGCGCCGCTGAGCCTCTCGACCATGGCCCGGGCGGTCTGCGCGGCGATGGTGCGCACGTGACCCATGGCCTCGTTCTTGGCCTGGGCGATGCGCGCCTCCGCGGTCTCCACGCCCCTGGCCAGCCGGCCGGCCTCCTCGGCGCGCCGCTTGGCCGCGATCGACTTGGCCGTGGCCTTGGCGTCGGCGGCGACCTTCTGGGCGCGGCCCCGGGCCTCGTCCATCTCGCCGGCCGCGGCCCGCGCCTGAGCCTCCGCTTCGTCCTTCATGCGGCGCGCCTCGCCGATGTCCCGGGCGATCCTGTCTTCGCGGGCGCCGATGGCCCCGCCGACGCTGGGCACGAAGACCTTGGCGAAGAGGACATAGAGGACGCCAAAAACGATCAGCACCCACACCATCTGCCCGGGCCACTGCGCCAGGTCGAACTGGGGCAGGCCGCCGGCGCTCTGGGGGGCGGTCGCGGCGGTGGCGACCGGGTCGGCCATGCGCTTCTAGACCTTCACGAACAGGATGATGAATCCCATCACGAAGCCGAAGATGCCCATCGATTCGGCCAGGGCCATGCCCAGGAACAGCCACACCCGCTCGCCGGCGGCCGCCGAGGGATTGCGGATGGCGGCTTGCAGGTAGTTGCCGAACAGGATGCCGAGACCGGCCCCGGCCCCGATGAGCCCGGTCATGGCCAAGCCCGCGCCGAGGTATTTGGCTGCTGTAACGTCCATTTGCGTTTCGTATCCTTCGAGATGATGAGCGGTTTGGGGTTGAGGCTAGTGGCCGTGATCGAGGTTCACGACCTCGTTGAGATAGACACAGGTCAGGGCGGCGAAGACGAAGGCCTGCAGGAAGGCCACCACGAACTCCAGGGCCATAAGGGCCACGATCATCAGGAACGAGACCGCCGAGCCGATGAAACCCAGGCTTGCCAGGCCGCCCTGCAGGCCGAACAGGCCAAGGCCGATGACGAAGCTGGCGAACATATAGGTCACCACATGTCCGCCCAGCATGTTGCCGAACAGTCGCATCGCCAGGGTCAGGGGGCGCACGGAGAATGAGATCAGCTCGATGAGCATCAGGAAGAGGCCCATGCCCCAGTGGACGCCCGACGGCCAGAAGAGCTTGAAGAAGCCCAGGCCGTTGCGCGCGAGGCCGACCGCCAAAACGGTGGCGAAGGTCATCACCGCCAGGGCCGCGGTCACCGCCAGCTGCGAAGTGACGGTGAATCCGCCCGGCGCCAGGCCGATGATGTCCAGGGTCGCGATGAGCAGGAAGAGGGTGAAGACGAACGGCAGGAAGGGCCGCCCCCGTTCGCCGATGATGCCGCCGGTCAACGCCCCGTCGACCATGCCGTAGAGCATCTCGGCGAGGGCCTGCATCCGGCCCGGCACCAGGGCCCGCCTGGCCGAAACCAGGAAAAAGATCGAGATCAGGCCGGCGGCGATGAGCATGAATAGGACCGAATTGGTGATCGACATGTCGATCACGCCCACGCCCGGAATCCGGATCGGCAGGGGCGGCATGATCCTTTGGACCATGAACTGTTCCATCGGCTCGATAGCGGCCATCAGTCGCTCAAATCCCTCACTCGTCGCCTTCGTCTTCGGCGCTCGGAACACCGGGCGCCGGGTTCGCCGCCGCCCGCGCGCTGATCCGCGAAGCGGTGCGGACGGTCGCATAGATCGACAGCCCGGCCCCGATCAGCAGCCCGCCTATCACGCCCCAGGGACCGGTATGGGCGAAACGGTCGAGCAGCCACCCCAGGCCGATCCCGCCCAGGACACCGCCCAGCATCTGGCCCAGAAGCCGATAGCCCTCGCTGGCCGAATTGCCCACTCCCAAGGCGAACGGTTTGACCTCGCGAGCGGCCTCGAACGCGTCCAGCCGTTCGTCGAGGCGTTCGAGCGCCCCTTGACTGGTCTCGTCCGGCGTTGGCATGGATGTAAAAGGTCTCTT
>JBBQGZ010000127.1:0-6854 GCA_038323535.1 Caulobacterales bacterium
GGCACAGGATTCACCCATCGGCCGGCGCACCCCTTGAACACCTCTCCCAAAGGGAGAGGGAGGGGCCCGCCGAAGGCGGGAGGGTGAGGGGTTACCCGGCCGCGATATTTCGCGACGCGCCGGCCGCATCTATTCTGACGCATGCT
The DNA here is from genome assembly GCA_038323535.1 of Caulobacterales bacterium. GTDB lineage: Bacteria > Pseudomonadota > Alphaproteobacteria > Caulobacterales > Caulobacteraceae > Acaudatibacter. The sequence continues at coordinate 147 of JBBQGZ010000127.1, forward strand.
CAAGCCTACGCCGCCTCGAACGCGCCGCGCCCGCGAGCTGCGCGCCGCCTCCACGGATGTCGAGCACAAGCTCTGGTCGGTGCTGAGGAACCGGCAATTGGCCGGCGCGAAGTTCTGCCGGCAATTACCGATCGATCGCTATTTCGCCGATTTCGCCTGCGTGGAGGCCAAGCTGGTCGTGGAGTTGGACGGGAGCCAGCACATAGAGGCCCAGGCCGCCTACGACATCGAGCGGACGCGCACACTGGAAGCGGCCGGATGGTTCGTCATGCGATTCTGGAACAACGACGTGATCGACAATATCGAGGGCGTCGCGGAGGCCATTCTCGTGCAGCTCGAGCTTGCGAGCGGGTAACCCCTCACCCTCCCACGCCCAAGATCGGGCGTGGGCCCCTCCCTCTCCCTTTGGGAGAGGTGTTCAAGGGGTGCGCCGGCCGATGGGTGAATCCTGTGCCTCCATGAAGGAGAGGGAGGACGCGCCCTTCACCCTCCGCCCAACGCCTGCCTGAGCGCGTTGGCGAGATCGGCGGCGCGAAAGGGCTTTTGCAGCACGGGCGATCCCCGGTCGATGTCCCGAAGCCCATCTTCGCCGTAGCCGGTGGAGAAGATCATCGGCACGCCGCGCATCCGCAAGGCGTCGGCAAGGGCGAATACCGGTTGCCCGGCCAGGTTGACGTCCAGGAGCGCGGCGTCGATCTCGGCCCCTGACCGGGCCAGCGCCAGACCGTCCTCCAACCCCTGCGCGGGCCCGACCACCACGCAGCCGAAATCCGCCAGCATGTCCTCCACCAGCATGGCGATCATGGCCTCGTCCTCGACCACGAGCACCCGCCGGCCGGCCAGGGCCGTTTCTTCGCTCATATCGTCGACTCTCCACTGTGCGCGTCACCATCGTAGGGCGTCCGCGGGCTGACAACCAGACTAGGGGGCGTCGTCCTCCCGGGCGAGCGGCGGGCTCACCCGAAGCGCGGTGACCTGGTTGCGCTGGCGGCGCAGGATCTGGAAGCGGTGACGATGGAAGAGGAACTTCTGCCCCGGTTCGGGAATCGTCTGGGCTTCGTGGATGACCAGGCCGGCGACGGTGACGGCGTGGTCGTCGGGCAGATCCCAATCCATCGCCCGGTTGAGGTCGCGGACCGTCACGTGGCCGTCGACATGCACCGAGCCGTCGGCTTGGCGGCGCACGCCCTGGATCGCCTGGTCATGCTCATCGTCGATTTCGCCGACGATCTCCTCGAGGATGTCCTCGAGCGTCACCAGCCCCTGCAGGGCCCCATATTCGTCGACCACCAGGGCGAAATGACTTCGGCGCTTCAAAAAGGCGTTGAGCTGGTCCTTGAGGTTGGTGGTCTCGGGGATGAACCAGGGATCGCGGACGATGGCGGCGACGTCGATGGTCTCGACCTTGCCGCGGGCGGCGGCGAGGGCCCGGAGCAGATCCTTGGCGTGCAGCACGCCGACGATATTCTCCGGCTCGTCGCGAAAGAGGGGCAGGCGGGTGTGCTCGGCGTCGAGGACCCTGGCCACCAGTTCGCGCGGCGGCAGGGCGATGTCGATGATCGACATCAGCTTGCGGTGCACCATGATCTCCGAGACATCCATGTCGGAGAGGTCCAGCACCCCGCCCAGCATCCGCCGGTCGCGGCTCTCCACCGACCCTTCCGAGTGGTGGTACTCCACCGCCCCGCGGATCTCCTCGTGCGCGGCCAGGACGTCGATGCTCATGTCCAGGTTCACCCCGAAGAGGCGCAGGGTGTGGCGCACGATCCACTGGATGGCGTAGATCACCGGCCCCAGGACGCGCACGGCCAGCAGCATGGGCGCCGAGAGGCTGCGGGCCACGTCGTCGGCGCGCACGATAGCCAGGGTCTTGGGCAGGACCTCCACGAACACCACCACCAGCACGGTCATGATCGAGGTAGCAATGGCCACGCCCCAGCCGCCGGGGACGACCTTGGTGATGAACTCGGTGGCCAGGGCGGAGCTTAGGATGTTGATCACATTGTAGCCGATCAGCACCGCGCCGATCATGGTCTCCTGGTCGCCCAGGAGCCGGTTCACCCGCTTGGCGCCGTGATCGCCGTCGCGCTCGAGCTGGTGCATCCGCCCGCGGCTGGCGCGGGTCAGGGCCGTCTCGGCGGCGGAGAACACGGCCGAGATCGCCAAGAGGGCGAGGATCAACAGGGAGATGGCCCAGATCGTGGCGATCATGGCGGGGCGCCTTCCGAAATCAGAAAATCGCGAACCGTATGGCGGTCGATGTCCGGGGCGACGAAGGCTTCGCCGATCCGGCGCGCCAGGATGAGGGTGAGGGCGCCGTCCCGCGCCTTCTTGTCGCCGGCCATGCGGGCGAGGAGGGCCGAGGCGCCGAAGGGACGGCCGGCGATCTGGTCCAGACGCGTCGGCAGGCCGCCGGCCGCCACCGCCCGCTCGGCGCGCGCGGCGTCCGTCGGCGGGCAGAGCCCGAGCCGGGCGGAAAGGCGAAAGGCCATGGCGCAGCCCAGGCCCACCGCCTCGCCATGCTTGAGCGCCTCGCCATAGCCGCTCTCAACCTCGACGGCGTGGGCGAAGGTGTGGCCGAGGTTCAAGAGCGCCCGCGGCCCGCATTCCCGCTCGTCGCGGGCCACGATATCGGCCTTCATTTCCACGCAGCGCGCTACGACCCTGGCCAGCGCGTCCGGCTCGCGGGCCAGGACGCGTTCGCCGCTCGCCTCGAGCCAGTCGAAGAAGGCGGCGTCGCCCAGCAGCCCCATCTTCAGCGTCTCGGCATAGCCGCAGGCGAGTTCCCGGGCCGGCAGGGTGTCCAGGACGCCGAGGTCGGCCAGCACCAGGCGCGGCTGGTGGAAGGCCCCGATCAGATTCTTGCCCCTCGGCGTATCGATCGCCGTCTTGCCGCCGACCGAAGAGTCGACCTGGGCCAGCAGGGTGGTGGGGATCTGGACGAAATCGATCCCGCGATTGTAGATCGCCGCCGCGAAACCGGCGAGGTCGCCCACCACCCCTCCGCCGAAAGCGACGATCAGATCGCCCCGTTCCAGCCCCAGTTCCAGCAACCGGTCGCAGAGGCTCTCGAGACCCTCGAAGCTTTTGGTGGCTTCGCCCGGCGCGATGACAACGGCGTGGGCGGTGACGCCCGAGCCTTCCAGCGCGGCGATCAATCGGGCTCCGTGAAGACCCTCGAGGGTCTCGTCCATCACCACGGCCGCCATCGGGCGGCGCAGCAAGGGCCGGATCCGCTCCCCCGCCTGGTCGATCAGGCCGCGCCCGACCACCACCTCATAGGCGCGGTCTCCTAGGCCGACAGTGGCGGTCCAGGTCACGTCGCCGCCGCCGCCCGCGCCGCCAGAGCCTTGATGATCGCATCCACCGCCACCGCATGGGCGGTCTCGCCGGTCTCGATGGTGATGTCCGCGAGGGCAAAGGATTCGTAACGCGCCCGCGCCTGGGCCTCCAGGACCTCCAGGGGGTCCTTCCCGGCCAGGAGCGGGCGGGTGTCGCGCCGCCCGACCCGCTTGGCCAGGACCGCGAGGTCGGCCTTCAGCCACACCGAGACCGCCTTGTCGGCGATCAGCTTGCGGGTTTCCTCGTCGTCGAATGCGCCCCCGCCGGTGGCCAGGACGTGGGGCGGCGCTTCCAGGAGGCGCGCGATCACCCGCCGCTCGCCCGCCCGGAACGCCGCCTCGCCGAACTGCTCGAAGATGTCGGTGATCGACCGTCCGGCGGCCGCCTCGATCTCGGCGTCGGCGTCGGTGAACGGCATGGCCAAGGCGCTGGCCAGCCGCCGGCCGATGCTGCTCTTGCCCACGCCCATCAGGCCGACGAGGGCGATGGTCTTGCGGTTGAGGGGGGAAAAGGCGGTCATGACCAATTGCGGCTTTACACGAGCGGGCGCGCGAGCGCCAAGTTTCGCCATGCTTTCGTCGCCCGCACGAGCCGCGTGGACGCCGTCGTGAGCGGCGCCGATTGGATCGAGGCCTTCCTGGAGATGATGGCCGCGGAACGGGCCTGCGCGGCCAATACCCTGACCGCCTACGGCCGCGACCTTGCCGACGCCCAGGGCTTTCTCGCCCGCCGCGGGCGTGACTTGGCCAGCGCCGGGGCCGAGGAGATCGAGGCCTGGTTCGCCGACCTGGGCGCCCGTGGCCTCGCCCCCGCTACGGCCGCGCGCCGCCGCGCCGCCGTCCGCCAGTTCTACCGCTTCGTGGTCGGGGAAGGCTGGCGCGCGGACGATCCCTCCCGCCGGGTCGAGGCGCCGCGCCAAGGGCGCCCGCTGCCCAAGGTCCTGACCCGCGACGAGGTCGCCCGGCTGATCGCGGCGGCGGCGGCCAGGGATGGAGTGGGCGGGTTGCGCCTGGCCGCTCTCATCGAGCTGATCTACGCCTCCGGCCTGCGTGTCTCGGAGGTCCTGGGCCTTTCGCTGTCGGCCATGGCGCGCGACCCGGCCTATCTGATCGTGAAGGGCAAGGGGGGCAAGGAACGCCTGGCGCCGCTCAACCGCGCGGCCCGCGCGGCGGTGAAGGCCTATCTGCCGGCGCGGCCCCGGTTCCTGGCCAAGGGTGGCAGGGAAAATCCCTGGCTCTTCCCGTCCAGAGGCGCCGCCGGGCGCCTGACCGCCCGCCGCTTCGCCCAGCTCCTGGGCGAAGCGGCCGTCGTGGCGGGGGTCGATCCGGCCAAGGTCAGCCCCCACGTCCTGCGCCACGCCTTCGCCACCCATCTCCTCGAAGGCGGCGCCGATCTGCGCGTCGTCCAGACCCTGCTCGGCCACGCCGACATCGCCACCACCCAGATCTACACCCACGTCGCCCAGGAGCGCCTGCGCGAGGTGGTGGAAACCAAGCATCCCCTCTCACGGACGAAAGAGCGATGATGAGGCCGCCCCGCGCCTTCTTCCGACCCCTCGCCCAGGGCGCGCCCGAACCCTTGCGCGAGCTTCCGGTGCGGCTTGAGCGGGTGATCCACTTCCTGCCGGCCCACGTCGAGAAACTGCGCGCCCGCGCGGCCGAAACCGCCGGCGAGGCGGATGTGCTCTGCGGCAATCTCGAGGACGGCATTCCGGCCGACGCCAAGCAGGCCGCGCGGGCGGGGTTCATTGAGATGGCGGCCAAGGTGGATTTCGCCGCCCTGGGATGCGGCCTTTGGGTGCGGATCAATGGGGCGGGATCGCCGTGGCACTTCGACGACGTCACCCAGATCCTGGCCGCCTGCGGCGACCGCCTCGACGTGATGATGGTCCCCAAGGTGGAGGGGCCCTGGGACATCCACTACCTGGACCAGCTCCTGGCCGTGCTCGAGGCCAGCCATGGCCTCAAACGGCCGATCCTGCTTCACGCCATCCTCGAGACCGCCCAGGGCGTGGCCAATGTCGAGGCCATAGCGACGTCGAGCCCGCGCCTGCAGGGGATGAGCCTCGGCCCCGCCGACCTGGCCGCCAGCCGGGGGATGAAGACGACCCGCGTGGGCGGCGGCCACCCGGCCTATCGGGTGTTGGCCGACCCCTCCGCCGACGGCGCGCCGCGCGCCTCGGCCCAGCAGGATCCCTGGCACTACACCCTCGCCCGCATGGTCGACGCCTGCGCGGCGGCGGGGATCAAGCCGTTTTACGGCCCCTTCGGCGCCATCGACGACCCGCAAGGCTGTGAACAGCAATTCCGCAACGCCTTCCTCCTGGGCTGCGCCGGCGCCTGGAGCCTGCATCCCAGCCAGATCGCCATCGCCAAACGCGTCTTCTCCCCCGACCCGGCCGAGGTCGCCTTCGCCCGGCGGATCCTGGAGGCGATGCCGGACGGCGCGGGGGTCGCCATGATCGACGGCCGGATGCAGGACGACGCCACCTGGAAACAGGCCAAGGTCATCGTCGACCTTGCCCGCCAGGTCGCCGCCCGCGACCCGGCGATGGCGGAGGCCTACGGCTTGGGAACCCCTGAACTTGCCCCTCCCACTCTTCGCCCCTAGGGTCGCGGCCTCTTCGAGCCGGGAACGATCCAGGAACCCATGGCGGCGCACTATCTGGAATTCGAGCGCCCGATCGCCGAACTCGAGGCCAAGATCGAGGAGCTGTCCAAGCTCTCCGATCTCAATGAGCCCGGCGCCTTCGACGCCGAGATCGCCGCCCTTCGCGAACGCGTGGCGCGCGTGCGCTCGGAGGCCTATTCCCACCTCGACGCCTGGCAGAAGACCCAGATCGCCCGCCATCCGGGTAGGCCGCATTTCATCGACTACGTCGCCGGTCTGATCGAGGAGTTCGTCGAACTGCGCGGTGATCGGGCCTTCGCCGACGACCAGGCGATCGTGGGCGGCCTGGGGCGGTTCCGCGGCCATCCGGTGGTGGTGATCGGCCAGGAGAAGGGCCACGACACGACCACGCGGATCAAGCACAATTTCGGCGCCGCGCGCCCCGAGGGCTACCGCAAGGCGGTGCGGCTGATGGACCTGGCCGAGCAGTTCAATCTGCCGGTGCTCTCCTTCGTCGACACCGGCGGGGCCTATCCGGGGATCGGCAGCGAGGAGCGGGGGGTGGCCGAGGCGATCGCCCGGGGAACCGAACGATGCCTGACCCTGGGCGTCCCCATGATCGCCACCATCACCGGCGAGGGGATGAGCGGCGGGGCCATCGGCATCGCGGCGGCCAACCGGGTGCTGATCCTGGAGCATTCGATCTATGCGGTGATCTCGCCGGAGGGCTGCGCCTCGATCCTGCTGCGCGACCGC
>JBBQGZ010000128.1:0-6700 GCA_038323535.1 Caulobacterales bacterium
CGGCTGGGACCGGCGCACGAATGTGGAGAGCCGGGGCGCGGCCCTGGCGGTGCTGACCGCCCTGCCGATCGCCGAGGATCTGGGGGCGGGCAAGCGGATCGACGTGCGCGGCGCCCTGGTCAAGGCGATGGCGGGCCTGAACACCCACTTCGGCCGCATCGACCCAAAATGGGGCCAGGTGAACCGGATCATACGCGGCAAGCTCGACCTCGCCATCGACGGCGGCCCGGACACCTACCGTGCCGTCTATGGCGAGCCCCAGCCGAACGGGCGGCTGAAGGCGGCCGACGGCGACACCCTGATCATGTTCGTGACCTGGGACAGGGCCGGAAAGCTTTCGTCCGAGAGCATCCACCAGTTCGGCTCGGCCACTCTCGATCCCGGCTCCCCCCACTATGCCGACCAGACCCCTCTCTTCGTGGCGATGAAGACCAAGCCGGTGCTGTTCACCGAGGCGGCGCTCGCGGAGCACATCGAAGAGGACTATGCACCGGGGGATCGGCGCCCGCGCCGGACGAAATAGGCCAGGACGATCGCCAGAATGAGCCCGAGGATGCCGAGGCCGATGAAATAGGTGCGCTCGGCCCAAATCGCGCCGCGTTCGGCCGCTTCGGCCGCCCGGCGTTGCAGGCAGAGGCGGTCCTGTTCGGCGGAGGCGGGATGCTCACAGGCGACCGGATCGTCGGCGGGCGGGGGGACGACGGCGGCGGGAGTGGGAACGGGCGCCCCTGTCACGCCAGGCGCGCCCGCGGCGCCCGGCGCCGCGGCGGCAACCGGAACGGCGACGCCCGGCGTCCCCAACGCGGCTGACACGCCGGGTGCGGCCGGCGCGCCGACGATATTATAGTCTTGGTTGTGCCGCCCATGGCCATGGTGGCCTCCTCCGCCGCCCAGCGCGGGCGTCGCCAGGGCGAGGAGGAGGATGGCGCCGATCGCGGCGCGGGCTTGGGTTCGACGACGAGTCATGGCGGTTTCTTCAGATCAGCATCCGCCCCGAGCGGGCGCGCAGGATGGCGGTGTCCAGAGCCCGGGCGAAGGCCCGGCGTTCACCCCGACTCAAGGCCCGCGCGACCGCCAGCTCCCGGCCCGACAGGCGCAGGTGAAGATCGGCTTCGTCGTCCTCCGCCTCGGCCAGGGAGACGCGGGTGAAGGCCGTGGGCGAGGTCCATATCGTCGTGGCGCCCCGCGAAGTCTCCAGCACCACGCGCACCTCGGCGAGGGTCACCTGGATGCGCTCCCGCCTTTCCGCCGCCCGGTTGCTGGCCGCCAGGGCGACGATCGCCGCGATCAAGCCCATGCCAAGGAAAATCGGAATGGGCGGCGCCCCAATAGCCATGAACAGGGCCGCCATGGCCGCGTCCAGGGCTGTCATCACCCCGATCAGCACCACCAGCCCGCGCGGCGAGAGCGAGCGGTGCGGGGTGATCACCGCGTCCATGTAGAAAGGGCCGTCCATGTCGGCCCCCAGCATAGGCGCCTTGGGCGGCTCTTGGCGAGGGGGGCGAAGCTGGTCATGTTCGGCTGATGGCCGGCAAACCGCCTCTTCGCGAGCGTCGCCGCGCCGCCGCGATCTTCGATCGCTTCGCGGCGGCGGCCGCCGATCCGCGCACGGAGCTGCGCCACGCCTCGCCTTTCACCCTGCTGGTGGCGGTGGCGCTCTCGGCTCAGGCCACCGACGCCTCGGTGAACAAGGCCACGGCGCGCCTCTTCGAGGTCGCCGACAGCCCCGCCGCGATGGTGGCGCTGGGCGAGGCGGGGCTGATCCCGTTCATCGCCTCGATCGGGCTTTTCCGGACCAAGGCGCGCAATGTCATCGCCCTCTCGCGCCTGCTGATCGAGCGGCACGGCGGCGAGGTTCCCCTGACCCGCGAGGCGCTGGAGGCCCTGCCCGGTGTCGGGCGAAAGACCGCCGGGGTGGTGCTCAACGAGCTGGGGGCCGAGGCGGCCATCGCCGTGGACACCCACGTCTTCCGCGTCGCCCACCGCCTGAAGCTCTCGGACGGCAAGACCCCCGCCGAGGTGGAGGCGGACCTGATGGCGATCACGCCCCCGGCCCGCCTCACCCGCGCCCACCACTGGCTGATTCTCCACGGCCGCTACGTCTGCGTCGCCCGGCGGCCGCGGTGCGAAGACTGCCTGGTCGCCGACCTCTGTCCGTCGCGGGCGCTGTTTTTGGGGGTGTAAGGATCTTTCTTCCTCCCTCCCCTTCATGGGCTAGGGGATGCACACATTCGGCGACCACCCAAAGAACCCTCTCCCCGCTCTTCGCGGGGAGAGGGTGACCGCGAGCGAGATGTGTGCATCTCATAGCCCTCATGGGGAGGGACAGACGGCGAAGCCGTCAGGGTGGGGCTGTCTGGATCAACACCGACCTCGCGGGTTTCCCGACTTCCCCACCCCGGCCTTCGGCCGACCCTCCCCAGAAGGGGAGGCAGGGATGTTGCCTCTCTCGCCACGTCCCGCTTCCTGGTGTACCCCGCCTTCGCCAGACCGGAGACGCCATGACCGCTTGCCACGACGTTGCCGCCATCGGCAACGCCATCGTTGACGTGATCGCCACGGCCGACGACGCCTTTTTGGCGGCCGAGGGCCTCGCCAAGGGGGCCATGACCCTGATCGACGAGGCCCGGGCCCACCAGCTTTACGGGCGCATGGGCGCGGGCATGGAGACCTCCGGCGGGTCGGCGGGCAACACCGTCGCCGGCGTGGCGTCGTTCGGCGGCCGGGGGGCCTTCATCGGCAAGGTGGCGGCCGACCCGCTGGGCGGGGTCTTCGCCCACGACATGACCGCCATGGGGGCTCACTTCGCCACCCCGCCGCTCACCGGCGGCCCGGCCACCGGGCGCTGCCTGATCAACGTCACCCCCGACGGCGAGCGGACCATGTGCACCTTCCTGGGGGCGTCCGGCGAGCTCGCCGCTGGCGACGTGGCCGCCGAGGTCGTCGAGGGCGCCGCCATCCTCTATCTGGAGGGCTATCTCTTCGACCCCCCGCGGGCGCGCCGGGCCTTCGCCAAGGCGGCGGGCCTGGCGCGGGGGGCCGGCCGCCTGATCGCGCTGACCCTATCCGACGCCTTCGTGGTCGAGCGCCACCGCGCCGCCCTGCTGGGGTTCATCGAGGGCCAGGTCGACGTCCTGTTCGCCAACGAGGCCGAGATCGGCGCCCTCTTCGAGACCGCCGACTTCGAAGCCGCCGCCAAGGCCGCCGCCGATTTGGCCCGGATCGCGGCCCTGACCCGGGGCGAACGAGGCTCGGTGGTGCTGGAGGGTGAATCGCGGTGGGAGGTCGCCGCCGACCCCGTCGAACGGGTCATCGACACCACGGGGGCGGGCGATCAGTACGCCGCGGGCTTCCTCGTCGGCCTCGCCCGGGGCCAGCCGCTGGAGGCCTGCGGGCGGATGGGGTCCCTGGCCGCGGCGGAGGTGATCTCGCACTATGGCCCCAGGCCGCAAGTCTCCCTCGCCGCGCTCATGCCCGCCGCCTGAGCGCCACATAGAGCGCCCCGTCTCCGCCGTGGCGGCGATCGGCTGGCGAGACTCCGGCGACCAGGGCGCGCAACGGCGGCTCGGCCAGCCATTCGGGAACCCGCCGGCGCAGGACGCCATCGCCGCCCGTCCCCTTGCCGGTGATCACCAGGACGACGCGGCGCCCCTCCGCCCAGCCGCGCAGGATGTAGGCGGTGAGGGCGGCTCGGGCGCGGCCCTGGTCCAGGCCATGGAGATCGATGGCGCCGGACAAAGCCTCGCGTTCCAACACCAGGCGCCGGCGCCGGCGCGGCTCGATGGCTTCGGGCGGCCGGTGGGCCTTCCGTGGCGGGGCGGATTTGGGCGGGGCGGGCGTCGGCCTGGACCCGGCCGGCGAAATCTTATGGACAGGCAAGGGGGCCGCGTCCTGGAGCATGGGGACCCCGCGCCCCGGGAGCGGGCGCACGGTGGCGGCGACGATCGCCCATAGGCGCGCATCGTCCAGGCGTGGTTTGCGCTTCATCGAGACCTCAGCCGACCGGGACCAGGCGCCACAGGCGAAGCGCATGGCGCACCCGCCCCGCCTCCAGCCCGGCCGACGGCCCGCCGCCCAGATAGAGATCGGCCCGCGCCTCGCCCTTGATCGCCCCGCCGACATCGAGCGCCACGGTCAGGCGGCGGTAAGTGGGAAAGGCCCCCGCCAGGGCGGGCGAGGCGGCGTCGATCCATAGGAGTTCGCCCAGGGCGTGCCGCGCCGGGTCCACCGCCACCGAGCGGCCCGCGATCAGCCGCGCCCCGGCCGCGCCCGCCGGCGCCGCCCCGTCGTCGGGTGCGAGTCGGAAGAACACATAGCGCGGGTCGAGCCGCATGATCGCCTGGGCCTTCCAGCCGCGATGGGCCGCCAGCCAGGCGCGCAGCCCCTCGCCGGAGGTGTCCGTGTCAGCCAACAGGCCCTGCTCGCGCATCGGCGCCGCGATGCCCCGGAAGGGCGCCCCGTTGGACCCGTCGAAGATCGCCCGCGCGCGCGCTCCGCCCGGGAACACCAGGGTTCCCGACCCCTGGATCTGCAGGAAGAACAGCTCCTCTGGCCGCATCCAGGCCAGGGCGCCGGCCGCCGGGCGCGCCTCGATCGACGCGCGGTCGGCGTAGGGGATTTGGGAGGCCGCGGCCCGATCCGCCGGGGGCAGGTCGGCGGGGCGCGGGCGGACCGGGGCGGTGAAGTCTCCTCCGGGCGCGGTCCGGGCTTCGTAGACGGGGCTGAAATAGGCGGTCAGCAGGCCGGCGCCGGGGACCGGCTCGGGGTGGAAGCGATTCTCGAAGAACGCCCGCGCCTGGGCTTCAGAGAGGCGCCCGGCCGCGCCCGCGGCGGCGCAGGCCGGGGCGGCGCCGGGATTTCGGGCCCATGGGCAAGCGGCCTTGAACGCTTCGAAGGCCGCCACGTGATCATCGTCCCGCCAACCCGCCAGACCCGCGAAGGGATCGGAACGCGGCGATGGGCCAGCGGGCGCGAAGCTCGGCGCGGGGGGGAGGGGAGGGGGTAGGGCGACCCCTGGCTGGAACGGCGCCCGCGCCGGCGGCTCTTGCGTGGCGCAGGCGGCGAGCGCCAGGGCGGCCAGGAGGGCCGGGAAAAACGCCCAGACCTGGAAACCCATTTACGCCTCCGCGGCGTCGACGTGGATCAGGGTCCAGTTGGGGTCGCGGCTCTTGAGGTTGCGTTCGAAGGTCCACACCTCGGCGGTGCGGCGGTCGTCCACCGCTTCGCCTTCGGGGCCCTTGGTCCGGCTGCGGAATTCGGCCAGGAACCGCACCGAGGCCTTGGCCAGATCGCCGACGAGGCTGATGCTTTCCAGGTCGGCGCGGGGTGGGTGGATGAAGTCGACGCTCTCGGCGCGGCCCTCCTTTTCCCGCTCGGCGATCGCGGTCTCGAAGCCATCCATCACCTGAGGGGAGAGGAGGGGCTTCAAAGCCGCGCGGTCTCCCTGGGCGAAGGACTTGACGATCATCTGATAGGCTTGCCGTGCGCCGTTGAGGAAGCCGCCTGCATCGAAACTGGGATCCCGCGCCCGGACGGCCGCCAACCCGGTCAGGGGCGCCCCGGCCTCGCCGGCCGGAGGCGCGGCGCGAGCGGCGTCGGTGGGAACGGCGGCCGATTGCGCCTGCGCCACGTCGCCCGGCCCCCGCCCGACCCGGCGGCCGAGAACCGCGTAGAGCTGGAAAAGGACGACTGCGGCCAGGGCGGCGAGAATGATGAGTTCGAGAACCTGCAAGGCGACACCGAAGGATTTCGATCTGTACGACCCTTCCATATAGGCGCTTGCACGGCCCGCGTCAGCCGCCCCGGCGTTGCGAGATTCCAGGCCCCGTGATAGCGGAGCCGCCTCGCCGCCGCCTTCCCGTCACGCCGACGACACCGGACCCCTTCGCCATGACCGATTCCGACAGCGCGCCGCCGGCCCTCGGCGTGGGAGTTCCGGGCGAGGCGGCCCAGCCGGGGATTCGGATCCTGGCGCAATATGTCCGCGACCTTTCCTTCGAAAGCCCGCACGTTCCCGACTCCCTGCGCGGGACGGTCCAGCCCCAGATCGACCTGGGGGTGGAGCTGAACGCCAAGGGCCGCGAGGACGCCCTCTTCGAGGTGGAGTTGAAGCTGACCGCCCGCGCCGCGCGGGAGGCCGAGACGGTGTTCCATATCGAGCTGCTCTACGCCGGCCTGTTCCAGATCGTCGGCGTGCCGCAGGAAGACCTGGAAGCAGTGCTGATGATCGAATGCCCCCGCTACCTCTTCCCCTTCGCCCGGCGGATCGTCGCCGACCTGACCGCCGAGGGCGGCTTCCCGCCGTTCATGCTCGAGCCGCTGGATTTCGCCGGCATCCACGCCGCGCGGCGCGCCCAGGCCGACGCCCCGGTAGCCGGCAACGCCTGAGGGCTGCCCTTGAACACCTCTCCTGTAAGGAGAGGGAGGGGCCCGCGACCTCTTGAGGGCGTGGGAGGGTGAGGCGTTACAGCCTATCCGATGCGCACGCCTTCTTTGCCAAACCCTTGAAGAACAGCGTAAAAATCTTCCGGCGCCGTAACCCCTCACCCTCCCATGGCGTCGCCATGGGCCCCTCCCTCTCCCTTTGGAGGCCTCTGCGAAAAGCTGATGCGGGCGGGGTCGGGTCGTGATTCTCTGGGGAGGTTGATTCTCCTGGGAGGATGGGATGGCGGCGGGACAGTTGAGCTTGGCCGAGGCGTTC
>JBBQGZ010000129.1:0-6674 GCA_038323535.1 Caulobacterales bacterium
GCGGGCCGGATTTTCGTGATGATCGCGCGGGGCGACTACTTCCAGTGCGGCTATGTGGTCGCCAAGGGGGCGTTCGCGGCGATCCGAAGCCGCGGACTGGACGCCCTGCGGGACTCCATCGCCAAGATAGTCCCCCCGTTCGCCGATCGCGTGACGGCTCTCGCCGCGTGGGACGACGGGAAACTGCTCACCGTGACGGTCGACCGGCTGAAGCACTGGTCGCGGCCAGGGCTGATCTGCATCGGCGACGCCGCCCACGCCATGTCGCCAGTGGGGGGCGGCGGCATCAAAAAGGCCAACCAGGACGCCGTGGCGGCGGCCAACATCCTTGCCGCGCCCCTGGCGGAGAAACGCCTGACGTTCGCCGATCTGAAGGCGGTCCAACGCCGGCGCGATCTGCCGACGCGGCTTACCCAGAGCCTTCAGATCTTCATCCAGCGCCGGGTCATCGGACCGACCCTAGCCGGTGCAAGACCGATGGCCGCGCCCTGGCCCGTCAAGGCCCTCGATCGCTTCGCCGTGCTTCGGCGCCTGTCGGCCCGCGTAGTCGGCCTGGGGTTCAGGCGCGAGTCCGTTTCGACCCCCGACGTCCATGGCGGTGTCGGCTAGTCACCCTCGCGAAGGCTCGGCGGCTGTTGTATGCGTCGCCTCATGGCCCGGCGCGACAGGCTGAAGTTCTGGCTCGCGATCGCGGGCGGCGTAACCCTCCTCCTGGCGGTCGCCGTGCTCGCGATCTGGCGCGACGACATTCTCGAAGCCCTACTGGATCCGAAGGTGCCGTTCGCGGTCTACCGGCCGCCGCCGCCTCCCGACTACGCCAAGGCGTCGGCATGGGCGCTCTTGCCCGGCCGGTTGGCCGCCGGCGCGCCTCCGGTCGATGTCTTTTTCGTCCACCCCACCACCTTCGACGGCGGCCGGGATTGGAACGGGCCCATCGACGACGCCAAGGCGGCGGGCGTCCTGACGCGGGTGATGCTGCCCAACTACGCCGCGCCCTTCGCCGCCGCCGGGCGGGTGTTCGCGCCGCGCTATCGCCAGGCCAGCCTGTATACCTCCCTGACCCTGTTCGACGACGCGCTCGAGGCGCGCCAGTTCGCCTATGCCGACATACGGTCCGCGTTTCGCTATTTCCGGCGTCATCTGAGCCAAGGCCGGCCTTTCATACTGGTGGGCGTCGAACAGGGCGGGACCCTGGCGGCCCGGTTGCTGCGCGAGGAGGTCGCCGCCGATCCGGGCGTCAAGGCGCGCCTGGTGGCCGCCTATCTGATCGAGACGGTCGAGCCGCTCGAGGATCACGCGGCGGCCTCCGCGATCCCGAGGTGCGCGGCGCTAAACCAAGCCGGCTGCGTTCTGGCCTGGGTTTCGGTGCGGCGGGGGGATATCGGGCGCGCGTCGCGGATTCTGGATCGCACCGTGGTCTGGAATCGCGCCGGCAAGCTCGTCGGCCTGGCGAGCCGCCGGGCGCTGTGCGTCAACCCGATCCTGGGCGCGGCCACCGAGGCCGACGCGCCCGCGAGGTTGAACCTGGGCGCCGCCAACGCCACCGGCCTGGAATGGGAAACGCGACCCGGCTTCATGGTCCGCCAGGCGGGCGCCCGGTGCGCCGGCGGAATCCTGCGCGTGACCCGGCCCAGATCGGCGTCCCTGCGCCCGTCAGGCGCCTGGGCGGAACGGTTGAGGGTTCCTCCCTACAACCTCTTCTATGCCGATCTCGAGGCCGACGCGGTGAGGCGGGTGGCGGCCTGGAGGGCCGCGCATCCGATGGCGGCCCCCATCAACCCGCTTCGCTGAGCGTCGAATTCGCTCGCCAGTCGAAGAGTTCGCACAGCACCCGCACGGCCGCGCCGCGGGGTGTTGCGAGGCTAGGGTCCCGCGCGAGGATCAGGCGAGCGTCGTCGGCCGCTGGGGCGATGAGGTCGCGGTGGGCCACCGGGTCGGCCAGCCGATAGGCGGGAAAGCCGCTTTGCCTAAGGCCCAGCGGATCGCCGCCGCCCCGCAGCTCCAGGTCCTTCTCGGCGATCGCGAAGCCGTCGTCGGTGCGGCGAAGGATGTCCAGCCGGCGCTGGGCGATCTCGCTGAGCGGCGCGTCGTAGAGGAGCACGCAGCTGCTTTCGGCGGCGCCGCGGCCCACGCGCCCGCGCAATTGATGCAGCTGGGCCAGGCCGAAGCGTTCGGCCTGTTCGATGATCATGATGCTGGCGGTGGGGACGTCGACCCCCACCTCGACCACGGTGGTGGCCACCAGGACCGAGAGCCGGCCCGTGGCGAAATCCTCCATCACCTGGTCCTTTTGGGCGGGGGGCAGCCGGCCGTGCACCAGGCCCAGTCGATCGCCGAACACCTCGCGCAGGGCCAGGGCGCGGGCTTCGGCGGCGGCCAGATCGGCGACTTCGGATTCGGCGACCAGCGGGCAGATCCAGAACGCCTGGGCGCCGCTCAGGACGGCCGTCTTCAGCCGTTCGACCACCTCGCCCAGGCGTGGCATCGGCGCCGCGCGCGTCGCCACGGGCGGCCGGCCGGGCGGCTTTTCATCCAGGCGGGAGACGTCCAGGTCGCCGAACAGGGTCAGTTCCAAGGTCCGCGGGATGGGCGTCGCCGACATGGCCAGGGTGTGGACGCTCCCGCCCTTGGCGAGCAGGCGCGCGCGCTCGGAGACCCCGAAGCGGTGCTGTTCGTCGATCACGGCCAGCACGAGATCCTGGAACGCCACATCGTCCTGGAAGAGGGCGTGGGTGCCCACAATCACGGCCGCGCTCCCGCTGGCCAAGGCGGCGAGCTTCTCCCCCCGGACGGTTCCTTTATCGCGTCCTGTCAACAGGATGGCGGTGATACCTGACAACTCCAGGGAACCAGCGATCGTCTCGAAATGTTGGCGGGCGAGGATTTCGGTGGGCGCGATCAGCACCGACTGCCGGCCCGCCGCCGCGGTGTCGATCATGGCCAGGAGGGCGACGACGGTCTTGCCGGCCCCGACGTCGCCCTGGATCAGCCGGGTCATCCGCCGGCCCGAGGCGAGATCGGCCCGAATCTCCCGCAAGGCCCGTTCCTGGGCGCCGGTGAGGCGAAAGGGGAGGGCGGCCAGGGCCCTGTCGGCCAAGTCGCTAGCGAGGATGGCGGCGGCCGGCCGGGAGCGCCCGACCTGCTTGCGCCGCGCCAGGGCGAGCTGATGAGCCAGGAGCTCGTCGAAGGCCAGGCGACGGCGATGCGGCGCCTGGAGGGAGACATCGGCTTCGCCGGCGGGCGTGTGCATCGCGTGCAAGGCCTCGCGCCAGGACGGCCAACCTTGCCGCGCTCGCCAGGCCGCGTCCTGCCATTCGGCGAGATCCGGCGCGCGCGCCAAGGCCTCCTGGGCGAACCGGCGCACGGCGCGCGTCGGCAGGCCGGCGGTGGCCGGGTAGATCGCCTCGACCTCGGGCACCTCCGCCGCCCGCTCGACGGGAAGCAGATAGTCGGGATGGATGATCTGCAACACCATGGCGTAGCGGTCCCGTTCAACCTTGCCGCTGACCACGCGGGCGGCGCCCTTGGGGTTCTGGCGCTCCAGATGCGGCCCATGACCCTTGAAGTACGCCAGGGTGATGAAACCGGTGTCGTCGGCGACGATGATTTTCCACGGCATATTCGGGCGCGCCGGTTTCTGGTGCGACTCGATGGTCACGATCAGCGTCTGGACTTCGCCCTCCACCAGCTCCGCGACCTTGGCCGGCCGGCGATGCACCACCGTTTGGGGGCTGAGGAAAAGTACGTCGCGCACGCGCGGGCCGGCCACATGCTCCAACAGGGGCGCGAACCGCGCGCCGACACCCTTCAACCCGGTGATCGGGGCGAACAGCGGGAAGAGGCTCTGGGGCCGCATGAGGGCGACTATAGCCGCAAAGCCATCGTCAAAGTCATCGTGGCTCGCTATCAGGTCGAGCCTCCGCCGCGTTTCAAGATTGGCCCAAAATGAGCCAAACCCCGCCCGATCGCCTGGCGACGGATCCGGCCAGCCCGCACCATGACGCCGAGATCCTGGCCAGGGGCGTCGGCGTGCGCTTCAAAGGCGTCGAGAAGACCAATGTGGACGAATATTGCGTCAGCGAGGGGTGGGTTCGGCTGACGGTGGGGACCACCGTGGACCGCTTCGGCAAGCCGATGACGATTAAACTGCAAGGGCCGGTCGAGCCCTATTTTCGGGACGACGGCTAGCGGCTTGGCGACGCTGGCGTCGGCGACCCTCCCGCTCTATATCCCCGGGCCTTGGACGAGACGAGATTGAACAAGGTCAGGTTCCGCGCCTGGCGCCGGGGCTTTCGTGAGGCGGACCTGATCCTGGGCCCGTTCGCGGATCGCCATGCCCGCGATCTGAGCCCGGCGCAGCTCGCGCGTTTCGAGCGCCTGCTCGACGAGCCGGACCACGACCTCTACGCCTGGATCACCGGCGCCGCGCCGGTTCCCCCCGCGTTCGACGACGAGGTCATGGCGAGGCTGCGCGCTTTTCGACACTCGACACACGACATGACCCTCCGGGGAGGCTGAAGAATGGCCGACGACTCGTCCCCTGCCACGGCGGCCAGACGTGTCACGCGGGCGCCCGGCGCCCTGGACCTCACGCGCGCGCCCGAGGGTTTCGATGCGCTGGTCATGGCGGACATCGCCCGGGCGCGGGGCGGACTCACCGCCTTCGTCGCCCGTGACGGCTCGCGCGCTTCGGCGTTCACCGACGCTTTCGGCTTCTTCGCTCCGGAAATCGCCGTCGTCTCCTTTCCGGCCTGGGACTGCCTGCCTTATGACCGGGCGGGCCCGTCGGCGGGTGTCGCGGCCCGTCGGATGGCGACCCTCACGCGCCTCGCGCGGGGCCTGGACGCCAAGACCCCCGCGTTGCTGGTGACGACCGCCGCGGCCCTGATGCAACGCTTGCCTCCCAGGGAGGTCGTGAGCCGGGCCGGCTACGCCGCCGCAATCGGCGCCAGCGTCGATATCGCCGACCTTGAACGTTATTTCGCGATCAACGGCTATCATCGCGCTTCGACCGTCTCGGAGCGGGGCGAGTTCGCCGTTCGAGGCGGGGTGATCGACGTCTTCCCGCCGGGCCAGGACGAACCGGCCCGGCTCGACCTCTTCGGCGACACCCTCGAATCCGTCCGCGCCTTCGACCGCGAATCCCAGCGCTCGACGCGTCAGCTCAAGGCCGTGGACCTCCCGCCGGTGAGCGAAATCCTGCTCGACGCGGAGGCCATCGCTCGATTCCGGAGCGGCTACCTGGCCGCGTTCGGCGCGCCGGGAGATGATCCACTCTACGCCACCGTCAGCGAAGGCGGTCGCCGCGCGGGCATGGAGCATTGGCTGCCCCTGTTCCACGACCGTCTGGAAACCCTGTTCGACTATCTGCCCGCCGATACCCTGATCGGCGTGGACCACCTGGGTCGCGAAGCGCGCAACGAGCGCCTGGCGATGATCGCCGACGCCTTCGAGGCCCGTGAAAAGGCCGGGCGGGCGAGCCATTACCGGGCCCTGCCGCCGGGCGCCCTCTATCTTCCCGCCGAGGAATGGGACGAGGCGATGGAGGCGCGGCCCAGCCGCCGGTTCACCCCCTTTCAGCAGGACGCCGCCGCCGGCGCGATCGACATGGGCGCGAAGCCCGGTCGCACCTTCGCCCAGGAGCGCGCCCAGGACAGCGTCAACCTGTTCGAGGCGACCGCCGACCACGCCCGCCGCCTGACCGCCGCGGGCAAGCGGGTGCTCTTCGCCTCGTGGTCCCAGGGATCGTCCGAACGCTTGGGGATGATGCTCGCCGACCACGGGCTCAAGCGGATCGATCTGACGCCCTATTGGCAGGCCGCCAAGGCCGCCGATCCCAAACGGTTTTGCCGCGCGATCCTGCCTCTCGAGGCCGGGTTCGAAACTCCCGATCTGGCGGTAATCTCGGAGACGGACATTCTGGGCGACCGCCTCGCCCGGCCGCGCCGCCGCCGCCGCGCCGCCAATTTCCTGGCCGAGGCCTCGGCCCTCTCGCCGGGCGACCTGGTGGTCCACGTCGATCACGGCATCGGCCGGTACGAGGGCCTGAGGACCCTCGAGGTGATGGGCGCGCCCCACGACTGCCTGGAACTCCACTACGCCGCCGAGGCCAAGCTCTACCTGCCGGTGGAGAACATCGACCTGCTCACCCGCTATGGGGCCGAAAGCGAGGGGGTCGCCCTCGACCGCCTGGGCGGCGCCGCCTGGCAATCGCGCAAGGCCCGGGCCAAGGAGCGGCTGCGCGAGATGGCGGCCGGCCTGATCGCCATCGCCGCGGCGCGGGCCACCCGGAGCGTGGAGGAGGTCGAGGCGCCCCATGGGCTCTTCGACGAATTCTGCGCCCGCTTCCCCTACGAGGAGACCGACGATCAGCTGAACGCCATCGGCGACGTGCTCGCCGATCTCGCGTCGGGAAAGCCCATGGACCGCCTGATCTGCGGCGACGTGGGCTTCGGCAAGACGGAGGTCGCCCTGCGCGCGGCCTTCGTCATGGCCATGAGCGGTCGCCAGGTGGCGCTGGTCTGCCCCACGACCCTGCTGGCCCGCCAGCATTTCACGACCTTCCAGGACCGCTTCCAGGGCTGGCCGGTCCGGGTGCGGCGCCTGTCGAGGCTCGTCCCCGCGGCCGAGGCGGCCGATACGCGCGAGGGCCTGAAGAAGGGCGAGATCGAGAT
>JBBQGZ010000130.1:0-6356 GCA_038323535.1 Caulobacterales bacterium
GATGAAGGCGACCAGGTGAGCGGCGATGGATGGGCCGAACTTCAAGACGACGGCTCGCTCGTCGGCGAGATCTCCTACCGCAACGGTGACGAGACGACGTTCAAAGCCGTCCCTTGGGCCACTTCTTCAACAGCCTGTTAGGCTGCATTTCTCGAACATGAGCGCGCGTTGGCGCTGGCACGTGGGATTTTGAACGTTGGCGATGGCGGCACGGTAATTTGCCGACGCGATGGTAGGTTTTGGGGGTGGGCGGAGAGGTGCGGCGCCCCCGTCGCGGGCTTGAATCGCGGCGGCTCGTTGGGATTTGACACTGCGAGGCGCGCCGCACGGCGTTTGGAAGGCGTTGGGGGCTTAGCTGATGGTCAGGGGGAGCTGAAGTCGCGGCGCAGATAGAGATGAGCCATCTCGAACTCGACCTGGTTGGGGTAGCCCCCGGCCATGGCGAAGTGGATGCGCCGGACGCTGGCCCCGCCGAATTGTCGACGTTCAGTGCCACAGTTATTGGGTCGTCGCTTGCGGCCCACAGCCGGAACTGCGCACGTTGGGCTCCGGGAGCGGCGAGCGACGCGCGCGCCGAGATGCTTGTGCCTATCGATTGATTCACCGAAAGCCTAGCTAGGCGCCCAGGACGTCAACGCCGCGGCGCCGAGCCGCCGCCAGGAGGTCGCGGTCGTTCGACGCCAGCAGGTATCCCCCGCGCAAGGCCAGTTCAAGGTAGGCGGCGTCATACAGCGTCAGGTCCTCCTCGCGCGAAATCGCCCGGGTCTGTCCCCAGGCGTGGGCGTCCGTCTCGACATCGATGTCGATCTCCAGGCGGCCAAGGCGCCGCAAACAGCCATCTGCATAGTTCGCGGGGCAGCGCCGGCGGCGCACCGCCGTCCGCAAGGCGTTCGCCACCTCCAGTCGCCACAAGGAAGGCACGATCGCGCCCTCGGAAGCGACCCTCTGGAGAGCGGCCAACACCGAGGGCGTGTGCTCATCTTCGAACATCCACGCGATCGCCATCGACGCGTCGAGGACCAGGCTCACCGATGGCCTTCGTCGATCAGGTCGCGAATGCCGATGCCGCCAAGGGTGTATTTCCGGCTCTCCGCCAAAATCTCCGCCATCGCCGCCTGGGCGTCGAGCTGGACGGGTCGTTTCGAGTGGGATCGATGGATGACGATGTCGCCGTCGCGGGTCTCCAGATCCACCCGTTCGCCTTCCGTGACCCCCGCCGAGCGGGCGAGGTCGTGGGGCAAGCGAACCGCGAGGTTCTTGCCCCATCGGCCGATCTTGACCTCCGACATGGTGACCACCCCTTTCGAGATAGGATATCCTGACATATCCTTGGAGCGTCGTCTAGAGCGGTCCGCCCCTCACTCCGTGGCCTGTTCTACTTTGTAGTTCTCTGTATGTTCTGTTGATAAGTTTCCCCTCCCGAGCATTTACCATCCACTGTCTCAAATTGGACGCATATTGGCCTTGAAGTGTCATTGCGTCCCAATCAATCCCATGTTAACCCAATTGTGTAGCCCAAGGTCGGGCGCCATGGGAACGTGGGGCAGGCGCGGTGTTTCTCTCGACGGTCGAGAAGCAACTGGATGCCAAGCGGCGGATCGTCCTGCCGCAGGACGTCCGCGCCGCCGCCAAGGGGGCGTTCGATGGGGTGTTCTGCTTCCCCTCGGTCGAGGCGGATTGCATCGAAGGCGGCGGACAGGCCCTGTTCGACACCTATATGAGCGTGGTCAACGAACTGCCGTTCGGCGATTCCCTGCGCACCGCCTTGGAGACCAGCGTCTTTGGCGGCATGGCGCGGCTCTCCTACGACACCGCCGGCCGCATCACCCTTCCCGAAAGCTTCTGCGACCTCTTGGGCCTGACCGACTGGGTGGCGGTGGTGGGAATGATCGACCGCTTCCAGATCTGGCCGCGGGACGCGTTCAGGGCCCACCTCGCGCAACAGCGTGACATCGCGCGCGTCGGCTTGCCGGCGCGCGCCCAGCAGCGCCTTTCCCTCGCCGTCGCCAAGCCGTGACCGCTCCCGCCCACGTCCCGGTCCTGCTCGCCGAGGTGTTCGAAACCCTGCGGCCGCGTCCCGGGCTGACGATCGTGGACGGTACGTTCGGCGCCGGCGGCTACAGCCGGGCCTTCCTGGAGGCCGGCGCCCGGGTCGTGGCCTTCGATCGCGACCCCTCCGCGGCCCGCTTCGGCCATCCGCTTCAGGCCGCCGGCCGCTTTCGCCTGGTCGCCGGGACGTTCGCGCAGATGACGCGGGTGGTCGGCGAGGGCGCGGTCGACGGGGTCGCCCTGGACCTTGGCGTGTCGTCGATGCAGATCGATGACGCCGAGCGCGGCTTTTCCCTGATGCGCGACGGCCCTCTGGACATGCGCATGGGCGCCTCGGGGCCGACCGCCGCCGACTTGGTCAACCAGGCCGAGACGGCGGAACTGGCGCGCATCTTCCGCGACTATGGCGAGGAGCGCCATGCGCGGCGGATCGCGGGGACCCTGGCGCGCCGCCGCGCCGAAACCCCTTTCACCCGGACCCTGGACCTGGCCCAGGTGGTCGAACGGGTCCTGGGCGGGCGGCGCGGCGCCAAGACCCATCCGGCCACGCGGGTCTTCCAGGCCCTGCGCATCGCGGTAAATGCGGAACTCTCCGAACTGGAGAGCGGGCTGGCCGCCGCCGAGGTCTGCCTCAAAGCCGGCGGGCGGCTGGCGGTGGTCACCTTCCACTCGTTGGAAGACCGCATCGTCAAGACCTTCCTTTCCGCCCGCGCCGGGCGCGACGGGGCCGGCTCTCGGCACGCGCCGCCCAAGGCGGGCGGCCCGGCGCCGAGCTTTCGCC
Source organism: Caulobacterales bacterium (assembly GCA_038323535.1). Classification (GTDB taxonomy): domain Bacteria; phylum Pseudomonadota; class Alphaproteobacteria; order Caulobacterales; family Caulobacteraceae; genus Acaudatibacter. Next base: position 2,831 of record JBBQGZ010000130.1, read on the forward strand.
TCCTGCACGCCGGCGCGCGCGCGCCGAGCGCCGCCGAGATCGCCGCCAATCCTCGCGCCCGGTCGGGCAAACTGCGCGGAGCCGAACGCACCACGGCGCCGGCTTGGAGGCTGGCGGCATGATCGCCTCGGACGTCTTCACCCGCAGGGTGCGGGGCTTTCGGGTCTTCGACCTCCTCGCCCTGGCTTTTCTGCTCACCCTCGCCTTGGGCAGCTACGCCCTCAAGACCTTCGCCGGCGCGCAAGGGGCCGGCACCGCCGACGTGCAGGGCCAGATCGTGCTGGAGGAAAAACGCATCCGCCTGCTCCACGCCGAGATCGCTCATCTTGAAGACCCCAGCCGAATCGAGCGTCTCTCCAGCCAATATCTCGGCCTTCAACCGGTGGACCCCAAGCGTGAAACCACGCCCGAGGCCCTGTCCGAGATCGCCACCCGGGGAGCCAAGCCATGACCGCCACCGACGCCAGGTTCTCCGGCGGCGGCCATCCGATCTGGACGCCCTGGCGGGGGCTGACGTCGCCGCTGTGGTGGATGGAGCGCAGGTTCGGGGCCGCTCGCGCCTCGGGCAAGGCGGTGGACGACACCCGCCTTCGCATCTTCTTCGTCACCGCGCTGTTCTCGGCGGGATTCCTGACCCTGGGGCTCGTGGCGGTGAGGGCCGCCCTGTTCTCCGGATTGGGGAACCCGGGGGCGGCGGCCGGCCAGTCGCCCAACGCGCGCGCCGACGTCCTGGATCGCAACGGCCAGATCCTGGCCATGGATCTGATCCACTACGGCCTCTACCTCAAGCCCAGGGAGGTGTCCGATCCGGCGGCGACCCAGGCGGCCATCCTGGGCGCCGTTCCGTCGATCTCGCCCGGGCGCCTGGCCCGCGCCCTGGCCGGAGACCGGCCCCAATACTACCTGGCCGGCGGCCTGACACCCGAGGTGAAGGCGAGGCTCCACGACCTGGCCCTGCCGGGGATCGGGTTCGAGGAGGAAAGCGGACGGGCTTACCCCCTGGGCGAGACCGGCGCGCACGTCATCGGGTTCGCCGGCAAGGACGGGGTCGGCCTGGCGGGCGCCGAGCGGGCCCTCGACGCGACGATCCGCGCCGACGCCGGCAAGGCGCCGGTCGACCTCTCGATCGATCTTCGCGTCCAGGGGGCGCTGCAGGACGAGCTGAACCGCGCCGCGGAGACCTACAAGGTCATCGGCGGCGTCGGCATGGTGGTGAACGTCCGCACCGGCGAGATCCTGGCCATGGCCAGCTACCCGACCTTCGATCCCAATGCGCCGGGCAAGGCCGATCCCGCCGCCATGATCAACCACGCCGCCGGCACGGTCTATGAGCCCGGTTCGGTGTTCAAGGTCTTCACCCTGGCTATGGGCCTCGATTCCGGCGTCGCCACGGTCGACACCAAGTTCGATGTCCACACGCCCCTGGTGCTTCCGGGGCAGATCATCCACGACTATGACAAGGGCGATCGCATCCTGCCGCTGTGGCAGGTCTTCACCCACTCCTCCAACATCGGCGCGGCGCGCCTGGGCCTGCTGGCGGGCGCGGCGCGCATGGACCGTTACTTCAGGGGTTTCGGCCTGTTCGCCACCGCGCCCAGCGAGCTGGCCGAGTCCGCCCACCCGCTCCTGCCGCGCAAGCTCAGCGACAACGCGGTCGCCACCATGGCCTTCGGCCATGCGATCTCGGTCACCCCCCTGGCCATCGCCACGGGGATGAGCTCGATCCTGAACGGCGGCGTCTATCGCCCCCTCACCCTGAAGAAGCTGGCCCCCGGAAAGGCGCCCGCGCCCGGCCGGCGGGTGATCCAGGCCTCGACGTCGCGCACCATGCTCAACCTCATGCGCGCCAACGCCACGGACGGCACCGGCCGCAAGGCGAACATTCCCGGCTATCGGGTAGGCGGGAAGACCGGGACGGCCACCAAGATCATCGGCGGCCGCTACGACCGCTCCAAGAATTTGGCCTCCTTCGCCGCCATCTTCCCCACCGACGGGCCGCTTGGCGCCGACCGATATTATGTGTTGATCATGCTGGACGAGCCGCATGCGACGGCCGAGACCGGGGGCTTCACCACCGGCGGGATCATCTCCGCGCCCACCGCCGGTCGCGTCATCGAACGCATCGCGCCCCTGCTGGGCGTCCAACGCGTCGTGACCGCCGCCGACGCCGGCCCCAAGCCGCCGATCGACCCGAAACTGCTCACCGGAGGCGAGGAATGACGGCCCTTCGCCTTTCCGATCTGGTCCAGCGCGACCTCGTCGTCGACCCGATGATCGCCGGCGTCACCGCCGACAGCCGGCGGGTCAAGCCGGGCTGGCTGTTCGCCGCCCTGCCCGGCGCCAAGGCCGACGGCAAGAGTTTCGTGCCGGCCGCCATGGCCTCGGGCGCCGCGGCGGTGCTGGCCAGCGAGGACCTGCCCGGCGTCGGCGCCCCGGTGATCAAGGTCGGCGATCCGCGCCGCGCCTACGCCCTGGCCGCCGCCGCCTTCTTCGGCAAGCAGCCGCGATGCTGCGTCGCGGTCACCGGCACCAACGGCAAGACCTCGGTGGCGGCCTTCTGCCAGCAGATCTTCGCCGCCGCCGGCCACGCCTCGGCCAGCATGGGCACCCTAGGGGTGCGGGCGGGGGATACGCAGCTGAGCGGGCCTGGGCTGACCACGCCGGACGCCGCCGACGTCGCCCAGACCCTGGCCGACCTTTGGGAACGCGGCGTGACGCATCTGGCCCTGGAGGCGTCATCCCACGGCATCGATCAGCGCCGCCTGGACGGCGTGCGCCTCGCCGCCGCTGGCTTCCTCAACCTGACCCAGGATCACCTCGACTACCACGGCACCATGGGCGCCTATCGCGCCGCCAAGCTGCGCCTCTTCGACACCCTCTTGCCGCGGGGCTCGGCGGCGGTGCTGAATGCGGATTCCGACGCCTTCCCGGCCTTCGCCGCCGCGGCGGTGATGAGCGGCCACACCCTGATGTCGGTCGGCGCCATGGGCCAGGGTCTGACCTTGGCGGCGCGCACTCCCACGCCGGGGGGTCAGCGCCTGAAGATCGTCGCCTGGGGCGCCCCTTACGAAATAGACTTGCCTCTGGTCGGCGCCTTCCAGGCCTCCAACGCCTTGGTCGCGGCGGGCCTCTGCATCGCCGCCGGAGAGTCGCCCGGGACCGCCTTGCCGGCGCTCGAACGGCTGGAGGGAGCTCCGGGACGCCTGCAGCGCGTCGGCGCCGGGCGCGACGGCGGCGAGGCCTATGTCGACTACGCCCATACGCCCGACGGGCTGCGCACCGTGCTCGCCGCCCTTCGGCCGCACGCCGGGGGCCGGCTGATCGTCGTCTTCGGAGCGGGGGGCGACCGGGACCGCGGCAAGCGCGCGCAGATGGGCGCCGTCGCCGCCGATCTGGCCGACATCGCCATCGTCACCGACGACAATCCTCGTTCGGAAGCTCCCGAAGCCATCCGGGCCGAGATCCGCCAAGGCGGGCCGGACCTTCGGGAGGTCGGTGATCGGCGAGCGGCGATCGCGATCGCCGC
>JBBQGZ010000131.1:0-6264 GCA_038323535.1 Caulobacterales bacterium
CCTGAACACCGTGACCCTGGCCAACGGCGCCCGCAGCATCGTGGCGGCCTCTCCGCTGAGCGCTTCGGGGGCCCTTCGCCAGGAAGGCGTCCTGGTCGCCGACTTCACCGGCATACCGAACCGGCAGACCCACTCGGTGAATCTGGGTCCCGTTCCCGACAATCGCAACGGCCCCGCCGGCGCCTACAACTACAACGACATGAAGCAAGCCTATGACTACCCGTCCTATCAGACCATCCTGCCGGGCGGGAACCGGCTCGACGGGACCGGAATCCGGGTCGCGGTCGTGATGGCGACTGACGCTTTGGATTCGGATATCGCCGCAATGTTCAATCACGAGCTGTTCACCGCCACCACGGGAAAGCAGCCGCCGACGATCGAGCATTTGCCGATCGACGGGGGCGCGCCTTTCGATCCCAACAGCGGCGTGTCGTTTGAGGCTTCCCTCGACGTCCAGCAGGTTCTGGGCGGCGCCCCGGGCTCGTCGGTCACGCTGCTCAGCCTGCCGGACCTTTCGGACCAACATATCCTGGACGCCTATGTCCAGGTCGTCGACCAGAACCGCTGGGACATGGTCAATTCGTCGTTCGGCGGCTGCGAGCTCAACTATACCAGGGCCTACAACAACGGCACGAGCTTCGTGGGGGTGCTGAGGCTCTACCACGACGTGTTCAGGCAGGGGAATGCCCAGGGCATCACCTTCGTCGCCAGCTCCGGCGACAGCGGCGGGCTCTCGTGCCCGAGCGTCGACTACTTCAGCGGAAGCGAGCACGCCAAGTTCGTCGCCAGCGTCCAGACCCCGGCGGACGATCCGAACGTCACGACGCTCGGCGGCGGAAACCTGATCACGACGCCCCCGATGCTCCCGGCCCTGACCTCGAAATACGTGTCCGAAAACACCGCCGGCGATCCCGAAGTCCCCTACGACATCTACGGCCTGGGCGTGAACGTCCACGGCGGCGAATGGGGCGCGGGGGGCGGCCTTAGCGTGGTCTTCGCCCGGCCGCCTTATCAGAACGCCTTCGGGACCAGCGTTCCAGGGCGCATCGTTCCGGACGTCGGCATGCAGGTGGGCGGCTGCCCCGGCGGCCTGGCGAAACTGCCTTGCCATCCGGGCGACAGCGCCGCGATCGTCACCGTCGCCGGCGGACGCTTCGGCGTGATCGGCACCTCGGTTTCATCTCCCGAGTTCGTCGGCGCCCTGGCGCTCTATGCCGAAATGTCCGGCGGCCGGCTGGGCGACATCAACCGCTTCCTGTGGGACAAGGGCGCGACCCAGGACCAGTTCGGCGGCGGGGGCGCGGCCAACGCGGCGCACTTCTATCACAAGTATATCCCCGGCTTCGACGGCGTCTTCCATCACAGCGACACGTCGGGGTTCGACTATATGGTCGGCAACGGCACGCCCCTGGTGCGGACCTTGTTCGGCATGAGGGACTTCAAGCCCGCCGGCGACCCGCGCACGCCCAGCAATCCGTAGGCTCCCGAGAAGCGGATGGCCTCCCTCCCCTTCTGGGGAGGGAAGATCGCGAAGCGATCGGGGTGGGGGAGTCTCGATCATCCCTGGCGTTGCGGGTTTCCCCCGACTTCCCCACGCTGACGGCTTCGCCGTCTGCCCTCCCCAGAAGGGGAGGGAGGTTTTTTGGGTAGCCACCGCGCGCCGCATCGTTAATGTCGCGCGGTCGAACCCCGGAGAGCCTCCCCCATGCGTCAAGCCGTCATCGTTTCCTACGCCCGCACGGGCCTGGCCAAGTCCGGGCGCGGGGGCTTCAACATCACGCCGACGGTGTCCATGGCCGCCCATGCGGTGAAGCACGCGGTGGAGAAGGCCGGGGTCGAGGCCGATGCGGTGGAGGACTGCTTCATGGGCAACGTCGCCCACGGCGGCGGCAATCTGGGGCGCCAGGCGGCCCTGCTGGCGGGCCTGCCGATCACCACCTCGGGGGTCACGGTCAACCGCTTCTGCTCCTCGGGCCTGCAGACCATCGCCATGGCCGCCCGCTACGTCGTCGACGACGGGGCCGAATGCGTGGTCGCCGGCGGGGTGGAATCGATCAGCTTTCCCGGCAATCCGGGGGGAGGGGGCCACGATCCGCGCCTGACCGAAATGTACCCCGACATCTTCATGCCGATGATCGACACCGCCGACATCGTCGCCGAACGCTATCAGGTCAGCCGCGAGGCCCAGGACGAATATTCCCTGGAGTCCCAGCGGCGGATGGCCGCCGCCCAGCAGGCCGGCAAGTTCCGCGACGAGATCGTCCCGATGAAGACCAAGATGAAGCGGGTCGACAAGGAGACCAAGGAGGAAAGCATCGTCGACTACACGGTCGACCGCGACGAGTGCAACCGCCCCGACACCACCCTCGAAGGGCTCCAGAAGCTGCAACCCGTGCGCGGCCCGGGCCACACCATCACCGCCGGCAACGCCTCCCAGCTCTCCGACGGCGCCGGCGCGGTGGTGATCATGGAGGCGCGGGAGGCCGAGCGCCGGGGCTTGAAGCCGCTGGGCGTCTTCAAGGGCTGGGCCGTCGCCGGCTGCGCCCCCGACGAGATGGGTATCGGCCCGGTCTTCGCCGTCCCGCGCCTGCTGGAACGCCATGGCCTGAAGATCGAGGACATCGACCTTTGGGAGCTCAACGAGGCCTTCGCCAGCCAGTGCCTCTACTGCCGCGACACCCTCCGCGTCGATCCGGAGAAGTACAACGTCAACGGCGGCTCGATCGCCATCGGCCACCCCTTCGGCATGACCGGCGCGCGCCTGGCCGGCCACGCCCTCCAGGAAGGCCGCCGCCGCGGCGCCCGCCACGCCATGGTCTCCATGTGCATCGGCGGCGGCATGGGCGGCGCGGGGCTCTTCGAGGTCTATTCCTAAGAGCTGGCGGTTCCGCCGGAGCGCGGGCTTCCAGCCCATAGGCGCTAAGATAGGGGTGGAGATGATGATCTTTGTGTGCGAGCGTCGGGCGAAGCGCGAGTGCTTTTGAGCGCGCGGCGTCGGCGACGCGTCGTTCAACGCCAAGAAGCCAAGGAGCCAAGCCAGATCGGAATCAGACACGAGCCTCTTGGCGTCTTGGCTCCTTGGCGTTTCAAAAAACGGGTCGATCGCCATAGGCTATCTTAGCGCCTATGGGCTTCCAGCCCGCCATTCCGGCGCCAGTTCGCGGGCTGGAAGCCGGCGCTCCGAGGACGCGCCTCTTGGCGTCTTGGCGGCGGTCGCCGTCAGCTCAATCCGCCAGGCCAAGGTCGCGCTCCACCTCGTCCAGCGGATGGACCGTTTCCTGACCCTTGCGCACACGTTCGAGCACGTCCGCCGCGAGGTAGTAGTCCTCCAGGTACTCCAGCCCCCGTTCTATGATCTCTCGCAGGTAGAAGCCTTTGCTGCGCCCGGTTTGCGAGGCGAGTTCGTCCAGGCGGCGGTCGGATTTCGCGTCGAGGCGTATGGAGGTGGGCATGCCCGGTCCCCCTGAATACATGTATCCAACTAGGCCCGGCCCGAGGCGCGCTCAAGCCCGGTCTTCATGCGTCTTCCCCGAGCGAGGTCTTCGCGGGCGGGCGCATGCGCTCCCGGATTCGAGGATCAGGCGTCGATGATGGCGACCGCCCGCACCCAGCCGGCGGATGCGCGTTCGATCTTGACCGGAAAGCAGCAGACGGTGAATCCGTGATCAGGAAGGGCCTCCAGATTCTGCAGCTTCTCCATCTGGTAATAGGGCGTCTCACGGCCCGCCTTGTGGCCTTCCCACACGGTCGTCGGAGAGGCGCCCTGGGCCAACCGCCGGGCCGTGAAGGAAAACGGCGCGTCCCACGACCAAGCGTCCGTTCCCACCACCCGCACCCCGCGGCGAGTCAAAAAGAGCGTCCCGTCCCGGCCAAAGCCGCATCCGCGATCGACGAATTCGGGCGACCCGTAGGCCGCTCCGGCGGCGGTGTTCATCAGCACGATGTCATTCGGCTGGAGGGCGTGGCCGATCCGGGCGAGTTCCGCCTCGATGTCCGCGCCGGAGACCACGTCGCCGTCCGCCCGGTGGCGGAAATCGAGCTTCACGCCGGGGCGCATGAACAGATCGAGGGGCGCCTCGTCGATCGTCGGTGACCGGCGGGCGCCGTCGTCGGTGGTCGAATGATAGTGCCACGGGGCGTCCATGTGGCTGCCGCTGTGGGTCGAGAGCGTAATCTGCTCCACGGCCCAGCCCTCGCCGTCGGGAAGGTCCGCGGCGGTGAGGCCCGGAAAGAAGGGGAGCATCTGCGCGGCCCCCTGGCGGTGATCGGTATAACTGATCTGGGGGCGTAGCGGCGGGGGATCGGTAATCACCGCCCCGCTGATCGGCATCGAGATATCGATGAACCTGCGTCTCGTCATGGAGGTCAGCCCTTCCGTCACGCGCGCCCGCCGGCCGGCCAGGCCCATTTCGCGGCGAAGCCTTCGGGAATACTCCGTGGCGCGAGTTTAGCGCGGTGTCACCGAATAGCCCAAACAAAGGCGTCTTTGGTCACCCGGCCGCTCGGCAAATGGTTCTCGAAAGTACCGTCCCGATTGATGTAGTAAGGCCCAGCGCTCGACACGGTTGCCATAGAGGCCGGCAAAGGGATCGGCATGGAAGATCGTCCCGGCCCTGATCGACCTCGTCACCGACGGCATGGCCGCCGATGACCACGGCCGGCCCCATCCAAGGCGAGGTCGCGCCGGGCTTCGAGCCGGCGCGGGAGGCCTTCGCCGCCAACTTCGCCCGCGAGGGCGATTACCAGGAGGTCGGCGCGGCCTTCGCGGCCTTCCACCGGGGCCGATGCGTGGTCGACCTGTGGGGCGGCTTCGCCGATCGCGCCCTCACCCGGCCGTGGGCGCGCGACAGCCTGGTCAATGTCTGGTCCGCCACCAAGGGCGTCGTCGCCGTCGCCGTCGCCGGCCTCGTCGACCAGGGCCTGATTCGCTACGACGACAAGGTCGCCGATCATTGGCCGGAGTTCGGCCAAGCCGGCAAGGGCGCCATCACGGTCGCCCAGGCCATGTCGCACCAGGCCGGCGTGCCGGGCTTCGCCGAACCCACCACCCTCGACGACCAGCTGGACTGGGAAGGCTGCGTCGCCAAGCTCGCCCGCCAGGCCCCCGCCTGGCCGCCGGGGGCCGCCACCTCCTACCACGCCATGACCTACGGCTGGCTGGCCGGCGAGATCGTGCGCCGCGTCGCGGGTCGCTCGGTGGGGGCCTATCTGCGCGAGGAAATCTGCGGTCCTCTGGGCGCCGACATCCACATCGGCCTGCCGGCGGCGCTGGAGCCCCGGGTCGCCGAGACCCTCCCGCCCCGAAGCGCGCCAAACGAGGCCGCCGTCGCCGGCCTCGACCCCCGGGCGCTGATGGCCCTAATCAATCCCCGGCAGGACCCGCAAGGCCCCAACCGGCGCGCCTGGCGGGCGGCCGAGATCCCCGCCGCCAACGGCCAGGCCTCGGCCCTGGGCCTGGCCCGGCTCTACGCCATGCTGGCTGGGGGCGGGGCCTTGGAGGGGACCCGCATCCTCTCGCCCGCCGGCGTGGAGCGCCTCACCGCCCCGGCCGCGCCCGCCGGCCGGCGCGACCTCTTCCTGGGCTTCGTCGATTGCTGGGGTATGGGCGTGGCGCTGAACACGCCCGGCATCTACGGCCCCAACCCCCGCGCCTTCGGCCACAGCGGCTGGGGCGGCTCCTTCGGCTGCGCCGACCCCGACGCGCAGGTCGCCATCGGCTACGTCTGCAACCAGATGGGGCCCGACCTGGTGGGCGACCCCAGGACGAGCGGGCTCTGCCAGGCGGTGCTGGAGGCGGCAAGGGGAGCTTAAGAACGAGGGGGAGCCCCTCGGAACACCTCTTCTATAAGGAGAGGGAGGGGTCCGCGCCCGTCAGGGCGTGGGAGGGTGAGGCGCTACAGCCTATCCAAATTCGCCGCTGATCTTCGAAGACGCTGAAAGACAGCGAGAAAACCTAAGGCTAGGCGATCATGGCGTGCGGTCTGACGAGCATCGGCGTGTGGCCGGCCCAGGCCACGCCGGTATGCATCGCCTCACCCGCCAAACCGCCCCGGCCCGCCGCCGCCGCGATGAAGCGGTGCGCCGGCGCCGCGGGACCACGGGTCGGATCGGTGACGATCGTCCCGCCCTTGCCGTCGCTGCTGGCGACGAACGCGGAGGCCGTGTAGTTCCCGGTGAGGTGGATGTGGGCGGTGTGGATGCCGTCGGTGACCGTGAGAACGCCCGAAGTGGTGTCGCCGCTGTAGCTGGCCTGGCCAGGGCTGA
>JBBQGZ010000132.1:0-6243 GCA_038323535.1 Caulobacterales bacterium
CAGTTCGTAGTAGGCCCAGAAGGCGCCCAGGGTGATCCCGATCGTCAGCAGGCTCCAGGCCGCCAGGGTCCAGGGCCGCACCCAGCGGGCCCAGGCGGCGTCCACCCGCCCCTCGATGAGCGCCGCCAAGGCCAGGGAGAAGACCACCGAAAGCCCGACATAGCCGGCGTAGAGGAACGGGGGGTGGGCCGCCAGCGCCGGATCCTGCAACAGGGGATTGAGCGAGCGGCCCTCCACGGGCGGATCGGCGATGCGCAAGAGGGGATTCGAGGCCAGCACCATATAGCCGATGAAAAGGACGCCCAGGCTGCCTTGGACGGCGACCGTGAGCGCCTTGAGGCCCCACGGCAGGCCCCGCGCCGCGGCCACCGCCGCGCCGTAGGCGGTTAGGGCGAAACACCACAACAGGATCGACCCCTCATGGCTGCCCCAGGCGCCGGCGATCTTGTAGATCAGGGGTTTTTCGGTGTGGGAGTTTTCCGCCACGTTGACCACGGAAAAATCCGACGTGACGAAGGTGAATATCAGCGTCGCGAAGCCGATGGCGACGCAAACGAAGGCGCCGATGGCCGCCCCCTCGCCCGCGGCGGTCAAGGCCGCGTCCCGCCGCGCTCGGCCGGCGAACGAAAGGCCGGCCTGAGCCAGCGACAGGCAGAGGCCAAGGACGAGGGCGAATTGGCCGAATTCGGCGATCACGGCGCGCCGGCCCTGGTTTCATAGGCGCCGCGCGCGCCGGCGCCGCGCCAGTCCCCCTGGGCCTTCAGCGCCCGGGTCAGTTCGCGGGGCATGTAGCGTTCGTCGTGCTTGGCGAGAACCTGGGTGGCGACGAAGACGCCGGCGGCGTCATAGGCGCCGACGGCCACCACGCCCTGACCCTCGCGGAAGAGGTCGGGCAGGTCGCCGTGATAGCTCACGGGTGAGCTGTGGGTCCGGTCGGAGACGACGAAGTTCACCTCGCCGTCGGCGCGCGCGGCGACGCTGCCGCGTTTGACCAGCCCGCCGAGCTGGATGGCCCGGCCGGGCGCCACATGCGCCGCCATCGCCTGGGCCGGCGTGTAGAAATAGGAAATCGATCCCCGCAGGCCGAACAGGGCAAGGCCGGCGGCGAGGCAAAGGATCGGCGCGACGACGGCGACCATCAAGAGCCGGCGCCGGGCGGTGCGTGATTTGGGAAGCGGGACCACGGCGCGCGTTCGCTACGACGGGGCCGGCCGCTGAGCGGCCATCAGCGCCCGCAGGACCGTCGGATTGCCGGCATAGAGGCGGCGCGCCCGCGCCAGCGCGGCGGCCCGTTTGTCGTCTTCGCCCAGGACGGTATAGGCGCGAACCAGCCTCACCCAGCCGGCCGGATCGTCGGGGTGGCCTTCCAGGCGCCCGGCGAGCCCGTCCACCATGCCGCGAATGGCTTCGGAGGTCGCGGCCGGCGAGGCCGGCGGAGCGGCGTCGGCGAGATGGCCGGTCCTTTCCACCGCGGCGATGTCCGCCTCCAACATGGGGCGGCGCGGATCGTCGGCCGCCAGGGCGCCCAGCAGGTCGCGCCAAAGAGCAAGGCCGCCAGGGCGGTCCCCCTGGGCGATCCGGGCGCGAGCGAGATAGTAGCGGGCGGTGGGCGAGCCGGCGTCTCCGCGCAGGGCGCGGCGAAAGAGCGCCTCCGCCTCGGGCCCCACCGCGCCCTGGGCTTTCAAGACCACCAGCTCGCCCAGCGGCGCGAGCAAGTCGGCGCGATCCGGCGCGATCGTGATCGCCTTGCGAAGGGCGTGGGCGGCGCCGTCCGCGTCTCCCAAGGCGAGGTCCAGGGACGCCAGGCGTCGAAGCGGCTCGGCATCGCCGGAGTGCTCGGCTGCCAGGGAGCGCAGCGCGGCGGCGAGCTCGACCGGCCGATCGAGCTCGGGCTTGGCGCGCCATCGCGCCAGGCGCCCGGCGAAGGGCTGATCCGGCGCGCCGGGCGATCCCACCGCCATATAGACCAAGGCGGCGAGAAGCGGCCCGGCCGCCGCCGCCGCCAGCAGGCCGCGAGGACCCACGCCCCGCGCCAGGGGCTGGACCTGACGGTCGGCGGCGACGAGAAGGCGCCGGGCGGCTTCGGCCCGCGTGGCGCGCCGCTCGCCCGGCGCGATCAGGTCGCGATCGGCCATCTCGTCGATCTCGGCCAAGGCGCGGCGGTACACCGAAACGGCCGGATCGCGATCGGCGCCGGCGGCCATGGCCCGGCCGCCACGAAGAATCAAAATCGCGGCGCCTGCCGCGAGAAGCGCCGCCGCGATCCAAAAGCCGACCATGCGATGCTGTTAGCCAAAAACCGGAGCGAGGGCGAGGACCCTTGGGTTCACCCCTCGGCGCGCGGCAAGATGAGTTCGACCTTGAGCCCTCCCATGGATGAACTGGCGAGGTTCGTCGCGCCTCCGTAGGCGCGGACGAGCTCATCGACGATGGAAAGGCCCAGGCCCGAGCCGGGGGCGCTTTCATCCAGCCGCGCCCCGCGGCGCAGCACCTCGCTCCTCTGATCGTCGGCGAGGCCCGCGCCGTCGTCTTCGATCGTCAACGAAAATTGACGCGGGGCGATGGCGATGGCGGCGACACGCACCTTGCCGGAGCACCATTTGCAGGCGTTTTCCATGACATTGCCGGCGATTTCCAGAAGATCCTGGCGTTCGCCCAAAAAGCACAGGTCGTCGGGGCATCGCCAGTCGACCGAAGAGACCCTTCCGCGAAAAATCCTTTCCAAAGTGCGGCTGAGTTCTTCCAGCACGGGCGCGACGGCGGTGCGCTCGCCCTGACCCTGGGCGCGGGCCGCGGCGCGGGCGCGCCGGAGGTGATGGTCGACCTGCTGGCCCATGGTCTCGGCCTGCCGCGACACCACCTCCGACAGACGCCCCGGTTCCCGCCGCGCCTCGGCAAGGATGACCGACAGGGGCGTGCGGAGCGCATGGGCCAAGTTGCCGACGTGCGTGCGCTGCCGCTCCACCACCTCCTGATTGTGGGCCATCAGCGCGTTGAGTTCCGCGGCGAGGGGCTCGAGCTCGGTGGGATAATCTCCCACGACCCGCTCCGAGCGCCCCGTGCGGACTGCGGCCACTTCGCGCCGCAGGGCGAACAGCGGTTGCAGCCCGATGCGGACCTGCAGGATCACCGCCGCGATCAGGCCGGCGCCCAAGAGCACCAGCGCGCCGGTGACGGCGGTGGCGAAGGTGCGGACGTCCCGGTCCACGGGCGACCGGTCGAGGGCCGACATGAACACCACCGGCGTTTTCACCTCGCCCAATCGCCCCTGCAGCGCGGCGACGCGCAACGGCTGCCCCACGGGGCCGGCGCTGTCGTAGAAGAGCAGCTTGCCTTCGGCCTTGGCAAGGGCGGCGGATCCGGCTGGGGGCGGCGGCAGGGTTCGGTCCCAAAGGGATCGGGAGCGCGCCACCGCGCGCAGCCCCCCCGCTTCGTTGGGCATGGCGATTTCCCAATAGTCGCCGCTGTAGACGCGCAACGCGCGGGGATCGGTCAAGGTGGGGGCGGCGATGTGGCCGGCCTCCGTCGAGGTTCCGGCCAGCAGCTCATCGATGTTGTCCGACAGTTCGTCGTCGAATCGCGCGGTCGCCGCATGATCGAAAAAGGCCGAAAGCGACAGGCCGGCCACGACCAGCACCGCCAGGCTCCAGGCGGCGGCCAGGAGAATCAATCGTCGGACGAGGGACGGCCGCCCGAAAGGGGAACCAAGCGCACCGGGGCCGTTCACGCCTCGTTCGCCTCGCCCTCCAGGGCGATGAGCCGATAGCCCAGGCCGCGAACGGTTTCCACGCGCTCGGCCCCGATCTTCTTGCGAACCCGACCGATGAACACTTCTATGGTGTTGGAATCCCGATCAAAATCCTGATCGTAGAGGTGTTCGACCAGTTCGGTGCGGCTAATCACCCGGCCCTGATGCATGATCAGATAGTGCAGGAGCCGGTACTCCAGGGAGGTCAGGCGCAGAGGCTCGCCGGCCACCGAGGCGCGCGCGGCGCGTGGATCCAGCCTCAGGGCGCCGCAGGAAAGGCTGGGGGCGGCATGGCCGGCGGAACGGCGAAGCAGGGCGCGGAGGCGCGCCAGCAACTCCTCGGTGTGGAAGGGTTTGGTCAGATAGTCGTCGGCCCCAGCGTCGAACCCGGCCACCTTTTCGCTCCAGGCGCCGCGGGCGGTGAGAATCAGCACCGGCGTGGCCATATTGGCGCGCCTCCACCCCTCCAGCACCGAGGTCCCGTCAATCTTCGGCAGTCCGAGATCCAGGATGATGGCGTCATAAGGCTCGGTCTCTCCCAGGAAACGCGCCTCCTCGCCGTCCGGGGCGTGATCGACGGCATAGTCCGCGTCGGCCAGCGCCTGCTTCAGCTGCCGGGAGAGATCCGGGTCGTCCTCGACGAGGAGTATGCGCACGGCGTTCGGCTACCTGTCGCCCAGGATGGCGCCGGTGGCCGCGTCGACGATGTAGTCGACGCGCCGGCCGCGAGCGGTGACCCAGCGGACGCGGTAGACCGGCCGATCGCCCCTGTACTCGATGCCGGCGTCGAGCTGGCGACCGGGCATGCGCCGCCGGATGCCCTCGATCACCCGCCCCAGAGGCGCCATCTGCCCCTGGCGCACGCCTTGGCGGGCCTCGTCCTGCTGTTGGCGCCATCCCGCGCCCAAAGAGTTGGGCCCGCGAGGCGGCGGGGGTTCGGGAATGAAACGCTCCGGCATCGGGCGCGGGCGGAACCGACCCTCGCCCCGGCCACCGAACATTCCACCCCCGCCATGGCCGCCGCCCTGACGCATCCCCGCCTCGCTCGCGGTGGCCAGGGTCCCGGCGATGATCAGGCTGGCGAAAAAGGTGAGGAAAGCGCGCACACCGGACGGACTAGGCGAACCCGGCTGAACCGCGGCTGAACGATCGTCCTTCCAGAAGGGGCGCCGCGCCCTCACGCCCGTCGTCCCGGAGTGTAGGGCCGTTCGCGGCGCCAAGTCTCGGCGAAACGCTCCAGCTCGCGGTCAGTCGCCTCGGGGAGGGTCACCACCAGGCGGGCCAGCAAATCGCCGCGACCGCCTTGAGGCCCCGCCAGGCCTCGTCCCTTCAACCGCAAGGTGGAGCCGGAGTTTGAGCCCTTGGGCACGTTCAAGGTCACCGGCCCTTCGGGCGTCGGCGCCTGGACCTTGCCGCCGAGGATGGCGTCGGGCGCCGAAACCGGCAGATCCATCACCAGTTGATCACCTTCCCGGCGGAAAATCGGATGCGGACGGAGGATAAGTTCGATCAAGGCGTTTCCAGGGCCGGCGGGACCGGGCTCGCCCTGGCCCTTGAGCCTGAGGACCTGGCCGTCGACCGCCCCCTTGGGTATGGTCACGTCCAGGGTGCGCCCGTCGGAAAACGCGATGCGCCTCTTGCCGCCGACGATGGCCTCCTCGAGATCGATCTCGAGCCGCGCCTGGATATTGGCGCCGCGCGAAGCGAAGCCGCCTCGGCCGCGACCGCCGCGCCGGCCTTCCCCTCGGCCGGCCCCGCCGAACATCTCGCCGAGGATGTCGTTCAGATCGACGCCCTCGAACTGCGTCGAGCGGAAGCCTTGGTCCTGGCCGAAGGGATTGGGGCCATAGCCGCGCATGGTCTCGCGGCCATCGGCGTCGATCTCGCCAGCGTCGTATTTCTTGCGCTTGTCGGGATCGCCGACCAAGTCGAAGGCGCCGCTGACGCGCTTGAATTTTTCTTCGGAATCCTTGTTTCCGGGGTTGGCGTCGGGGTGATGCCGCTTGGCGAGCTTGCGGAAGGCTTTGCGAATCTCCTCCGCGCTCGCGGCGCGCGCCACGCCGAGTTCCTGATAGGGATCCTGCGCCAATCCGACGTCCTCGATCTGCCCGCGACAAGTCTTGAGTTAAGCCATGGAGCGCATGGCGCAAGAGGGGATGTTGCATTTCTGCCACATGATCGGCGCGCAGTGGCGGTCAGCTTCCGCTACGGTCCCGCGACAGGTCATGGGCGGTGAAGTCCAGAGCGTCGTCGGGCCGGGTCAGGCAAGACTCGTTGATCGTCTGGCCCCGCACCGAGACGCCGGCGTCGTGGACGCTTTGGGCGTCGCCCGTGACGAGCGGGTGCCACCCGGGAAGCCCCTTGCCTTCGTGCAGGCGGCGGTAGGCGCAGCTCGCCGGCATCCAGGGCAGGGTGTCGATGTTGTGCGGGGTCAGCTGGATGCAGTCGGGGACGTGGCGGCGGCGTTCGCCATAGTTCGTGCAGCGACAGGCCTC
>JBBQGZ010000133.1:0-6207 GCA_038323535.1 Caulobacterales bacterium
AAACCCACCTCAAAACAAGGCTTCGCCGAGAGCCGTGGTAGACCACCACGTTGATAGGCCAGGTGTGGAAGCGCCGCGAGGCGTGCAGCTTACTGGTACTAATCGCTCGATAGGCTTGATCGTTTTCATCAAAACTCATGCCCAGGTTTTTGGGCGCGCCTTAAGGATTTTTGGCGCACGGCGGTTGATGTCTTCTTCGCATCCTTATTGTTGACCTGGTGGATATGCCGTAGGGTCCCCACCCGATCCCATTCCGAACTCGTTCTTTAAGACATTCAGGGCCTATGGTACTTCGTCTCAAGGCGCGGGAGAGTAGGTCGTCGCCAGGTCTACCAAGAGGATGCGTTCCGTTCCGTCTCGACCCTTCATCACGAAAGCCTTTCGCCGGCCCGCTCCGAGCGCCGGCATATGACATCGACGCGGGGTGGAGCAGCCCGGTAGCTCGTCAGGCTCATAACCTGAAGGTCACAGGTTCAAATCCTGTCCCCGCACCCAATCGCAACAGGCCCGGCGTGTGAGCGCCGGGTTTGTTATTTTGGGCGCACCCGTGTGTCCCCCCGCAAAGTCTGGTGGCCTGTCGACCGCCTACGGCTTGCCCGGCAAGATCGGTCCGGCGTAAGCCCGCCCATGCTCGACGTCTTTCCGCCGAACCATGTCTCGGCCGCCCTTTCTCAGGTCGACGCCTCTCGGGGCCCAGGGCTGGCCGGACGTAAGCTGCCTTGCGATCCTGTTCACGTCGCGCTCCGGCAGCACCCACCTTGGCCGGGAGATCACCGCCGCTTCGAGATCGGGCGGATCGGCGAGAGCCTAGGCGCGCCCCGGATCAATCACGAAGGCGGCGGCGCGGCGGCCCTGAAGCGTATCATCGGCTTGGACGGCGAGAACGGCTGGTTCGGGTTCAAGACCGGGGTCGGCGGGCTGATCGTCGGTGGAGCCATGGGCTTCCTGGCCGCGGCGCGCGAAAGGACGGTGTTCATCTATCTCATCCGCCGCGATATCGTCGCCCAGGCGCCGCGATCGCCGAACAGATCGCCGTCGTCGGCGCCGCCATGCCGATGTTGAAGGCCTATCTGGACCGCACCGGGCGGCCATGGCTGCCCGTGGCCTACGAAGACTTCGAAGGCGGCGACAAGTCGAAGGTCGAGCGTGCCTGCCTGACTCTGGGATTGACCGCGCGAGAAGACATGGTCGCGCCGATCCGCCCGGTGTTGGAACGGACCTGGGACGAGGTGAACGCCGACTGGGTGGCGCGATTCCGCCCCGACGCGAAGACCGGCGCCATCATCGAAGACTATAAGAGGCTCATCGCCTCGATCGCGCCCGGCGGCTAAGCCGGGTCCAACGACCGCTCCCAACGTCCAGGACCCTGCTCATCCTCCGTAGAAGAACCGCTCCTCCGCGATCTTGCCGCCCTTGATCGTGTAAAGGCCGATCTCGTCCATGGTCATCCGCGCGCCGCTTTCCTTTACGGTGACGTCCATGGTGAACCGCACCGCGAACTGGTCGCCGTTGACCCACGGGCCGGCGACCTCGACGCCATGGACCTCGTGGCTGTTGGTCCACCATTCGCCCTTGCCGCGGGCGGCGGCCTTGCCGCGCGAGACGGGGTTGTCGCCCATCGGCTCGACGCTGACCACGTCATCGGCCCAATATTTTTCGCCGGACTCGGCGAACTGGCCCTGCTTGCACATGGCCACCAGATCCTTGGCGATATCCTGAGTGCTCATTCTGGTTGTCTCCTTGAGCGCGCCCCAACGGCGCCAGCGCATCCTATCGGCGCCTCATGACGACTTTGTCACGTCACTTTGGCGGGAGGGAGGCGGTCGGCGGATGACGGCTGCTGCCTACCGTAAGCGCGCCTTGACCAGCCGGCGCCAGGGGCGCCGACGAGGCGAGAGCGAGGACCGGCTCCCCGCTTGATCTCGTTGCGGCCCGGGACGATTGTCGGCGGGCTCGGGACGGGCATGGCGCCGGGGCGCTCGTTTCGAGCGGGAAGCGCGTAGTGTCCATCGCCCGTTCGCGCGGGCCGGGCGCCGACAATGGGAGCGAGCCGTTGAGCGAACCGGTGGATGATCTGGTCCTCGACCTTGTCCGGTGGCTGGCGCCGGGGCCGCAGCCATACGCCGAGGTCATGGAAATCTGGCGCACCTCTTGCCCGCGCCTGACGGTCTGGGAGGACGCCGTCGACCGGGGGCTGGTCGCGCGGCGCATCGGGGACGATGGCCGGCCCTTGGTCTGCCTGACCGAGGGCGGCCGGCGCTGCTTGGGCACGGCGCCGAACCGATAGTCGCTACCCCGCCGTTTCCAGATAGGCCCGGACCGCGTCCCAGTGGGGGTCGGCCATGAGGTCCGGATGCTCCGCCTCGGCCTTGACCGCGACCTGATGCAAGGCCTGGGCGTTGGCCGGGTGGTCCGGCGACGCCCCCAGCGGCGGCGCCCGGGGCGGGACCGCGGCCGCCGCCCGCAGGGCGCTGGTGGTTTCGTGCGGGATTTGCGGCATGCGCGGCGCGGCGGGGGCCGGGCCCAACCCATTGGCGATCCGATCCAGGCTGCCTTGGCGGGCGTTGACGGCCAAGGAGTATCCGGCGCCGGGGCTGAACCGGTCGTCGAACAGCTGCAGGATCGAGGTGTGGTCCAGGGGCCGATCGAACACCTGGCCCGCCCCGACCTGGGGGGAGATCACGAAAGCGGGGACACGCACGCCGGTGGTTTCGAACCGTATTCCGCCGGCCTCGGCCGGGATTCGCAGGGGCGGGGCATGGTCGAAAAACCCACCGTGTTCGTCGTAGGTAACGACCATCATCGTGCGCGCCCATCGCGCCGGATTGCTGATCAGGGTGGTGTAGATATCGGCGAGGAAGGCTTGGCCGTTGGAGATCCCGGTCGGCGGATGATCGTCATTGGGATCGCTGTGGGGCCCGTCGCCATATTCCGGCTCGATGAAAATGACCCGAGGCAAATCCTCATCGGAAGCCCACTGGGCGGCGAAATGCGAATAGCGGCGGAACCTGCCCCCGCCGGGGGTCAAGGTGAGCGAGGTCAGGATTTTTGGAAGAAACCGCGAGTTCAGGCTGAAGAAGGGAAAGAAACCGCCCCACTGGTACGCGCACCAGCTCACCGCGTGATCGCTCAGCCAGTCGTAGACGAGATATTGGTCGGGCAGCAGCAGGCCGGCGTTGTCGGCCAGCCGGCTTTCGCCGGCCATGGCCATCAGGCGGTTCGGCTGGGTTCCGCAGGGCAGGGCGGCGAACCAGTGATCGCAGACGGCGAAGTTGCGCGCGAAGAAATCGAACACCGGGACGGCGCCGGCGTCATAGTAACCCATGACCCGCCTGGGGTCGGGCGGCGTCGGCTGGGTGTCTTCCACATAGCTCTTCACGAACCCGCCCATGGGCCCGCCGCCTTGCGCCGGTGTGCCGATCTGGACGGCGATGGCGGCGCGGCCATGATTGGGATCGGCGAAGGCCTGAACCGTCCGCTCCAGCCGCTCGCTCCGGTAGGCGACCGCGCCGTGCAGATTGGCGTGGGCGTCGAGCCAGGCGTCGTCCGCCCGCAACCCTTCCACGGCCATCTGTCCCGCGCCGGGAAGGCTCAGATAGCCCAGCATGTGATCGAAGGAACGGTTCTCCATGATCACGACGATGATCGTATCGATGTCGGCGAGAGCCATGATCGTCCCCGCCCTAGAGCCGCGCCCCGTGGCTCCATTCCTCGAACATCTGCTTTTGGACCAGCCACTCCTTCTTGATCCCCTGGATCAGGTTTTCCATGGGATTTTCCGGGCACCGGTCGAGCTGGGCCAAGCGCTCCTCCAGCGCCGTCTGCTGATGCTTGTAGAATTCCAGTTGACCCGCCGCCTTGATCTTCTGGTCGTCGCTCCCGCTCGCCAATTGGACCTGGGCGTCGTGGACATGTTCCTTGGCCTGAGCCAGGCACCGCGCCACCTCGAACCTGATCGCCGCCACGGACATCGGTGTGATCCTCCTTCGCCCTTTGCCTTGACCAGGAGTGTAGCACGCCGGGGGCGTCTGGCGATGGCGCGCCCGGCTCCGTTCACCCTTTGAGAATGGCCCTCGCTTCGTCCAGCTTGGCGCTGACCGCGTCGAGAACCGCGGCCGTGCGGGCGATGTAGTCGCTCGCCTCGGCCCAGCGCCGCCCTTCGATGGCCTCGCGCACTCCCGGCAGGGTCTTGGCGCCATAGCCGGTGAGCAGGCCGGGGGCGGAGATCAGGTGACGGTACCAGGGCCGGCCGGGCAGCCCGCGCGGGTCGGTGAGGGCCTGTTCGACCGCTTGCAGTATGGCGTCCACGCGCTCGGCGGAGGTTTGCCGGATAGGCCCGGCCGCGGCCGCGTCATAGGCCCGGGCGCTCTTCCTCAGTCGCAGGACGGCCGCGTCCAGGGCGGCGAAATCCACCGTGGGGCCCGCGTCCTCCCGGTCCGGCGGGCCCGAGGGCAGGGTGGGATCGGCCGCCAGGGCGAAGGCCTTGCGATCGAGCAGCCGGTTTACGGCGGAGGCGTGCTCGCGCTGGGTCGTGACGAGCTTCTTCACCTCCTCGATCTGCGCCCCGACGGCGGCGGCCAGATTGCCGAACTGCAAGGGGCCGAGGTCGGCGTCCGCCGCGCGCAGCACCAGCCGCCCGGTGGTCTGGGCCAGGGCCACGCCATAGGCGAAGCCCGGGTCGCCGAAACGGTCGTAGTGCTCGAAGGTGTCATACGCGGAATGATAGACGCCGCCCGATTGCCCCTCGTCGCCGAATCCCAGATTGATCGCGGCGACGCCCAGATGCTGGACGAAGGGCGAATAGTCCGAGCCGGAGCCCAGGTCGCCGGTGGGCAGGTCCCCGCCGTCCGCCGCCACCTTGGCCCGCGCCTTGAGCTCGGGCGAGGCGTCCGGGGCCAGGGCCTCGACCTGGATATGGGCCAGGGCGCGGGCGCGCACCGTGGCGCCGGTCTCCGGATCGGTCACGTCGGCCGCCGCCTCGTCGACCAGCCGCCGCAGGGAATAGCTGGCCTGGGCGTCGAGGAAGCCGCGGTTGTTGCCGTCGGTATTGATGTAAACCAACGCCTTGGCCTTCAGTTCGGGGGCGTGGGCCTCGGCCCATTCGGTGGATCCCAAGAGGCCCGCCTCCTCGCCGTCCCAACTGGCGTAGACGATGGTGCGCGCCGGGCGCCAGCCGCTCTTGGCCAGGGCGCCCAGGGCCTTGGCCTCCTCCATCAGGGCGGTCTGGCCCGACAGGGGATCCTCGGCCCCGAACACCCAGCCGTCGCGATGGTTGCCGCGCACCACCCATTGGTCGGGCGCCCGGGCGCCCTTCATCACCGCGACGACGTCATAGAGTGGTTTGGCGCCCCAATCCGATCGCACCACCAGGTGCGCCGAGGCGCCCTTGCCGCCCACATGGTAGGTGATCGGCAAGGCCCCGCGCCAGGCCTTGGGCGCGACCGGGCCGGTGAGGGCGGCCAGGAAGTGGCGCGCGTCCCCGTGCGAGATCGGCACGGCCGGGATGTGCAGGATGGTCTTGGCCTGGGCCAAGGGGAGCCTCGCGGCGCCCTCCACCGCCCCGATATCGGGAGTCAGGGGGTCGCCGGCTTCCACCGGCATGTCCATCACCGAGCCGCGCTGCAGGCCCCGCTCGGGGCGGTAGGCGCCCTTGGGATAGGGATCCCCGGCGCCGTAGCCGTCGTCGGCGGGGTCGGAATAGATGATGCAGCCCACCGCGCCATGCTCATGGGCGAGCTTGGGCTTGAGCCCGCGCCAGCCGGCGCCGTAGCGGACGATGACGATCTTGCCCTTGACGGTGAGCCCCAGGCGCTGGAGCGCCGCATAGTCGGCGGGCATGCCGTAGTTCACATAGATCAAGGGCGCGGTCACCTCCCCGTCGCCGCCGAAGACGAGATAGGCCGGCAGGCCGCCCGCCTGGCGCGATGAAGTGGCGTCTCCGGCGATCGGCGGTTCGGTGAGGTCGGCGGTGTACGGCGCCGGCCCGATCAGCTCCAGGCGCCCCTCGCGGGGGGTCGGGTAGAGGACGCTGAAGGTCTCGATGCGGGCGTCCCACCCCCAGGCGGTGAACTGCGCCAGGGTGAACTCGGCGTTGGCCTTGTCGTGCGGCGAGCCGACCTGGTTGGGCGCCGCCGCCATCCACCGCAGGCGTTCGCGGATGGCGGCCGCCGACAAGCCGGCGTCGAAGCGCGCCTCCAGGGCGCGCTC
>JBBQGZ010000134.1:0-6185 GCA_038323535.1 Caulobacterales bacterium
GTCCGGGTTGCTGGGCGCCACCGCGATGGCCCCGATCGAGGCGATCGGCTCGGAATCGAAGATCGGCTTCCAGGTCGCGCCCGCGTCGATCGTCTTCCACACCCCGCCCGAGGCCGCGCCGAAATAGAAGACGTTCGGCTGGCCCGGCACGCCGGCGACGGCGACCGCCCGACCGCCCCGATAGGGCCCGATGCTCCGCCATTGCAGGGCGCTGAACGCCGAGGACGGAATCTCGGCGGCAAGGGCCGCTCCTGATGAGACGAGAACGCACAGGCTGCCGAGGAGCAGCCCTGAATGACGGAGAACCAAAGCACGACCCCTTCTGGCTTGCGCCAAGATCACCCGCCGGCGCGCGATTTCTATCTACGCCATCATCGGGTGAAGGGAAGAGCCGTACTGAGGGTGAGCCGCCTCCGGGAAGGCCTTTCGCGAAGGCGCGACCGCTGGCACAAAGAGCCCCGGTCAGATCGCCCCGCCATCACTCGCGACCGACCCAGACCTAAGTGGAGACATCATGTCCGCCATCGAAACCCAGATGCCCCCCGTGCAATACGCCGACGTCAACGGCGTGCGCATGGCCTATTATGAAGCCGGCCCACGGCGCGGAACGCCGGTCGTCTTCTGCCATGGCTTTCCCGAACTGGCCTTTTCCTGGCGCCATCAGCTCAAAGCGCTGGAGGCCGCCGGGCGGTGGGGAATCGCGCCGGACCAGCGGGGCTATGGCCTGACCTCGCGGCCGGGGCCGGTCGAGGCCTACGATATGGCCGAGCTCACCGGCGACATGGTCGGCCTGCTCGACCATCTCGGCGTGGAAAAGGCGATCTTCTGCGGTCACGATTGGGGCGGCATCGTGGTCTGGCGGATGCCCCTTCATCATCCGGGCCGCGTGGCCGGGGTGATAGGCCTCAACACCCCGTTCATGGCGAGGCCGCCCGCCGACCCGATCGAGATCATGCGACGGCGGTTCGGCGAGGATATGTACATCGTCCATTTCCAGAAACCCGGCGAGGCCGACGCGGTGCTGGACGCCGACGTGGCCAAGGCGATGAACTTCTTCCTGCGCCGTCCCCCAACGGGCGCGCCGCCGGCGACCGGGGGGCTGTCGGGAAGCGTCTTGGCCGATCGGCCGCGCTCCGAGGGGGAATCGACGTTCGCCCTGATCAAAATGCTCCAGGCCTACGACCCGGCCCACGATTCGCGCGAAACCTTTCTCACCCCCGAGGAGATGGCCGTCTTCGTCGAGACGTTCCAGCGCACCGGCTTCACCGGCGGGATCAACTGGTACCGCAACTTGACCCGCAACTGGCGCGCCTCGGAGGGGACGGCCGATCGGGTGGAGGTCCCGTCTCTGATGGTCATGGCCGAAAAGGACGCCGTCCTGCCGCCCTCCGCCGCCGACGGCATGGAGGCCTATGTCCCCGACCTGGACAAGGCCCTGATCGAGGATTCCGGCCACTGGACCCAGCAGGAACGGCCGGAGAAGGTCAATCGCGTCATCCTCGACTGGCTGGACCGCCGCTTTCCGCTGTAGAAGGGGGCCATGGACCGCACCGCCGTCGCCCCCGCCGCCCTTTCCCCCGCCGGCCGGCGCGGCCTCTATGTCGAGACCGAGCCCTTCGCCAGCGGATGGATGGCCACCGATGGCCCGCACGAAATCTACTATGAGGAATGCGGCGCGCCCGGCGGCAAGCCGGCGGTGGTGCTGCACGGCGGCCCCGGCGGCGCGATCAATCCCACCATGCGGCGGTTTTTCGACCCCGCCCGCTGGCGCGTGGCCCTGTTCGACCAGCGCGGCTGCGGCAAGAGCCGGCCCAACGCGTCGCTCCAGGACAACGACACCTGGCGCCTGGTGGAGGACATCGAACGGCTACGCCGGCGCCTGGGCGTGGAGCGCTGGACGGTGTTCGGCGGGTCCTGGGGGTCCACCCTGGCGCTCGCCTATGCGATTTCCCATCCCGAACGTGTGGCCGGGCTCGTCCTGAGGGGCATATTCCTGCTCACCCGGCGCGAGCTCACCTGGTTCTACCAGGACGGCGCCTCGATGATCTTCCCGGACGCCTGGGAGCGTTTCCGCGCCCCGATCCCGGAGGCCGAGCGCGGCGATTTGACCGGGGCGTATCACCGGCGGCTCACCGACCCGGACCGGCGCGTCCAGGCCAAGGCGGCGGCGGCCTGGAGCCAGTGGGAGGGCGACACCATCTCCCTGCGCGGCCCTCAAGGGCGACCGCCCAAGTTCGACGAGGTGGACTTCGCCGTCGCCTTCGCCCGCATCGAATGCCACTTCTTCGTCAACCACGGCTTCTTCGAAAAGGACGGCTGGCTGCTCGAGAACGTCGGGGCCATCCGCCATATTCCGGGCTGGATCGTCCAGGGCCGGTTCGACGTGGTGACCCCGATGCAGAGCGCCTGGGCGCTGAAGGGCGCTTGGCCCGAGGCTCGCCTGGACGTGGTGTGGGACGCCGGCCACGCCTCCACCGAGCCGGGCATCGTCGACGGCCTGGTGCGGGCGACGGACGCCGCGCTCGAGGGCTAGAGGAACGCGCCCTTGCCGCGGGTGACTTCCGAATAGCGGTGCACGCGCACCGACAGGACCAGGGCGAAGCCGACCATCATGGTGATCATCACCGTGCCGCCATAGGACAAAAGCGGCATGGGCACGCCGACCACGGGGGCCAGGCCCATGACCATGGCCCCGTTGATCAGCACGCAGAGGGCGAAGGTGACGGTGACGCCGCCGGCCGCCAGGCGCGCGAAGTGGCTGTGGGCGAGGGAGGCCATGCGCAGGGCCATGAAGATCACCGCCGCATAGGCGGTCAGGAGGAGGACACAACCCTGGAACCCGAACTCCTCTGCCAGGGACGAGAAGATGAAGTCGGTGGACTTTTCGGGCAGAAAGTTGAGCTGGCTCTGGGTTCCCAGGCCCAGGCCCTTGCCCAGCAGGCCGCCGGATCCCAGGGCGATCTTGCTCTGGATGATGTGGTAGCCGGCGCCCGACCGGTCCGCCTCGGGATCGAGGAAGGTCAGCAGGCGCGCGCGCTGGTAGCCCTTGAGAACGAACATGAACACGACGGGCAGAACGGCGGCGACCCCGGCCACGCCGATCGCCGTCAGGCGCAGGCTGAGACCGGCCAGGATCATCATCACCCCGCCGGTGGCGACGATCAGCAAGGCGGTGCCCAGATCGGGCTGGTGCGCGACGATCGCCGCGGGCACGGCGATCAGCGCCGCCGGTATCAGCAGCTGCCAGGACAGCCGCGCCTTGTCGGTCGGGAGGCCGTGATAGAAGCGGGCCAGGGCCAGCACCACGCCGATCTTGATGATCTCGGAGGGCTGGATGCGCAGGGGACCCAGGTCGAGCCAGCGCCGCGCGCCCAGGGTCGAGTGACCGGCCACGGCCACCGCCAGCAATAGGACGAGGCCGATGGCGTAGGTGGGATAGGCCAGGGAAAACCACACCCTCACGTCGACCGTCGCCAGCGCGATCATGATCACGAAACACACGGCGAAGAGGGTCAGGTGGCGCCCCGCCCACGGCGACCACGCGCCGCCGGCGATGGAGTAGAGCATCAGCCCGCCGGCCGCCGCGATGGCGACCAGAACGAGGCAGAAGATCCAGTCGATCTGGGAGAGCTTGACGACCAGCCGGTCGCGCTCGCCCTGACGGGTGATGGCCGGAGCGGTCACGTCGCGGCGCCGGGGCGACCCGGCGCGGGCGCATCGCTCTCCGGCAGGGGGGCGACGATCCGGGCGCGAACCTGCGGGTCCTTCAGCAGGGCGACCCGCATCAGCTCGGCCGCCTTGGGCGTGGCCGCCTTGCCGCCGAAACCGCCGTGCTCGACCAGGACGCTCAAGGCGTAGCGCGGATCATCGTAAGGGGCGAAGGCGACGAACCAGGCATGGTCGCGCATCGCCCAGGCCCCCTTTGCGCCGTGGACGCCGCCCGCCGCGGCGGTATAGGTGTGCGATTGGGCCGTCCCCGTCTTGCCGGCCATCTTGATCGGCCCCAGGCCGAGCTGGCCGGACGCCGCCGCCGTCCCGGATTCCACCACCGAAGCCATGGCGGCGCGCACGAAATCGATATGCTCCCTGGAGAAGGGCAGGACCGGGGCCTCCGCGCCCGAAGGCTGGACGACGCCGCCGATGGAATGGACGAGGCGCGGCTCGAGGGCCATGGCGCCGTTGGCCAGGCGCGACACCATGACCGCCAGCTGCAAGGCGTTGACGCTGACATAGCCCTGGCCGATGCCCATGCTGGGGGTTTCGCCCGGGTGCCAGACCGGATCACGGGGAAAGGCGCGGCGCTTATAGGCGATGTCGGGAATAAGGCCGGGCTTCTGGCCGGGAATGCCCAGGTCGAAGACCTGGCCCAGGCCGAAATGGCGCGCCGTGGAGGCGATCCGATCGGGGCCGACGCCAAGAGCGGTCTGATAGAAGAAGATGTCGCAGGATTCTCGGATGGCGTCGTGCATGTTCAGCACCCCGTGCGACTTGTCGCAGTGCCAGACACGGCCGCCCCAGGCCCATGCGCCGTGGCAGGCATAGGTGCGGTTCGGATCGACGCCATGTTCCAGGGCGGCCAGGGCGACCATGGTCTTGAAGGTCGATCCCGGCGGATATGTGGCGGTCAGGGCCTTGTTGAATAGGGGCTTGCGGTCATATCCGGCCAGGGCGCGGTATTCCGGCGCGGTCAGGCCCTTGACGAACCGGTTGGCGTCGAAACTCGGGGCCGAGAGCAGGCACAGGATGTCGCCGCTGCGGCAGTCGAGCATCACCGCGGCGCCGCTCTCCTCGCCGAATACCTCCAGGGCGCGGTTCTGGATGTCGGCGTCCAGGGTCAGGCGTATGGGGGCGCCGGGCGCGGGGGCGATATCGCCGGCCGGATCCTGGCGCACCTGGCGACCCTTGACGTCCACCTCCACCTTGCGCGCGCCCGCCTTTCCGCGCAGGTCGAGGTCGAAGGCCTTTTCGACCCCTTGCTTGCCGATGCGAAATCCGGGGTTGAGCAATATGGGGTCGGCGTTGGGCCCGGATTTCGCGAGGTCCCTGGCGTTCACCTTGGCCACATAGCCGATCACGTGGGCGAAGGCGCCGCCGAAGGGATAAACCCGGACCTCGCCCATGTCGGCGGTGACCCCCGGCAGTTCCGGCGCCCGCACATTGATCCGCGAGAACTCCTCCCAGGTCATGTCCTCCAGCACCGCGACCGGGGCCTTGCGCGGCGCGGCGTCGAGCTCGGCGGCAGCCCGGCGCAGCCGCGTCTCGTCCAGGGGCGCGAGCCTCGCGAGGTCGGCCAGGACGGCCGGGACGTCGGTGGTCTCGTCCCTGGCCAGCAGCAGGCGAAACGCCGGGCGGTTCGAGGCGAGCACCACGCCGTTGCGATCCAGGATCAGCCCGCGCGGGGGAGGGGTGAGCAGGAACTGGAACTGATTGTGTTCGGAGAGCATCCGATAGCGCCCGGATTCCAGCAGCTGGAGGTGCGCCAGCCTGGCGCCCAGGGCGACGAGGCCCAGGCCCGCCGCGCCGCCGAAGAGAAAAGCGCGCCGGTGGAACAGGCCCTGGCGCTCGTTCACCTCGTCGAAGTAGATGGCCGGTCTGATCATCGGAAACGCGCATCCGCCGCTTCGTAGCGCTCGATCAGCCGCCAGGCGAACGGAAACAGCGCCGCGCTGGCCACCCATTGCCAAGCCGCGCCCACTAGGCTGGGAACCGCGCCGGCCTTGAACTCCATGCAAATGAGACCGGTCACCATCGCCGCGGCGCAGGCGCCCGCGTACCCGGCCCACATGGCCAGGAAGTCCTGGCCCAGAAGAAGGGCCCGGGCCAGCAGCGCCGAGCCGTAGGCGGCGAGAAGGCACAGGGGCCACAGCCCCAGAGGCCCGCCCCACAGGGCGTCGAGGAACAGCCCCAGGACCATCAGGGCGATCGGCGGCAGGACAGAGGGCCTCATCATCGCCCAGGCGAAGGCCGGAGCCAGGGCGAACACCGGTTCGGGCGGCGCAAAGCCGAACAGCCGGATCGGAAGCGCAAAGACGATCGAGGCGGCGCAGCACGCCAGCATCGGCGCGCCCAGCCACACGGCGGGATTGAGGGGCCGCCCGGCGCGGGGGGTCATGGCCCCTCCCGCTTGGCGATGGGCGCCGGCGCGGTCGTCCCCGCCGCCCCAGCCTCGGGCGCCTCGGTGGCGG
>JBBQGZ010000135.1:0-6103 GCA_038323535.1 Caulobacterales bacterium
AGGCCGTCCTGGGCCATCATCGCCAGGCGCAGGGCCTGGGCGGGGGTGAGAATCGCATCGGTGGCGACGCAGGCCAGGGTGGTGTTGGCCCGGGGCGCCGCCTCGGCCTTGGCCAGGCCCCACCGGTCGGGAACGGCGCGGGCGGCGCGGGGCGCCAAGCCCCCGAACTCGTCGCCGATCTCGAACGGCGCGGCCCAGAACGCCCGGTCGTCCGGCCCCACCACCGAGCCGAAGCTGTTCACCGCCGCCAGGGCGCCGACGGCGTAGCCGTCCGCCGTCACCACCGACGCCGAGCCGACGCCGCCCTTCAAGGCGCCCGCGATGGCCCCCGCGCCGGCCCCCGCCGTGCCCAGGGCGAAGAGCCGTTCGGCGCCCTCGACCGCCGCTAGGCCGAGCGCCCAATAGGGCGGCGTGAGGCCCCAGGCCTTGTTCCCGCCATTGGCCAGATCATGGAGGATGGCCGCCGGGACCACCGGGGAGGGGGGTACGCCGGGCCTTGCCGCCAATCCAAAGCCCCGCCCCCGCGCCCCCAGCCACGCCGCGACCCCATCGGCCGCCGCCAGGCCATAGACCGAGCCGCCGGCCAGCACGACGGCGTCCACCGCCTCGACCAGGGTCTCCGAGGTCAGGGCGTCGGTTTCCCGGGTGCCCGGCCCCCCGCCCCGGACGTCCGCGGCGCAGACCGCCCGCTCGTCCGGCAGGATCACGGTCACGCCGGTGCGGGCGGCCTGGTCCGTCGCCTGGCCCACGGCCAGGCCCGGCACGTCGGTGATCAAGTTGAGCGGGCCCGGCGCGGCGTTCATGCCGCTTTCCGTCGCATGGGGTCGGCTAGGCTGTCCATTCCGTTCCGGAGCGCGGGCTTCCAGCCCGCTCCTTCCGGCGCGACTGGCCGCGGGCTGACAAACCCCGCGCTCCGAGTATCGCGAACGCCTTGGTTCCGGCGTCGCCCAAACGCCGCTAGGGTGGGCTAAAGCGTCTCCGAAACTCGAGGTTCGTCATGCGGCTGGTCATCGCCCTCGCTTTTTGCGTCCTCGCCGGCTGCGGCGCGCGGGCCCAGGCGCCGCGCCCACGCGCCATGATCGCGGCGGCCAATCCGGCGGCGGTGGAGGCGGGCCTCGTGGTCCTGCGCGCCGGAGGCTCGGCCGCCGATGCGGCGGCGGCGGTGCAGGCGGCCCTGGGCCTGGTGGAGCCCCAGAGCTCGGGCCTCGGAGGAGGCGCCTTCCTCACCTACTACGACGCGAAGTCGCGCCGCCTCACCGCCTACGACGGGCGCGAAACCGCCCCGGCGGGGGCGACGCCGGAGATGTTCCTTCGCTCCGGCGGCGGCTCGATGTCGTTTTCCGAGGCCAAGCTGTCGGGGCGTTCGGCCGGCGCGCCCGGGGCCGTGGCGATGCTCGCCCTGGCGCAGAAGGATCATGGCCGGCGCCCCTGGGCCACCCTGTTCGAGGATACCGCGCGCCTCGCCGACGCGGGTTTTACGGTCGGGCCGCGCCTGGCCGGCCTCGTCGCCGGCGCGTCGGCCTGGGCCAAGGGCACGGACCTGCCGGCCTATTTCACCAGGGCCGACGGAACCCTGGTCAAGGCGGGCGACCGGCTGAAGAACCCGGCCTACGCCGCCACCCTGCGCCGCCTGGCCGCCGGGGGCCCCTCGGCCCTGCTCACCGGCCCCATCGCCGCCGGCATCGTGACCCGCCTGGCCAAGGCGCCCCTGCCGGGAACCATGACCCTGGCCGACCTGGCCGCCTATCGCCCCCACAAGGCCGAGGCGCTCTGCCGGCCCTACCGCGTCTGGACGGTTTGCGCGCCGAACCCCCCGTCGGGCGGCCCCGCCACCCTGGAGGGCCTGGGCCTGCTGGAGCGCACCGATATCGCCACCCGGGGCCCGTGCGACCCGGTCGCCTGGTTCGAATTGGCCCAGGCCGAGCGGCTGATGTACGCCGACGACCAGCGCTACATGGGCGACCCGGCCTTCGTGAAGGTTCCGCTGGCGGGTCTCCTCGACCCCAAATACCTCGACGCGCGGGCCAAGCTGATCGGCGAGCGCGCCGGCCCCGCCCCCGCGCCCGGCCATCCCGCCGGCGCCCCGGCGGCGGGGGCCGATGCGACCCGCGAGCCGGGCGGCACCTCCTCCTTCGTGGTGGTGGACCGCTGGGGCGACGTGGCTTCGATGACCACCACGGTGGAGGGCGTCTTCGGCGACGGGCGGATGGTCGGCGGGTTTTTCCTCAACAACCAGCTCACCGATTTTTCCTTCTCGCCCCGCGACAAGGACGGCGCGCCGGCGGCCAACGCCGCGGGACCCGGCAAGCGCCCCCGCTCCTCCATGTCGCCGACCATCATTCTGGACCACCAGGGCCGCTTCGTGGCGGCGGTGGGGTCGCCGGGCGGCTTGGCCATCCCGTCCTTCGTCTTGAAGGCGATCGTCGGGGTGCTCGACTGGAAGCTCTCCATGCAGGACGCCGTGGTCCTCCCCAACCTGGTGGCGATCGGCGACTTCTACGTCTCCGAGCCGGCGAAGTTTCCGCCGGCGGTGGTGAAAGGCCTGGCCGACCGCGGGATCACCCTGCGCGGCGGCTTCGGCGGCGAAGCCTCCGGCTTGCACGGGGTGATGCTCCGCGACGGAACCCTCGAAGGCGGCGCCGACCCCCGCCGCGAAGGCGTGGCGAAGGGGTGCTGCTGAGGGCGGAGGGAGGGAGTCAGGCGTCCGGCAGGCGCAGGTCGAACACCGTGCCGGCGGGGCCGGTGTCGACAAGGGTCAGGTCGCCGCCGTGGCCCTGGGCGAGTTCCCGGGCGATGGCCAGGCCCAGGCCCGCGCCGCCCCGGCGGGCCGAGCCGGCGAAGGGCTGGAAGAGGTTGGCCCGGGCGCGCTCGGGCAGGCCCGGCCCGTCGTCGGCCAGGCGCAGGACGCTATAGCCCCCCTCCTGGCGCAGGCTGGCCGCGATCAGGCCCGTGGCGCGCCCCGCCTCCCCTCCGGTGATCGCTTCGCGGGCGTTGCGCAGGAGGTTCACCAATATGCGGTGAAGCTGCTCGGCGTCGGCGTCCACCCGGGCGCTGGGATCGATCGCCGCGTCCAGCCGCACCCCTTCGCGGGAAAGCCCGGCGTCCTCGGCCGCCGCCTCCAGGGCGGCGCGCAGGGGCGTGGGGTGCTTTTCCGGGGCCGGCTCGTCGCTGCTGCCGACGGTGAGCACATTGGAGGCCAGGGTGATCGCCCGGCCCAGCGCCCGCTCCAGCCGGGGCAGCGCCCGGGCGACCTGAGGATCCCCGGAGGCGGCCATGCGTTCCGACGCGATCTGGGCGCTGGTCAGCATGTTGCGAAGGTCGTGATTGATCTTGGCCACCGCCTCGCCCAGCGCCGCGAGCCGGGCCCGTGAACTCAGGGCGGCGCGCAGGTCGGCCTGCATCCGGTCCAGTTCCCGCTCGGCGCGGCCGATCTCGTCGCGGCGGCCGGAGGGCGCGACGTGGGCCCGGGGATCCTCCGGATCGGCGCGGAAACGCTCCATCGACCGGGTGATCCGCTGCATCGGGCGCACGAGGAAGATGTTCAGCGAGAAATAGACCACGGCGCCGGCCATCAGGGAGGTGAAGACGGCGATGCCGATCAGGCGGCCGAGCTGGGCGGTCAGCTCCCGTTTCAGGGGGCCGTCGGGGGCGACGATCTCGACAAACTCGCCGGGGCGAAGCCGGGGCCTCGCCATCACCCGCACCATGCGGTCGCCGCCCCCGATCAGGGTCTGGAACGGCGCCGCCCACGACATCGGGTTTTCGCGCCGAAGGTCGACCAGATAGGGCGTGCGGCGCAGCCTCGGGGCCTGCAGGACGAGCCGGCGCTCGTTGTCCACCTGCAGGGCCACGGAGACCACCTCGGCGCTTTGGAGCAGTTTCTCCGACACCCGCTGGGTGACCACCCCGTTGGGCGCGGTCTCCTCCACCAGGGAGGCCAGTTCGGCGGCGCGCAGGCGGTCCAGCAGCCAGCGTTCCTCGAACGCCGCCAGATTGGGCGGCAGGATCAGGAGATTGGCCAGGACCACGATCAGCACGGTGAGCAGCAGCAGCCGCGCCGAGAGTCCGCCCGGCCAGAAGAAGCGGCGCTCGCCGGGCGAGGGTGGCGCGTGCGGGGGCGCGGCGTCCGCCATGCCCGCTCCGTTACCGCGCCGCGCCCGGCGGGGCAACGCGAGGGCCGGCCGTCAGCCCGCTCCCACGGCCTGGGCCACCGCGGTAAAGCCGTCCGCCCGCAAGAGATCCGCCAGCTCCCGCCGGATGCGGAGGATCAGGCCCGGCCCCTGGAAAACCAGGGCGGAATAGAGCTGCACCGCCCCGGCCCCGGCGCGGATCTTGGCGTAGGCGTCGGCCCCCGAGGCGACGCCGCCCACCCCGATCAGAGCGAGCCGCCCGCCGGCGGCCTGGTGAAATTCTCGCAGCAAACGGGTCGAGAGGTCCATCAGCGGGGCGCCCGAAAGGCCGCCGGCCTCGCCCCGATGCGCGCCGCGCAGGCCTTCCGGCCGCGCCGTCGTCGTGTTGGAAACGATCAGCCCCTCCAGGCCAAAGGCTGTCGCGGCCTCGACGATGCCGGCTGCCTCGCCGTCGCCCAGATCCGGCGCCACCTTGAGGAAGATCGGGGACCGGCGTCCGACCAGCCCGGCCCGGGCTTCCTTGATCGCGCCCAGCAGATCGGCCAGGGCGCCGCAGCCCTGCATCTCGCGAAGGCCCGGCGTGTTGGGCGAGGAGACGTTGAGGGTGAAATAATCGCAAAGGCCCCAAAGCCGCGTGAGGCCCGCGACATAGTCGGCGACCCGGTCGGGCGAATCCCTGCCCGCCCCGATGTTGGCCCCGACCACGCCGCCCCGGCGCGCGGCGAGGCGGGCGGCGAAGGCCTCGAGCCCGGCGTTGTTGAACCCCATGCGGTTGATCACCGCCCGGTCCTGGGAAAGCCGGAAGAGGCGCGGCCGGGGGTTTCCCCCCTGGGGCCGGGGCGTCGCCGTGCCGCATTCCACGAAGCCGAAGCCCGCCGCCAGCATCGCGCGGGGGACCCGCGCGTCCTTGTCGAAGCCGGCGGCCAGGCCGATGGGATGGGGAAGCTCCAGGCCCGCCAGGCGCGTGGCCAGGATCGGATCGGCCGGCGCGCGCGCCCTGGGCCCCCACCCCGCCTTCAGGGCGGCGAGGGTCAGGCCATGGGCGGTTTCCGGATCGAGCCGCCGCAGGGCCGCCGCGGCCAGGTCGTAAAGACCGCTCAAGGGGCCAGCGCGCCAAGATTCGGCGTTCCGTCGTCGCCCAGCGGCGCCGGCCAAGCCTCGATCACCTGACCACAGGCCAGGGGGCCATGAAGATGGGGGAAGAGCTCTCCCCCGCGCGAGGCCTCCCACCTCAGGGCGTCTCCCAGCGATTCGGCCTCCACCGCCAGGACCATGAGGTCCGCCTGCCCCCGGAAATGACGGCGCGCCGTCTCGGCCGCCTGGCCCGCGGCGGAAAAATGGATGAAGCCATCGGCGCGGTCCGCCGCCGACCCGTCGAACCGGCCCTCGGCCAGTGCGAGCTCCCATTCCCGGCGGCTCAGGATCTTGTAGATGCGGGTCAAGGATCGCGCCCCACCTACCCCTCCTCCTCGCGGCCGTCCCTCGCGTGGAAGAGGCCGTCCAGGGCGGCGCGGCCGGCGGGGTCGATGGCCAGGGCGGCGGCGGTGGCGGTGGGAAAGCCGGCCGACACCCTCTCGATATCGCCCGGCGGCGCGCCCCCTTCGATCAGCAGGGTCACGGCGAGCTCCTGCAGGCTCGGGTTGTGGCCGACGACCATCACGGTTTCGGCCGCCTCCGCCTTGCGGTCCAGTTCGGCCAGGATCTCGTCGGCGTCGGCGTTGTAGAGGTCGTCGCGGATCTCGACCCGCGCCTTAGGAAACGCCGGGGCGGCCAGATCCCAGGTCTCGCGCGCGCGCCGGGCGCAAGAGACCAGAGCCAGGTCGGGCGCCAGGCCCGCGTCGGCCAGGCGCCGGGCGACCAGGGCGGCGTCCGACCGCCCCCGGTCGGCGAGCGGGCGCTCGGCGTCCCCGCCTTCGGCGACGCGCGACTCGGCCTTGGCGTGACGAAACAGGATCAGTCGGCGCATGAAATGC
>JBBQGZ010000136.1:0-5965 GCA_038323535.1 Caulobacterales bacterium
CGCCGCCGCCGCTCCCCGACCCGCGCCATCCCTATGGGCCGTGAGCGGGATCGCGGCTACGCCCTGGTGGCGGCGGTCACCGCCGTGGCCGCCTTCGCCTATATCGCCTTCCAGGTCCTGGCCTCCGACCGCGGCCTCACCTTAAGCGTCGCCGCCAGCGCCGAGCAGGCTAGGCTGACCGCGGCGGCCGACGCCGGGATCAGCCTGGCGATCCATGCCCTGGCCCAGAAGGACCGCGTCCGGCGGTGGTCGATCGACGGCCGCAGCCGAAGCCTTGATTTCGACGGCGTGAACCTGGTGGTGACGGTGGAGGACGAGCGGGGCAAGGCGCCCCTCGACGCCCTGGACGACTCCCAGGCGCGGGCCCTGTTCGAGGGCGCGGGCGCGACGGGCGACCGGGTCGACGCCCTGGTCGACGAGCTTCGCGAATGGCGCGCGAGGGTCGACGAAACCCCCGACGATCCCGCGCCGCGGCCGGCTGATTTCGGCGGCTTGGGCCC
Source organism: Caulobacterales bacterium (assembly GCA_038323535.1). Classification (GTDB taxonomy): domain Bacteria; phylum Pseudomonadota; class Alphaproteobacteria; order Caulobacterales; family Caulobacteraceae; genus Acaudatibacter. The sequence continues at coordinate 501 of JBBQGZ010000136.1, forward strand.
GCCGGCCGGCCCCGGGCATTTCCGCACCGTCGGCGCCTTGATGGCCTTGCCGGACATGGACCCCGAGCTGTTCTCCCACATCGATCCGGCGGTCACCGTGTTCTTCGAGGAGAGCGGCCCGTTCAGCGCCAAGACCGCCCAGCCCCTGGCCATCGCCGCCCTGAGCGGCTCGAGCGGCGAAACCCCCGAGACCATCGAGCGCGCGCGCGAGGAGCAGAACCAGCGGCCGGAAGAGGAGATCGCCGAGGACGACGACCTCACCGGGCGGACCCTGACCGTCCGCGTCGTCGCCCAGGACCGCAACGGCGCCCGCGCCCACCGCACCGCCATCATCGAACTCACCGGCGCCAAGGATCATCCGTATTGGGTGAGATACGTGGAATGAGGCGCCCTCCCTCCCCATGAAGGGGAGGGCATGCACACAACAGGCGCGCTTCTTGAAACACCTCTCCCGGAGGGAGAGGGAGGGGCCCATGGCGAAGCCATGGGAGGGTGAGGGGTTACGGCGCCAGGGCATTTCCCTCCATGTTTCAGCGCCTTGACGCAAGCGACGGCTCAATCGGATGGCGGGTAACCCCTCACCCTCCCACGCCCAAGAAGGGGCGCGGGCCCCTCCCTCTCCCTTTGGGAGAGGTGTTCCGTGGCCAACCTTTCAAAGCGCGCGACACCGAATGGGAGTTGGGTTCATGCCGCAGCTGTTCGCATGGGGAGGGTCGCTCGCTCGATAACCCCTACACCGTCAGCGGGCCGTGGAGCCATACCAGCCAGATCGCCAGGGCCAGGGGCGGGCCGAAGGGGATGGGGCGGGGGCTCTCGCGGCGGGGGGCCAGGGCGCGTATGGCGATCCAGGCGAAGGCCGCGAGACAGGCGATCACCAGCACCGAGGGGAGGGCCCGCCACCCCAGCCAGGCCCCCGCCGCGGCCAGGAGCTTGGCGTCGCCGAGGCCGATGCCATCCTCCCCGCGCAACCGCCGAAAGCCCCAAGCCAAGGCGGCCAATAGGCCATAGCCGGCCGCGGCGCCGGCCAGATGGTCCAGGACCGGCATGCCGGGCAGGACGGCGGCGGCGACCAGGCCGGCCACGATGAGCGGCAAGGTCAAGAGGTCGGGCAGGCGCAGGGCGACAAGGTCGATGGCGGCCAGGCAGATCAGGGCCCAGCCGAGGCAAAGGGTCAGCACAAGGACGACGGCGTCGGGCGCGGCCAGCGCCGCCCAGCCGAACACCATGAGGCAGGCCGCGATCACCGCCGCCGGCGCCGGCCACCCCGTCGCCGGCGAATAGCGCCCCGCTAGCCGGGCCGCGACCCAGCCCGCGGGGGCCGCGACGCCAAGGGCGCCGACAAGGCGCGCGATAAGCTCTGGTCCGACCGAGGCCATGGGTGGGTATAGTGATCGGGCGCGGCCTGGGCTATGTCATCGCCGATGGCTTGGCGCGCCTTGCAAGGGAACCCGACCTCGAGCGGCCGCGGGGTGGCGGGGATCGCCGCGGTCGGCGTCCTGCTCGCCTGCGCCGTTCCCCTGGCCGTCCACGGGCGCCGGACCGACGCCGCGCGGCCCTCGCCTTCGCGCGTGGCGCCCAAGGCGGCCCCGACGCGCCGCGTCGCGATCGTGATGCGCGAGCGCGAAGGCCTCGAGGCGGCCCTGGCCCGCGGCGGCCTGGCCCCCGGCGAGGCCCGCGCCGCCGCCGCCGCCCTTTGCGAGGACGTCGACGTCGTCAACCCGCATCCCGGGCTCGCCGTGGACCTGGCGGTCGCCCCGGCGCCCGGCCTGCCGCCGCGCTTGATCGGCCTGACCTTGCGCCCGCGGGAGAACGCCGAGGTGACCTTGCGCCGCGGCGCCGACGGGGCCTTCGAGGTCATCCGGAGCGACACCCCGCTCGTCCGCGCCTTGACCTCGGCGCGGGGGGTGGTCGACGGCTCCCTGTACCTTTCGATGGTCGGCGCCGGCGTGGCCCCTCAAGCAGCCTCGAAGGTGGCCGATCTTTTCGGCCGGCGGCTCGACCTCAGCCGGGACGTGGAGAGCGGCGACCGCTTCCGCCTGGTCTTCGATCCCGGTGCCGCGCCCAATCTGCTCTATGCCGAGATCGCGACCCGGGGCGGCCTCTCCCAGATCTACCGCTTCCAGCCGAGCGGCTCCGGCCGGATCGAGTTTCTCGACGGCCAGGCGGGCCCGGCCCGGGCCCTGCTGCTGCGCACGCCGGTGGACGGGGCCAGGATCACCTCCGCGTTCGGCCCGCGCCTTCATCCCATCCTCGGCTTCACCCGCATGCACCAGGGCATCGACTTCGGCGCCGCCGCCGGCGCGCCGGTGTTCGCCGCTGGCGATGGCGTGGTGGAGGAGGCGCGCTGGTCGGGCGGCTACGGCCGCTGGCTGAAGATCCGCCACGGGCAAAGCCTGGAGACCGGCTACGCCCACCTCTCCGCCTGGGCGCCGGGCATCGCGCCGGGCGTCAGCGTCCGCCAGGGCCAGGTGGTCGCCTTCGTGGGGGCCACGGGCCTGGCGACCGGCCCGCACCTGCACTACGAGGTCTTCGCGCGCGGCGGCCGCATCGATCCCCGCCTGGCCAGGGCGGCGGCGGGCCAAGGGCCCGACCGGGCGGGCCAGGCCGCGTTCCGGGCCCAGAAGGCCCGCATCGACGCCATGATCGGCGTGGACGCGTCGCCGGGGTTCCAGGCGGGATAGGCGACAAGCCCGCGGGCCGGCCTTGTTCGCTCGAGCCTATCAACCGCCAAGACGCCAAGACGCCAAGAGGGTGGTGAAAATCAACGGCTTCGCGCGAAGCGCCCTTCTGTCTCCTTGGCATCTTGGCGACTTGGCGTTTCAAAGGGCGGTTCCGGCGCAACGCCATTTGAGATCATCCATTTCCCAGATCCTAAGATCGGCGAACGGTGCGGCCCGCACGCGGCCGCGCCTCAAGCCAGCCGACCCTCAAAAAATCCTTCAGTCGAGTGTGTCCGGGCGGTCACCATTGATTAACGCCACGTGACGGCGATTGACATGAAGAAAATCATTCCCCTCCAGGGGAAGGTATCGAAATGATTTTTCCCAAGATATAGAAATATAGAATTAAGTTACCGGCGGCCTATAAAGCTCCCTATATCGACCTTCATCTTGCGTTTCCCTGTTTTTTCACCTAGCCGATTGTAGAGTGCGTCGAGTGAGCGCCGGAAATCATATCGGGGTCGAAACATGAGGAACTTTAATCACGCGGCTCTGCCGCTCTTCGCGGCGGTCGCGATGGCGTCGGCCGGTCACGCCGCCACGCCGAAGAACGCCGTCGTGTTTGCGCTCGGGGCCGCCACGCCGGTCGACTTCGAGGTCTTCCTGCCGCTGCGCAATGAGGCGGCGCTGGACGGTCTCCTGGCCGCGCAGCAGACGCCCGGTTCGCCAAGCTATCACAAGTGGCTGACGCCGGCCGAGTTCGGCGCCCGCTTCGGTCCCGCCGCCCGATCCATGTCCAACGTCCGCTCGGCGCTGGCCGGCCTGGGCCTGCAGGTGACCGCGACGCATACGCGATCCCTGCACGTCACCGGAACCGCCGCCCAGGTGAACCGGGCTTTCCAGACGACCCTGAACACCGTGACCCTGGCCAATGGCGCCCGAAGCATCGTGGCGGCCTCCCCGCTGAGCGCTTCGGGGGCGCTGCGCCGGGAAGGCGTCGTGGTCGCGGACTTCACCGGCATACCGAACCGGCAGACCCACTCGGTGAAGCTCGGTCCCGTTGCGGACAATCGCAACGGCCCCGCCGGCGCCTACAACTACAACGACATGAAGCAGGCTTATGACTATCCGTCCTACCAGACGATCCTGCAGGACGGGAATCGGCTCGACGGGACCGGGGTCCGAGTCGCGGTCGTGATGGCGACCGACGCCCTGGATTCGGACATCGCCGCGATGTTCAATCACGAGCTGTTCACCGCCACCACCGGCAAGCAGCCGCCGACGATCGAGCACCTGCCGATCGACGGGGGCGCGCCTTTCGATCCCAACAGCGGCGTGTCGGTCGAGGCTTCCCTCGACGTTCAGCAGGTCCTCGGCGGCGCCCCGGGTTCGTCGGTGACGCTGCTCAGCCTGCCGGACCTTTCGGATCAACATATTCTGGACGGCTATATCCAGATCGTCGAACAGAACCGCTGGGACATGGTCAATTCATCGTTCGGCGGCTGCGAGCTCAACTATACCAAGGCGTATAACAACGGCACGAGCTTCGTCGGGGTGCTGAGGCTCTACCACGATGTGTTCAGGCAGGGGAACGCCCAGGGCGTCACCTTCGTCGCCAGCTCCGGCGACAGCGGCGGCCTCTCCTGCCCCAGCGTCGACTACTTCAGCGGAAGCCAGCATGCCAAGTTCGTCGCCAGCGTCCAGACGCCGGCCGACGATCCGAACGTGACGACGCTCGGCGGCGGAAACCTGATCACGACGCCGCCGATGCTCCCGGCGTTGACCTCGAAGTATGTGTCCGAAAATACCGCCGGCGATCCCGAAGTTCCCTATGACATCTACGGCTTGGGCGTGAACGTCCACGGCGGCGAGTGGGGCGCCGGAGGCGGCCGCAGCGTGATCTTCGCCCAGCCCCCCTATCAGAACGCCTTCGGGACCAGCGTTCCAGGCCGCATCGTCCCGGACGTCGGCATGCAGGTGGGCGGTTGCCCGGGCGGCCTGGCGAAATTGCCTTGCCATCCCAATGACAGCGCCGCGATCGTCACGGTGGCGGGTGGCCGCTTCGGCGTGATCGGCACCTCGGTTTCGTCTCCGGAGTTCGTCGGCGCCCTGGCGCTCTACGCCCAGATGTCGGGCGGCCGGCTGGGCGACATCAACCGCTTCCTGTGGGACAAGGGCGCGACCCAGGACCAGTTCGGCGGCGGGGGCGCGGCCAACGCGGCCCATTTCTATCACAAGTACATTCCAGGCTTCGACGGCGTCTTCCATCACAGCGACACGTCGGGGTTCGACTATATGGTCGGCAACGGCACGCCGCTGGTGCGGACGTTGTTCGGGATGAGGGACTTCAAACCCGCCGGCGACCCTCGTACGCTCAGCAACCCTTGACGGTGAGCGTCGCCGGGCCTTTTGACCGGGGTCCGGCGCCCCTTTTTCGAGTGTGAAATCGGAAAGAGGCGGGAAATCGTTTCCCGCCTCTTTTCCTTGGCGCTGGCGTCGGGGCGCGAGCCGAGGCTAAGGCATTCGATGGTCGAGATGATCCACTTGCCGTCCCACCAACAATCACCGTCATCCCGGCCGCCGCGCAGCGAAGCGGAGCAGAGAGCCGGGACCTAGGTGGCTAGGCGAAGCGCCCGCCACTGCAAACGGTTCGCCCAGTCCCCGAGCAGGCTGTTGAAGAAGTCGGTGGCGCGACGGGACTCGGCATGATTCACTCCTCTCCTGAGGTGTTCGGGAGAGGCGGATGCGTGGTTCGGACAGGCGATCGGGGGCGCTGTTTTCGTACGTTGATCTGGAGGCTCGGAT
>JBBQGZ010000137.1:0-5965 GCA_038323535.1 Caulobacterales bacterium
GATCGAACTTCTCCGACCAGATGGCGGCCATCAGGCCCAGCATGCCCATGATCAGGGCCGCGCCGGCGCCGAAATAAACCACCGCCCAGACATGGGCGATCGACGGATGGGTGAAGGGCAGGACCGCCAGGGCCGTCACCGTTCCGACCAGGACCCCGCGCGTGGCGGCGCCCAGGGTGAAGCCCGCCACCTGTTCGGCCGGCGACAGCGGCGGGGTGATGAAGTCACCGATCAGGCCGTTCATCTTGGCCTGCAGCAGGCTGGACGATGAGTTGGAAAAGGCGTTGCCCAGGATCTGCATCATGATCAGGCCCGGGGCGACGAAGGTGGCGAAGTTCACCCCCGGGGTCGGCGGGGCGGCCCCGCGCACGGCGACCACGAACACCAGCATGTAGAGCAGCGCGGTCACCACCGGCGCCGCCAGGGTCTGGGCGCCGACCTTCCAGAACCGGCGGACTTCCCGAAGGTAGAGGGTGCGCAGGCCCTCCCAATTGACCCCGTGGTAGTCGCGGGGCAAGGGCGGGATCACGGCGGCCTGGGGCATGTCCTTCATCGCCCTCATTTGCCCCCCAGCCCAGCCCCTCGCAAGGCGCCGGCGGTCGAATCAATATGTTGATGTCTGTGGACGGATTTCTGGCGCCTATTGTGTCCCCGTCATTCGAGGCTACGATATGTGGTGGTCCGACGGGTCCCGATGGGCTGGTCGGACACAACATCTAGGTGGGTGCGCCTCGACCGGCGGGCCAACCTTTCGTCAACCCGCGGGGAGGTCTTCGGCATGGGCTGGACCGACGATAGAGTGGAAATCTTGAAAAAGCTCTGGCTCGACGGCCTTTCGGCCAGCCAGATCGCCAAGCAGCTGGGCGGCGTGACGCGCAACGCGGTCATCGGCAAGGTCCATCGCCTCGGGCTGTCGGGCCGGGCGACGCCCTCCCAACCGGCGCGGCCGGCGTTCAAGGCGCCTCGACCGCCCCGCCCCCTGGTCTCGAGCCCGCCCGCCCAGCGCCGCGCCGCGGCCATATGCGCCGCCCAGGCCGCCCCGCCGCACGCCGTCCCCTACGTCGAGCAACGCGGAACCGCCACGGTCCTGACCCTCGGCGCCCACATGTGCAAATGGCCGATCGGCGATCCCTCCACCGAGGACTTCAGCTTTTGCGGCCGCCGCTCGGCCCCGGAAGGCCCCTACTGCATCGAGCACGCGCGCCTAGCCTATCAGCCTCACCAGTTGAAGAAGAAGTCGAGCCCCTCGGAGCTGGCGCGCTCCCTGAGGCGGTACATCTGATTGTGGGGTGACTTCCTCCCTCCCCATGAAGGGGAGGGAGGCTGAGCGTCACGTTTTTTCGCGCTAAACTGCCCCTATGATCGAAACCCTCCCCGCCGAGATCGAGGCCGACAACGCCCGTCCCTACAGCGTCTCCGAACTCGCCTTCGCCCTGAAACGGACGATCGAGGAGGCCTATGGCTTCGTTCGCCTGCGCGGAGAACTCTCCAAGGTCACCTTCCATGGCAACGGCCATGTCTACCTCGACCTCAAGGACGAGCGCGCCTCGATCTCCGGCGTGATCTGGAAGGGCCAGGCGCCAGGCCTGGCGATCCGCCCGGAAACCGGCCTGGAGGTCATCGTCACCGGCAAGGTCACCACCTACCCGGGCCGGTCCCAGTATCAGATCATCATCGAAACCATGGAGCCGGCGGGGGTCGGCGCGCTGCTCGCCCAGTTCGAGCGGCTGAAGGCCAAGCTCGCCGCCGAGGGCCTGTTCGAGGCCGGCCGCAAGCGCCCGCTGCCGGCCATGCCGGCGGTGGTGGGGGTGATCACCAGCCCCACCGGCGCGGTGATCCGCGACATCCTGCACCGCATCCGCGAGCGCTGGCCCTGCCGGGTGGTGGTCTGGCCGGTGGTGGTCCAGGGCGACCAGGCCGCGGCCCAGGTGCGCGCCGCGATCGAGGGCTTCGGGGCCCTGGCGCCGGGGGGGGTGATCCCGCGCCCGGATCTGATCATCGTGGCCCGGGGCGGCGGCTCGGTCGAGGACCTGTGGCCGTTCAATGACGAGGCCCTGGCCCGGGCGGCGGCGGCCTCGCCCATCCCCCTGATCTCGGCGGTGGGGCACGAGACCGACACCACCCTGATCGACTTCGTTTCCGATCGCCGCGCGCCCACGCCGACGGCGGCCGCGGAGATGGCGACCCCGGTGTGGTCCGAACTCGCCGCCGCCCTGGCGGATTATCAGCGGCGCCTGACCCAGTGCGCCGCTCGCGCGGTCGACCATCGGCGCGCCCGCCTGGCCGCCGCCGCCGGGGGCCTGCCCCGGCCCCGCGACCTGCTCGCCATCGCCACCCAGCGGCTCGACCTGGCCTCGGGCCGCCTGGGCGCCGCCCTTCAGGGCAACGTCGCCGCGCATCGCCACGACTTCATCGGCGTCGCCGCGTCGCTCAAGCCGGGGCTCCTGCATAGGCCGATCCAGGTGAAGGCGGAGAGACTGACGGCGCTCGCCGGCCGCTTGGGGCCAGCGGCCCGGCGGCGCATCGAGCGGGCCGCCGACGCCCTGGCGGGGCTCGAAAAGCTGCGCCTGTCGTTCAACCCCGACGGGCCTCTGACACGGGGCTTCGCTCGGGTTCACCACGCCGACGGCCGTCTTGCTCGGTTGGCGGCGGCGCTCACGGCGGGCGAAGCGGTCACCCTCGTCTTCAAGGACGCCGGTCGCGCCGCGGTGATCGACGGCGTTCCGCCGTCCCGCCCGGCCCGCGCCAAGGCCGCCCCCGGCGACCGTGGCCAAGGAAGCCTGTTCTAAAGCCGCGCGGTTGGCTCGCCCGCCCGATGGCGCTAGATGACGCTCGATGAACGCCCATGATCGAGACTTTTCCGGCAAGGCCGACGACGTCGCCGTGGTGCGCTATGGCGACGGCGAGTTCACGGTGATCCGGCCAGGCCGCTTCGTGATCTGCGCGGTCAGCGGCAAGCCCATCGCCCTGGACGCCCTTCGTTACTGGAACCCGACGCTCCAGGAAGCCTACGCCGGCCCCGCCGAGGCGCTCAGCCGGTGGAAGAAACTGAACCCTTAAAAGCCGCGCGCCGCCAGGTCCGCGTAGTCCTGGGCCGGCCAGCGTTTGTGCAGCCACCACCATTCGCCAGGGCGCTCGCGGACGCGCGCTTCGATGAAGGCGTTGATCGCGGCGACCCCCCGTTCGATATCACCGGTGCGATCGCCGGTGTCGGCCACCTCGATCGGGTCGTGGACGACGCAGCGGAACCGCGCCCCTTTCAGCCGCTGGATCGACATCGGCTGCAGGACCGTGCCGAACCTCAAGGCCAGGCGGACGGCCGCCGGCAGGGTATGGACCGTGCGGCCGAAAAAGGGGCCGGCGACGCCGCCGTCGTATTTCTGGTCGTTCATCATCGCCACCGACCGGCCCGATGTCATCGCTTCGATCAGGTCACGCGCGCCCTCGCCGCCTTTGGGCGCGAACAGGCGCACCCCATAGCGGAACCGGCTCCGCTTGATCCGCGCATCGACGTAAGGATTGTTGGCGGCGCGGTAGGTGATATCGCAGGGGACGCCCGCGCTGACGATGGCGGCGGACATGACCTCCAGGTTCGAGAAATGACCGGAGATGAACACCACCGGCCTGCCTGACGCGGCGATCTGGGACAGGCATTCGCCGTTCACCATCTCCACCCGCCCGCCGGCGGGCGTCAGGCGGTCCAGCACCGGGAATTCGGCGATGTACCGGCCGAAATTACCCCACTGGGCGCCCAGCAGTCGCCGCCGCTCCGAATCCTCCATGTCCGGGAAGGCCAGGCGCAGGCCGCGCTCGGCGGTCTTGTGCGCCCGGGTCAGCGGGCCCAGGGACCGAAACAGCCCCGCCCCCAAGGCGGACGCCATATCCAGCGGCAGGCAGCGCACCACCATCGTGAAGAGATCGAAGCCCAGGGCCTCCAGCCGCCAAGTCAACTTCTGGACGAACGCAGAACGGGGCTTGGCCATGGCTTCATTTGGCCCCGGGCGGCGGCGGGCGCAACGCGGGGGCTTCGCCTTCCCGGCCCGGCGCCCCTGGGCTATGGCTGGGGTCATGCTGGACCCCGCCCGCCTCGAAACCTTCGATCGCTTCCTCATCGAACTGAACCGCGCCGCGGCCCGCGTCATCCTGCCCCTGTTCCGCGCCGATCACGGGCTGGAGGACAAGGGCGGGCCGGGTGCGTTCGACCCGGTCACCGCCGCCGACCAGGGCGCCGAAGCGGCGATACGCGCTCTGATCGCCGAGCAACACCCGGCTCACGGCGTCATCGGCGAGGAATACGGCGAGGATCGCCCGGACGCCGAATTCGTCTGGGTGCTGGATCCCATCGACGGCACCCGCGCCTTCATCGCCGGCCTGCCGGTGTGGACCACCCTGATCGGCCTGCGGTTCCAGGGCGAGCCGGTGCTGGGCTCGATCGGCCAGCCCTATCTGGGCGAACTCTACATCGGCCATGCTGGGGGCTCGCGGATGATGAGCCGGGGGGCCAACCGGCCCTTGGCGGCCCGCAAGGGCGTGGCCCTGGACGCCGCGATCATCGCCACCACCGATCCCCACGCCTGCTTCGACCCCGCCGAAATGGCCGCCTGGCGCCAGGTGCGGGCGGCCGCCCGCCTCGCACGCCTGGGCTGCGACGCCTACGCCTACGCCATGGTGGCGGCGGGGACCATCGACCTGGTGCTCGAGGCCGGCCTTAAGGCCTGGGACATCGAGGCCGCCATCCCGGTGATCGCGGGGGCGGGCGGCCTGGTGACCGACTGGCGCGGCGCGCCCGTGGGCCGGGAGGGCGGGCAGGTGGCCATCGCCGGAAACGCCGCCCTGCTGGAAGACGCCCTGACCTCGCTCAGGCCGGCGGCGAAATAGGCTCAGGCGACCGCCCGGGCCGTCAGATCGTCGAATTCGCGCCAGAACGTCGCCTGGATGGCGTCCGTCTCTTGCAGGATCTCATGATAGGCGCCGGGAATCTCCACCAACCGGACACCGGGAACGCGGGCGGCGGTCCGCCTGAGGCCCGCGTTGTCCACCAGGCGATCGGCGCCGGCGAGGGCCACCGTCAGCGGCGGGGCGATGCGGGTCACCCCTGCCCCACGCTCGAGGATGGAGACCGCGCCGAACGCGAAGGCGAGCCAACCCCAGGTGGGACCGCCCAGCGCGAGATCGGGCCAAGCGGCGGCCAGGGCTTCGTTGCGTTCATAGCGGGCGCGGTCGTGGGTGAGGATGTTGGCTTCGAACAGCACGGCCGCCGCGGGTTGCCGCGCCACCGCCAGACCGCCACCCCCAACCAGATTCAAGACGGCCGCGAGAAGCGCGGCAAGCGGCGGCGGGACGGCGGCGGTCAGAATGCCGAGCATCGGGGCTGACAGGATGGCGCCGGAAAACCGAGCCTCGCCCTGGGCGAGCGCCAGCAGGGTCAGGCATCCGCCCATGGAATGGCCAAGGGCGATCCAGGGCTGGGGGAGCCGGGAGGCGAAGGCGTCCAGAAGGGCGTCAAAGTCGGTGAGGAAATCGGCGTGGCCGACCGCGTGGCCAAGGAGCCGATCGGGCAGAAGCCGCCGCGAGAGCCCCTGGCCGCGCCAATCGTGGACGAGGACGGTGAAACCGCGCTCCAGCAAGCGCTGAGCGACTTCGAAATACTTTTCGATCACCTCGGTGCGGCCGGGGCTGACCACCACCGAGCCGCGCGGGGTCCCGGCCGGGACGAACAGAGCCGCGCGCAGGCGGGCGCCGCCGGCTCCGGTGAACCATTCGGCCGCCCCGCCGGGGGGAACCGGCGCGGCCGGCGTGGCCAGAAGCGGCGCGGCGCCGGTCAAACGGCGGCTCAGGCCATCTTGGCGAACAGGGCCTGCATCTTGCTCTGCAGGCTCATGGCCAGGCCCATGTCGGAAAGCTGCAGCTTGCCGGTCATCACCGCGGTCATGGCGTCGAGCTTGCCCGCGCCCATGGCGACCAG
>JBBQGZ010000138.1:0-5899 GCA_038323535.1 Caulobacterales bacterium
AGCGCCACCCAGGTCAAGGTGGACGCCTCCACCCTCACCGACCCGGCCGCCTTCGCCCGCTACGAGCAGGCCCAGAACCAGCTTTCCGGAGTCCTCGGGCGGCTGATGGCGATCAGCGAGAGGTACCCCGACCTGAAGTCCAACGAGAACTTCATGGCCCTGCAGTCCCAGCTGGAGGGGACCGAGAACCGCATCACCGTGGCGAGGCGCGACTACAACGAGGCGGTGCGCGACTTCAACACCACCTTGCGCACCTTCCCCGGCATGATCTGGGCCTCCACCTTCTACCACAACGAAAAGGCCATGGCCCTGTTCTCGGCCAACGCCGCCGCCCAGTCCGCCCCGACGGTGAATTTCGACGCTGTCCCCGGCGCCGCGCCGGGCTCGCCCCCGCCGCCCCCGCCCGCTCCGGCCCCGGCCCCGGCCCCGGCCAAGCCATGAGGCCCCTGGCGCGCCTCGCCGGCGCGCTCGTCCTGCTGCTGAGCATGGCCTTCGCGCCCGCCTGGGCCGCGCCCAGCTTTCCCGACCTGGCCGGGCGCCGGGTGGTGGACGAGGCCCACGTGCTCTCCCCGGCCACGCAAGGCGCGCTCACCGCGAGGCTCGCGGCCCTGGAGGCCAAGACCACCCGCCAGCTGGTGGTCGTCACCCTCCCTTCCCTCGGCGGCTACGATATCCAGGACTACGGCTACCAGCTTCTGCGCCACTGGGGGATCGGCCAGAAGGCGACCAACAACGGCGCCCTGTTCATCGTCGTCCCCGCCGAACACAAGGTGCGCATCGAGGTGGGCTATGGCCTCGAATCGGTGCTCACCGACGCCCTCTCCAGCGTTATCCTCCAGCGCGCGGTCCTGCCCAAATTCCGCGCCGGCGACGTCCAGGGCGGCGTCGTCGCGGGGACCGACGCGATCATCACTCAGCTCGGCCTCGATCAGCCCGCGGCCGAGGCCAAGGCGGCCCAAGCCGCCGAGGCGCCTCATCGTCCCGGCCTGCCCCTGGGCGCGGTCATCCCATTCATCTTCCTGGCCTTTCTGGTCTCCTCGATCTTCCGCCGCAGGCGAGGCGGCGGGGGCCTAGGTTGGCTGTTGCCGATGATGATCCTCGGGGGCTCCCGCGGCGGCTGGGGCGGAGGCGGCGGATTCGGGGGTGGTGGGGGCGGCGGCTTCGGCGGCGGCGGCGGATCGGGCGGCGGCGGCGGCGCCTCGGGGAGCTGGTGAGATGCTGAGCGCCCTAGACCATGACCGGATCGCCGCGGCGGTGACCAAGGCCGAGGAAGGCTCCCAAGGCGAGATCGTCTGCGTCCTGGCCGCCGAGGTCTCCACCTATCGCGAGGTTCCCCTGGCCTGGGCCGCGGGGGTCGCCCTGGCCCTGCCCCCCATCGCCCTGGCCTTCGGCGTCCATCCCCTGGCGGTCGCCCTGGGCGGGCCGTGGCTGATGGCCCAGGCCGGCGCCCTTCAGAGCGAGCTCGCCGCCGCGCTCGGGGCCTACGCCACCTTGCAGGTCGTGCTCTTCGTCCTCACCGCGCTCATCGTCGCGATTCCCGCGGTCCGCCGGCGCCTTACCCCACCGTCGCTCAAGCGCCATCGCGTGGCCAAGGCCGCCCAGCAGCAGTTCGCGGCCGTCTCGGCGCGGGCTGTCGGCAGCGAGACCGGCGTCCTGATCTTCGTCGCCCTGGACGATCGCCAGGTCCGGATCCTCGCCGACGCCGGCATCCACCAGAAGTGCGGCGAGGCGCCCTGGGGCCGCGCCGCCCAGGCCATCGGCGCCGCCATGAAGGGTGAGGGCGACCCGACGGCGGGGATCGTCGCCGCCATCGAGATCTGCGGCGCCGCCCTGGTCGAGCACTTTCCGGCCGCGGGCCCCCGCGCCCAGGCCTTCTCCGACCGCCCGCTGGAGGTGTGAGGGGGGCGCTCATGCCGGATCTCCTCGAACGCCTCGTCCAGGCCGCCGCGACGGGCATGACGGCCAGCGTGTGGGCCGCCGAGAAGCCCGGCGAGATCGCCGTCCACGATCCCTTCGGGACCCGCACCTTCTTCGACCTCAACGCCAACGCCAACCGCGTCGCGCGCCTCCTGCGCGCCCAAGGACTGAAGGAAGGCGACGCGGTCGCCCTGCTCTGCTCCAACCGCGCCGAATTCGTCGAGGTCTTGAGCGCCGCCCTGCGCGGGGGCTTCCGGATTACCCCAGTGAACTGGCATCTGACCGCCGAAGAGATCGCCTACATCGTGCGCGACTGCCAGGCCAAGGCGCTGTTAGCCGAGGCGCGGTTCGCCACCGCCCCGGCCGCCGAGGCGAAAGACCCGCGGGTCAGGATCTCGATTGGCGGCGACGCGCCGGGGTTCGTTCCCTACGCCGAGGCCCTGGCGAAGCTCGACGGCCGTGACATCGACGATCCGGTCATGGGTGGGGCGATGCTCTACACCTCTGGCACCACCGGCCGGCCCAAGGGCGTCTTCCGCCGCGCCGCCACCACCGTCCTCATGCCCGGCCCCGGCGCGGAGGACGACGTGCAACTCTGCGCCGGGCCTGCCTACCATGCCGCGCCGCTCGCCTTCGACGTGCGCTCCGCCCTGGCCCAAGGTAGTCCTCTGGTCTTCCTGGACCGCTGGGACTCCGAAGGCGTCCTGGCCGCCATCGAGCGTCACCGGGTGACCCGCGCCCACATGGTCCCGATCATGTTCCAGCGCCTCCTGGCCCTGCCCGTGGCGGTCAGGGCCCGGTACGATCTTTCGAGCCTGACGATCCTCATCCACGGCGCGGCGCCTTGCCCACCGGAGGTGAAGAGGGCAATGATCGCGTGGCTGGGGCCGATCCTCACCGAATACTACGCCGGCTCGGAAGGCGGGGCGGGCTTCCTGGTCGATTCGGCCGAATGGCTGGCCAGGCCCGGGACGGTCGGCCGGGCGCCGGAACCGGACGCGGTCAAGCTGATCGGCGAGGACGGGGCCGAGATCACCGGGCCAGGCCGCCCGGGCGTGATCTATTTCAAGGTCTCGCCGATCGCCCCGTTCGAATATTTCAACGACCCGGCCAAGACCGCCGCGGCGCACAAGGACGGCTATTTCACGCTCGGCGACGTCGGCTATCTGGACGAGGGCGGCTACCTCTTCCTCACCGGCCGCACCGCCGACTGCATCATCTCCGGCGGGGTCAACATCTATCCCCAAGAGATCGACAACGAGATCATCCGGCACCCGGCGGTGGAGGACAGCTGCGCCATCGGCGTGCCCAACGCCGAGTGGGGCGAGGAGGTCAAGGTGGTCGTCACCCTTCGCCCCGGCCACGCGCCCGGCGAGACGCTCGGCGCCGAGATCCTCGCCTTCGCCAAGAACCGCCTCGCCAGCTTCAAGGCCCCCCGCAGCCTCGATTTCGCCCCCGACCTCCCCCGCACCCCCGCCGGCAAGATCCAACGCGCCAAGGTGCGCGCGCCCTATTGGGCGGGAAGGGAAAGGCAGATTTAGGAGGAAAACCTCCCTCCCGTTTGCATGGGGAGGGTCGGCTTGAAAGGCCGGGGTGGGGAAGTCTGGATCATCCGCCAAGTCCCGGGTTTCACAAGACTTCCCCACCCTGACGGCTTCGCCGTCCGTCCCTCCCCATGCAAACGGGAGGGAGGCGATTTCACCCCAGCCCCGCCACCGCCTCCACCACTGCCTCCGGCTTCTCCACCACCACCATATGCCCGGCCTCGGGCACGATCACGAGCCGCGCGCCGGGAATCGCGGCGGCGAACGCCTCGCCATAGGGCGGCGGGACCAGGCGGTCGCTTTGGCCCTGGACGACGGCCGTCCGGGCCTTGATCCGGTAGAGCCTCCCGGCCAGGCCGCGCTCGGGGATGGGGAAGAGGATCTTGCCGGCCATGCCCATCTGGCGGGCGTTGCCGATGAGAAAGGCCTTGAGGAACTCCGGGTCGTCCATGTCCAGGCCCGCGGTCATCTGCTTGGCCCCGGCCTCCGCGTCGTGGAACAGATAGGCCGGCATCTCGAAGGGCAGCAGGGAAAACACGTCCGGAATCGGATGATCGTCGAGCCACAGGCCGAGCGGCACGATCAGGGCCAGCCGGGAGACGTCGTGGGGCGCGATCGCGGCCATCTCGGCGGCGATCATCCCGCCCATGGAATGGCCGACCAGGATCGGAGTCTCCAGCGCCAGGGCCTCGACGTCATCGGCCGTGTGCAGGGTGAAATCGAGCATGTCCCTAAGCTCGCCGCACGTCTCGGTGCCGCCATAGCCGGGCAGATAGGGCGCGTGGACATGCCAGCGCGAGGCCAGGGCGCCCAGCACCGGATCGCCAGGCGTCATTCCCATCGCGCCATGGAGATAGACCAGCGGCGGGCCCGATCCCCCTTCGAGGTAGCGCACCGGCGCGCGCCGGGTTTCGACCGTCCGGGTCTGCATGGCTTCTCTGGGGCTTTCCGTCAGGCGGGCTCGGGGACGCGGGGAGCGGCGGCGGCGGGCAGAGCGCCGGCCGCGACCCGCTTGGCCAGCGGCTTGCACCAGAATCGCTCGTCGCCCTCGCACTCCGGCAGGGCGCCCCTCAGCTTCGGCATGACCTTCTCCGCGAACAGCTTGGAGGAATACATGCAGGTTTCGGCCGGCATGTCGCCCACATGCATCAGGCAGAAGATGTTGCCGACGTTCAGTCCCTTGATCAACTCCTCCATCCGCTCACGGACGGTCTCGGCGGACCCGGCGATGACGTGGCCGCCCTCGATCAGGTCTTTCCAGGTCAGCTCGCCGAAACCCTTGGGCGGGGCGTATTGCGACAGGGCGCCGGCCTGGATGGTCTTGATCGTCCGATAGCCCGGCGCGTCGGCGTAGCCCGGATAGACGTGCAGGCAGCGGTTGTAGAAGTAGTGGAGGTGCGGGGCGTAGAGCCGCTCGGCCTCCGCGTCGGTGTCGGCCACGCAGATGGTCTGGGCGAAACCGGCCCGGTAGGGCGAGGCGTCCGGGGCGTTCCGCTCCGCCACCCGGTCCCAATAGCCCTGCATCAGGGCCTTGGCGCGGATGTAGCCGGTGAAGCTCAAATACGAATAGGAATAGGTATTGTCGATGCAGAAGTCATAGGTCTCCACCGACCCGCCGCCGGGGATATGCACCGGCGGATGGGGCTGCTGGATGGGCCGCGGCCAGAGGTTCACTCGCCGAAGCTTGGTGTAGCGCCCGTTGAAGGCGAAGGGATCGCGCGTGGTCCACGCCTTGATGATCAGATCGTGCGCCTCGGCGTATTTTTCCCGCGTCAGGGCCGGGATCTGGCCGTAGCAATAGTTGGTGTCCATCGAGGTGCCGACGGGGAAGCCGGCCACCAGGCGGCCGCCGGAAATGCAGTCGAGCATGGCGAATTCCTCGGCCACGCGCACCGGGGGGTTGTAGAGGGCGATGGAATTGCCCAGCACCACGATGGCCGCGTCCTTGGTCCGGCGGGCGAGCGCCGCGGCGATCAGATTGGGCGAGGGCATGATGCCGTAACCGTTCTGGTGGTGCTCGTTCACCCCCACGCCGTCGAACCCCAGGGTGTCGGCGTATTCCAAGAGGTCCATATAGGTGTTGTAGACTTCGTGGCTCTTGGCCGGGTCGAACAGCCGCTGGTCGATATCCACCCACACCGACCGGTTCTTCTGGCGAAAGTCGTCCGGCAGATAGGGCCACGGCATCAGGTTGAACCAGGTGAACTTCATGGGCGCGGGTTCCCTGTCGGCGTCGCCCACGACCCTAGGCCAGCGGGGCAAGCCTGCGCAACATCCTGCCTCCCTCCCGTTTGCATCTAGGCGATTCACACATCTCTCAGTCTCCAGCCGTGGGCGAGGGAGTGGAAGTAGGCTAGGCCGTGGCGGAATGTGATTGGGCCGGGGGGTTTGGAGTTGGGATAGCCGTCCCAGCCCCCGAGCTTGGCGATGATCCAGGC
>JBBQGZ010000139.1:0-5896 GCA_038323535.1 Caulobacterales bacterium
CGAAGGCCGCGATGCCGCACGCCTCCTGGCCACGATGCTGCAACGCGTGCAGGCCCAGGGCCGTTACGCCGGCCGCGCCGGGGGTTCCGAAGACACCGAATACGCCGCATTCCAGGCGAAGCTGGTCGTCGTCGGCATCGACAGGGCGATCGCAATCCATCGGGCTCACCGGCTTTTCTCCACCAGGTCGTCGAGGGCCTTGCGCTGGTCGGCGTTGTAGCCACTCCCGCGCGCGGCCGGCGGGGGGCCGGACGGGCTCGGCGCCGCCGGGGCGCCGGTCACCACCTGTTCCACCACCGGGGCGACATCGTGGGCGACCTTGATCCCTTGGGGGGCGAAGGCGCGTAGCGCGCCGCCAGCGGCGTTGGCCAGGGGATAGAGCTTGGCCTGGGTGATCCAGGCCGGCATCCGTTCGGGCGGCGTCGCGGCGCCCAGGATCAGGGCGAAGGCGCCGACCACCACCAGGGCGCGCACCAGGCCGATAGCGAAGCCCAGCGCGCGATCGAAGCCCGAGAGGACCGTCTGGCGTACGCCGCGGTGAAGTGCGCCCGCGACCATGCGAAGGAGGATGTAGGCGACCACGAAGGCGACGAGGATGGCGGCGGTGTTGGCCAGCCAGATCGTGGCGATGAGGTGGTGGGCGAGCGGCGCCGTCACCCTCAGGCTGAAGACGGCGATCACGGCGGCGATCACGAAGGCGATCACCGTGGTCACCTCCCGCGTCGCTCCGCGCGCGAAACCCACCACGCCCGATATCAGGAACACCGAGCCGGCGAGGATGTCGAAGAGGGTCAAGGCGCGACCATGTCCCAAGTCCCATCGCCGATGTGCGCCATGGCCTCGGCCAGGCGTGTGACGCGCGTCAGCGCCACCCCCGACGCCCCGTCGGGGGCGCTGGGAACGAGGGCGCGGCGGAAGCCCAGTTTGGCCGCTTCCTTCAGGCGCATCTCCATTCGGCTGACCGGGCGCACATCGCCCGAAAGGCTGATCTCGCCGAAGACCACGCAATCCTGCGGCAGCGCGGCGTCCAGCGCCGAAGACGCCAGGGCCGCCGCCGCCGCCAGATCCGCCGCCGGCTCGCTGATGCGCAAGCCGCCAGCGACGTTCAAATAGACGTCACGCGCGGCAAAACCAAGGCCGCAACGCGCCTCGAGCACCGCCATGACCATGGCCAGGCGCCCGCTGTCCCAGCCGACCACGGCCCGGCGCGGCGTACCGTACACGGACGGGGCCACCAGGGCCTGGAACTCCACCAGCACCGGCCGGGAGCCTTCGATGCCCGCGAACACCGCCGCCCCCGCCGAGCGCTCGCCGCCCTCGTTGAGGAACAGGGCCGAGGGATTCCTGACCTCGGCCAGGCCCGCGTCGCCCATCTCGAAGACGCCGATCTCGTCGGTGGCGCCGAAGCGGTTCTTGGCGCCGCGCAGAATCCGGAAGGGATAACCGCGCTCACCCTCGAAGGAGAGCACCGCGTCGACCATGTGCTCCACCACCCTGGGGCCGGCGATCTGGCCGTCCTTGGTGACGTGGCCGACCATAAGGACGCCGACGCCACGCCGCTTGGCCAGGCGCACCAATTCGCCGACGCAGGCCCGCACCTGGGTGACCGAGCCGGGCCCGGCTTCATGCGCGTCGCTCCACAGGGTCTGGACCGAGTCGATGACCACCAAATCGAGGGCCTCGCGCTTGAGGGCGTCGACGATGTCGCGGAGCGCGGTTTCGGCGGCGAGCCTGATGGGCGCCTCGGCCAGCCCCATGCGATGGGCCCGGGCGCGAATCTGCTCGACGGCCTCCTCGCCGGAGATGTAGGCGCAGGTCGCGCCGCGCATCGCGGCCTGGGCGCAGACCTGAAGCAGCAGCGTCGATTTGCCGACGCCGGGATCGCCGGCGAGGAGAATCGCCGAGCCGGGCACGACGCCGCCGCCGCATACCCGGTCGAACTCCTCCACTCCGGTGACGATCCGGGGCGGGGCGGGCGAGTGGGCCTCCAGGCCTTCGAACGCCAAGCCCCGCGGCTTGCCCCCGCGCGTCGGGGCCAGGGCGCCGGGCGGACGGGTCACGACCTCCTCGGCCAAGCTGTTCCAGGCCCCGCACGCGGCGCATTGGCCGGCCCATTTGGCATGGACCGCGCCGCAGGACTGGCAGGCATGGATGGCGCCGTCGCGGGCCATGGCGTTCCCGATTCGAAAGGCTGTCCCAGAGCTTAGCGCGACGCTGCCCCGGGCGCCTCATGTGGTTCGCGCCGCGCCGTCTCGCCAGAGGCGGCGGATTGGGCTAGCGTCCGGCATCAGATTTGCGATTCTAAAAAGGGGAGGCTTGATATGACGGTTGTCGAAGGACCCAAAAGCGCCGGCTTGGTCGCGCGCGTTCAGGGCATCTTGCTGAAACCGGCGGCGGAATGGGACGTCATCGACACCGAGCCGGCGACGGCCCTGGGTCTGTTCACGGGCTACGCCTGCATCCTGGCGGCGATTCCGGCGGTGGCGGGGCTCATCGGACGGCAGGTGTTCGGCTTCGGGGCCTTTGGCGTCAGCTATCACCCACCGCTGGTGGGTTCGATCGTCGGCGCCCTCATCGGCTATCTGCTGGCGCTCCTCTCGGTCTTCGTTCTGGGGTTCATCATCGACGCCCTCGCGCCGAGCTTCGACGGCCAGAAGGATCGGACACAGGCGCTCAAGGTGGCGGTCTATTCGTCGACCGCCGGCTGGGTGGCCGGAATATTCCTTCTGTTTCCGCCACTCGGCATCATCGCCGGCCTCTGCGCGCTCTATGGGCTCTATCTTCTCTATCTGGGCCTGCCCAGGCTGATGAAGGCCCCTCAAGCCAAGGCGCTCGGCTACACCATCGTGACGATCCTGGCGGCCATCGTCCTTTACATTGTCGTCGGCGTGGTGGTCGCGTCGGTGGCCGGAATGGCCCTGTTCGGGGGGATGGCGGCCGGGGGCTATTCGGTGGCCCACAACGGCTCGATCCGGGTGAACGGGACGAACCTCGATATCGCGAGGCTGCAAGCCGCGGCGGGCGCCGCCGCGGTTTCGGCCAAAGCGCTGGAGTCCAGGCAGGCCAACGGAAGGGCCGTCACTGCCGTCGATCCCGAGAAGCTCAAGGCTTTCCTGCCCGAAGCGGTCGCCGGCCTGCCGCGCACCGAACTTTCGGCCCAGACGGCCGGGGCGGGCGGCGTGTCGGGCTCGAACGCCGAAGCGGTCTACGGCAAGGACGGCGCGCGCATCACCCTGACCGTCACCGACCTTTCGGCCATGGGCGCCTTCGCCGGAATCGCCGGCGCCATGGGCGTCACGAGCAGCAAGGAGACGGCCAGCGGCTACGAGAAGGTCGGGAAGGTCAACGGCCGGATGACCACCGAGGAATGGAATCGCGAGTCCAAGAGCGGCAAGTACGGCGTCCTGGTCGCCGACCGTTTCATGGTCAACGCCGAAGGTTCCGGAACCAGCATCGACGACCTCAAGGCCGCCGTCGCCGCCGTGGGGCCGGACCGGCTGGAGGGGCTTGCGAAGGGGTAGGGCTGGAGGGCGGACGTCCCGTCCGCCAAGGAGAAGTCGCGGGCGAGACGCCCGCGCTCCGGGGAACTCACCGCACCTCGAACCGCCCCTCCCGGGCGTGATTGCTGAATTTGGTCAGGTCCTCGTTGTAGTGCAAGCGGACCACGCCGATCGGGCCGTGGCGCTGTTTGCCTATGATGATTTCGGCGAGGTTGCGGATCGGGTCGAGCTTTTCCTGCCAGGCCAAATGCTCTTGCGACCCTTCCTTGGGCTCGGCGCGGCCCAGGTAATAGGCCTCGCGATAGATGAACATCACCACGTCGGCGTCCTGCTCGATGGAGCCGGATTCCCGCAAATCGGCGAGCTGGGGCTTCTTGTCCTCGCGGTTCTCCACTTGGCGCGAGAGTTGGGCGGCGGCGATGATCGGCACCGACAGCTCCTTGGCCAGGGACTTGAGGCCCTGGGTGATCTGGCTGACCTCCTGAACTCGGTTCTCGATCCGCCCGGTGTCGTTGGCGGTGACCAGCTGGAGGTAGTCGACCACGATCAGGTCGAGCCCGGCGGTGCGCTTCAGCCGCCGCGCCCTGGCCGCCAGCTTGGCGATGGAAATCCCGCCGGTGTCGTCGATAAAGAGCGGCGAGGCCTGGATCTCGCCGGCGGCGTCGCGGATGCGGCCGAACTCGCTGGCGGTGATCTCGCCCTTGCGGATTTTGTCCGAGGGCACTTCGGTCACCTCGGCCAGGAGCCGCATGGCCAGTTGCTCGGCGGACATTTCCAGGGAAAAGAAGGCCACCACCCCGCCGTTCACCGTCCGGCGCGTTCCATCGGGATGGACCTCATAGGCATAGTTCCGGGCCACGTTGAAGGCGATGTTGGTGGCCAGGGAGGTCTTGCCCATGGACGGGCGGGCCGCGACGATGATCAGGTCGGAGGCGTGCAGGCCACCCAGCTTCTGGTCGAGGTCGGTGAGGCCGGTGGCGAGGCCCGAGAGGCCCCCCTCGCGGTTATAGGCCTCGGCGGCCATCTCAACGGCGCCCGACAGGGCGTCGGCGAATCCGACCAGCCCGCTGGAAACGGCGCCGGTTTCGGCCAGGGTGTAGAGTTGCTGTTCCGCCGCCTCGATCTGTTCGCGGCCCGACATCTCCGGATCGCCGGCCTGGGCGCTGGCGGCGATCTCCCCGCCGATGCGGATCAGGTCGCGGCGGAGGGCCAGGTCATAGGTGACTCGGGCATAGTCGGCGGCGTTGGCGGCCGGGGGCGCGCGGTCCACCAGGTCGGCCAGATAGCGCACCCCCCCCAGCGCTTCGAAGGCCGGATCGCGCTGGAATTCCTCCGCCAGGAGGATCGGTTCGGCCAGCTGGCCGCGGCGGATGTGGCCCTGGATGGCGCTGAACAGGCGCCCGTGGAAGGGTTCGAAGAAGTGCCCCGGCCGCAGATGATCGCTCAGGCGCTCATAGGCGCCATTGTCATAGAGAAGCACCCCCAGCAGGGCCTGTTCGGCCTCGATGTTAGAGGGGGCGTGGGTGATCTCCGGCGCCGCTTCGGGTGCGCGCAGGTCGAGGAGGGGCGCCAAAGCCATCGGTTACAGATAGCTCAAAGGGGCCGCCCGGCAGGCGGAGAATCACGTCTTCCCACAGGAATGTTTCGCCTGTGGATGGAACGAGGTGTCAGACACCCGTCCCGCCCACGGGCGCGGGCGCCTTTAGTCTTCGCGCCCGAGGTTTTCCTGGCGCCCGGCGCCACCTTCGACCATGTCGGCGGCGGACTTGGCGTCCGAGGCCCGGTCTTCCTCAAACTGGGAGGTGATGACATTCTCCCCGCGCGCCTGGCGCTCGGCCTCGTCGGCGCTGCGGGCGATGTTGATGTTGACGGTCAGCACCACCTCGGCGTGCAACCGGATCTTCACCGGATGGACGCCCAGGGTCTTGATCGGCTTGTCCAGCACCACCATCGCCCGATCGATCTTGCCGCCCTCGGCGTTCACCGCGTCGGCCACGTCGCGGCCGGAGACCGAGCCATAGAGTTGCCCGGTCTCGCCGGCCTGGCGGATCATCACATAGGAGGTCCCATCCAGCTTTTCGCCCGATTTGGCGGCCACGTCGCGCGCCTTGGCGTTGCGCGACTCGATCTCCACCCTCTGGCCCTCGAAGACCTTCAGATTGGCGGCGTTGGCGCGCAGGGCCTTGGCGCGCGGCAAGAGGAAGTTGCGGGCGAACCCGTCCTTCACCGCGACAACGTCGCCCAAGGCGCCCAGCCGCTCCACGCGTTCGAGCAGAATGACTTTCATGGCTGGCCGCTCCCCCTAATTCACGACGTAGGGCAACAGGGCCAGGAAACGCGCGCGCTTGATCGCCTGAGCCAGCTCCCGCTGCTTCTTGGCCGAGACGGCGGTGATG
>JBBQGZ010000140.1:0-5837 GCA_038323535.1 Caulobacterales bacterium
ATCGCCAGGGCCCAGCTTGGCGGCGGTCGCCTTGATCCCCAGGAGGTCGATGGTGTCGCCGGGGTCGAAGCCGTGGATGGTGGCGGCGAACTTGGCCGGATCGCCAAGCGCCAGTGTGGCGTTCTTGCCGTTGAAGGTCACATCGAGTCCCGCCGACGCCGAGGCGTCGACCTCCAGGGTCGCGCCGGCGTCCACCTCCATCGTTCCGCCGCCCTTGATCGCGCGGGTGAAATCGAGCGTGCCGCTGGCCGCCTCGATGGCCCCGGTGTCGGTGACCTGGACCCCGATCACGCTGGTCGCCGTCCCCCCCGACTTGATCAGCAGGCCACTGTTCTGGATGGTCGACTGGCTCGAATTGCCGCGCGCGATGTCGCTGTCGTTGATCATCGTGTAGGTGGCGCCCGCCGCGATGATAAGGGTGGCGCCGGTCGAGCCGGTGTCGCCGATGGTGATGTCGTCGGCCTGATCCACCGCGCCGACATCGTTCAGGGTGGCCGTGCCGCCGAGGGTCAAGCCGGTCAGCGTCCCTAAGGAAAGCCTGACCGTTCCGGCCCCGTTCACCGTCCCGGCGAGGCTCGACTGACCGGTCAGGGACAGCTTGTCTCCGCCGGCGACGGTCAGGGTCGTGCCCGCGCCCTGGGTGAAGACGCCGGCATAGCCGAGGTCTTCGTTGAGGCTCGCCGTCGCTCCGGACAAAAGCGACCAGCGGGCGACCGTGAGGCTGGCGCCCTTGTTCAGGGCGTGTGTGCCGCCCACGAAGGCGAGGGTTCCGGACCCGCTCACCAGGCCGGTGAAGCTGTCGCCCACGCCTTTGAACTGCAGGACTCCGCCGTCGATCCTCACCGTGCCGCTGTCGGTGAAGGTCACGTCGATGACCGCCGTCTCGGCCCCCACGGTTTTGGTGAGCGTACCGGCGTTGATGAAGCTGGTGACGCCCGAGACGGCGACAATCTGGTTGGCGCCCTGGAGATCGATGACACCCCCGGCGTCGTTCTTCAAGGTCCCGCCCCCCAGATCGGCGCCGAAGGGGTTGGAGCCAAGCTCGATACTTTGACTCGCCACCAAGGTGATCGCGCCCTTGTTCTCGAGGATACGGCCTGCGTCGAGAAAGAACCCGTCGGCCAAGGTCGAGGCGCCCAAAAGCACCGTCACGCCCGCGCCGGTATGCAGCGCGTCGAAGAAGGTCGCCGGGCCGGTCACCGTCAAGGTCCCGGCGCCCGACACCATGCCGCCGTCCTGGCTGAAGGCGCCCAGCTTGGTGACGGCGCCGATGTCCAGGCCGCCGGACCCCCTCAGCGTGGTCGTGCCGCCGATAGTTCCCGCGCCGAGCAGAAAGACGTTGGGGCCGTCAAACTTGAGGGTCCCGCCCGAGGCCACGGTGAAGGCGGCGGCGCCGGCGGATCCGCCCCCGAACAGCTCCAGGGTCGCGCCCGAGGCGACCGATAGGGCGCCAGCCCCGCTGTTGGTGAAGGCGCCGTCGATCTCCAGGCTTCCGCCCTGCGCGGACACCGTGCCGGTGTTGGTGAAGGCGCGTTCGAACGTCAGCGTTCCGACCTGCACCGACACTGCGCCGGTGTTGGTCGAGACGGCATCGATGAACGCCCTTAAGATCCCGACCGTCTTTTGCAGCGTGCCGGCGTTGACGAAGCCGGTGGCGCCGTTATGGGCGACGATGGCGGAGGTGTTCTGGATGTTGATGACCCCGCCGGCGTCGTTCTTCAACACCCCGCCGCCCTGGGTCAGGCCGAAGGGGTTTTCGCCCAGCCTTATCGCCCCCGACGTCAGGGTGAGCACGCCCTTGTTCTCCAGGATGCGGTCGCCATCCACGGCGAATGTGCTGACGCTTAAGTTGGAGGCGCCCTCGAGCACCGTCCTGCCGGCGCTGGTCTGCAGAAGCGTCGAGGTGAAGTTCGCCGCGCCGGTCACCCTCAAGGTCCCCACGCCGGACACCGTGCCGCCGGCCTGGTCGAAACTGCCCGTCGCGGCGGGGCCCTTCAGGGCCAAGTTGCCGCCCGACACCGTCAGCCCCTTGGCGAAGCTCGCGGTGGCGTCGATGATCAGCAACCCGCCCGAGACCACGAAATCATCGTTGCCGACCGCGAGGCCGTGGACGGTATGCGTGCCCGAGATGTGGGTCACCGTGTGGAAATGGGCGGTGTCGATCACCGCGTCGTCGCCGGAATTGGGCAGCCGGCCCAGGTCCCAATTGCCGGCGTTCCCCCAACTGCCGTCGGCGTCCACTTTCCAGCTGATGGTCGTCATGATGTCCTCCCGAGCCTCGTCCCGCCGTGGGGAAACCGGCGCGTTCGGCTCCATCCCCCCGCGACGAAGGGGCACGCCGACCGCCGCCGTGTCAATCGGGCCGCCCGCCGCGCGGACGAAACGCTCGACTGAAAAGCGCCGCGGCCGATCTGGATGGGGCGCGAGATATCGGGCGAAGCCCGCCTGGTCGCTTGAAGGCGCTGGCGAGGCCGTCAGGAGTCCCGCCTCGGGGCGGAAGTCGCACCGATCGCATCCTCATCATACTGTCGGCGGCCCTCCATGCGTGCTCGGCGGAAGAAGACATAGGCCAGCGCGGCCATGCCCCCGAAAACGACGGGAGTGATCATGAAGCCCGAAAGGCCGCTGAGCCCGATGAGCAGCATGGCGAAGCCGCCCCCGACGGCGATCAGCAAGATAGTCTCGAAGTTGTGAAAGGGAGCATAGGCGGTCACGCCATTGTCCAGTCGCATTCCGTGAATGCCCCGCTGGTCGACCATTCTGGAAAGGTAGAAGCGGCCTGTCGCCCCAGGCTGGAGCGCCTTGGCGACGTCGCCCGCCGCCGAGACCTTCGTCACCGTCTGTTCCACCCCGTCGCGCTGTTTGAAACGGACACTGTCGTAGAAGGTATACTTTCCCCTAGTCCGCCTAGGTTGGACCGCCTCGACGCTGCCATCGATCGACCAAACAGCCATCCCGCTCCCTCCAGTTTGCCGGCCGGTCCCGACGTTCGGCGCGGGGCCGTTCACCAGGCCCGTGAAAGAGATTGGCTGGCCGACGGGCGACCGTCAACGTTGGACATGGGAGATGCCGGGATCGCCGCGCCTCAATCGCCCGGGAAAATGGGGACAGGAGCCTGTCACCTATCATCCTATCATGAAGGCGCGCCGCGCCACCTCCTTACGCAGGCCTCCGCCGATCAGGTGGGGCAGGAGGGGACACCTGAATATACCGCCGTGCCGCCCGGGCCTCGGATGATGATCTTTAGCCGCGCTGGCCCCAGGGTTGCGCGCAGGGGAACGCCCAGCGCCGCGTAAAGACGGGTTAGCTCGACGGCCCGTTGATGGAACGCTCGCAGGCCGCGTAGAGTGGCGCCGCCAGGAGCCACGGTCGAGGGATGTGGGGCGCCCGCTTCCCATTCGACGAAGAACGGAATGAAACCGCAGAACTCGGGCTCGATTACCTCGAAAGTCTTCCAGCGCAGAACTTGGCCTTCGGGCGTAGTCCGCCCGCCCGCATCGACCTTGCTGACCTTGAAGCCCGCGCGGCGCAGGCCCACGGCGGCGGCCTCGGCGTCTTTGACCCTGATGGCGAAGCCGTCAGGCTTCGGCGCTTCCAGCCTGGCCAGCTCCGCGCCGTACCCGACGGGCGGCGCCCCGGGAGCGGGACCCAGCAGCTCAAGGTACAGCTTGGGCCCCAGCGCCGCGAGTCGGTTGGCGGTGCCCCCGCTTACGTGGGTTCCACCGAACGCGGTCCGCGTGCCGGTGGCCCGGGTCAACGCAACCGCCGCGGCGTCGAGCGCGGGGACGGCAATGATGACATGATCGATCTCGGCCGCTCCCGCGGAGTTCGATAAGTAGGGAAGCAAAATTACCAGCAGCGCGGCAAGTGGTGTTTTCATGACTGATTCGCATCAAGCCGCGACCGAACGTGCCCTGCCCGCAGCCGCAATCGGCGTACGCGGTGAGCTTGGGACGTAGCCGTTACCATCCTCCCGCCGCGCGATGATATCTAGCCACATTCCGTTCTGGCGCCGAGCGGTCCCGCGCTCGGCGGGTCTCCGGGCGCGGTCTTGCTTTAGGTCACCTGTGCAGCGGGAGAGGGGCGAACGCCAGCCACAGGGCGTTCGTCAGTTCGCCGGCGACAAAGGCTTCGTGCGCCGCTCTTTCGGCCTCCGTAAGCCGCGGGGCGAGGGGGCGGGGGCGGGGGCCGTAGGCGGCCTGGGCGACCATCGAGCCGACCCCGCTGGCCGCCGCCGCCTCCAGGTCCAGGGCCCGCTCGCGCCCGCCGCGCAGTTCGAGATAGATTTGGGCCAGGAGCTTGGCGTCCACCAGGGCGCCGTGCTTTTCGCGCTCGGCCAGGGAGATGCGGTAGCGCTTGCAAAGCGCGTCCAGCGAATTGGACATCCCCGGGAACCGGGCCTGGGCGAGGCCCAGGGTGTCGACCCAGCGCCCCTCGTCCAGGGTCGGATGTCCGGCCAGGGCCAGTTCGTGATTGATGAAGCCGCGGTCGAAGCCGGCGTTGTGGGCGACCACGGCGTCCTCGCCGACGAAGGCCAGGAAGGCATGGGCCACCTCGGGGTGGGCGAAGCGCGGCTTGCCGGCGAGGAACGCGCGGGAGATGCCGTGCACCCGCTCGGCGTCCGGGTCGATCTCCCGCTCCGGATCGACGTAGCAGTGGAAGCGCCGGCCGGTGGGGGAGAGGTCGTCGAGCTCGACGCAGG
The DNA here is from genome assembly GCA_038323535.1 of Caulobacterales bacterium. GTDB lineage: Bacteria > Pseudomonadota > Alphaproteobacteria > Caulobacterales > Caulobacteraceae > Acaudatibacter. The sequence continues at coordinate 4,703 of JBBQGZ010000140.1, forward strand.
CGATTTCGATGATGCGGTGCCCGGTCCGGGGATCGAGGCCAGTGGTTTCGGTGTCCAGGACGATTTCGCGCGCCATACGGATCAATGCCCCTGCTTCGGGCGCCCGCGCAAGCCTGAGAGGATGGCCGTGACCTGGGCCCGCGCGTCGTCCAGGCCGCGGCTGGTGTCGACCACATAGTCGGCGCGGGCGCGCTTGTCCGCGTCCGCCATCTGGGCGGCCAGGATCGCCTCGAACTTGGCGCCGCTCATGCCCGGCCGGGCCAGGGCCCGCGCCCGCTGGACCTTAGCCGGCGCGCTGGCGACCACCACCACGTCGACCGACCGCTCGCCGGCGGTCTCCAGCAGCAACGGGATGTCCAGCACCGCGAACGGCGCTCCGGAGGCCTCCGCCTCGGCGAGGAAAGCCGCGCGCGCCGCTCCCATCATCGGCCAGACGATGGCGTTCAGCCGCGCGAGGGCTTCGGGGTCGCCCAGGACCCGCCCGCCCAGGAGGGCGCGGTCGACCGCCCCCTCGCGAACCACGCCCGGGAAGGCCGCCTCCACCGCCGCGACCGCCGCGCCGCCGCGCTCATACAGCCGGCGAACCTCGGCGTCGGCGTCATAGGCCGCCGCCCCGGCTTCGGCGAACAGAGCCGCCGTGGCCGACTTGCCCATGCCGATGGAGCCGGTGAGCCCGATCACGATCATCGCCGCCCGCTCACTTTCATCCCTCATCGCCCACCCGTAAATCGTGCTATCGTGCCTGGGGAGAAAACAACATCCGTCCCCTGGGAGGAAAGATCACCATGAAAGTCCTGGCGTGCACTCTCGCGGCCGGCCTGGCCAGCTTCGCGGCGACCGGTCCCGCCGCCGCTTTTTCCTTTGCGCCGACCAAGACGAGCTTCTTCGCCAACGGCTCGGGTTTCCTGACCAGCGCGGACGCGCAGACCACCATACAATGCAATGAGTCGGTCAAGGGCCACACCACCAAGAGGGGCAAGGCCTTCATCGACAGCCTGGTCTTCAGCGGCGCCGATTCCGCCTGCGCCAACACCGCGGCGACGGGCCTGCCCTGGAGGGTCAAGGCCACCGGCCCGGGCGCCGGCAAGATCCTGAACGCCGGCTTCACCGGAGCGGTGCTGGGAAGCTGCGGCCC